>UQWQ01000025.1 GCA_900544755.1 uncultured Collinsella sp. | reverse complement strand
CCTGGTCGCGGTTGCCGCAGCTGGGGCACTCCCACACCAGCTTGCCGTCATCCTCGACAATCTTGATCTCGCCATCGTAGCCGCACGCCTGGCAGTAGTCGCTCTTGGTGTTGAGCTCGGCGTACATGATGTTGTCGTAGATGTACTGCATCACGCGAATGACAGCCTTGAGGTTGTCCTGCATGTTGGGAACCTCGACGTAGGAAATGGCACCGCCCGGCGAAAGCTGCTGGAACATGCCCTCGAACTTGAGCTTGTCGAATGCGTCGATCTCCTCGGACACGTGGACGTGGTAGCTGTTGGTGATGTAGCCCTTGTCCGTCACGCCCGGGATGATGCCAAAACGACGCTGCAGGCACTTGGCGAACTTGTAGGTCGTCGACTCCAACGGCGTACCGTACAGCGAGAAATCGATATCACTTTCGGCCTTCCACTCCGCGCACCTGTCGTTCATGCGCTGCATGACGGCCATGGCGAACGGCGTGCCCTCCTTCTCGGTGTGGCTGTGACCCGTCATGTACTTGACGCACTCATACAGGCCGGCATACCCCAGGCTGATGGTGGAATAGCCGCCCACGAGCAGCTTGTCGATCGTCTCGCCCTTCTTCAGGCGGGCGAGGGCACCGTACTGCCAAAGAATCGGTGCGGCATCCGAAAGCGTACCCATCAGGCGCTCATGACGGCACAGCAGGGCACGATGGCACAGCTCAAGGCGCTCATCGAAGATCTTCCAGAACTTGTCCATGTCCTGATGCGAGCTCAGCGCGACATCGGGCAGGTTGATGGTCACAACACCCTGGTTAAAGCGACCATAGTACTTGGGCTTGTTCGGGTCATAGTTCAGCGCGTTGGCCACATTGTTAAATCCGTTACCGGAGCGGTCGGGCGTCAAGAAGCTGCGGCAACCCATGCAGGTGTAGCAATCGCCGTTGCCAGCGGTCTCGCCCTTAGACAGCTTGAGCTCGCGCATCTTCTTCTCGGAGATGTAGTCGGGCACCATGCGCTTGGCGGTGCACTTGGCAGCCAGCTGGGTCAGGTAGAAGTACGGGGAATTCTCGTGAACATTATCGTCCTCGAGTACATAGATAAGCTTGGGGAATGCCGGGGTAATCCACACACCGGCTTCGTTCTTAACGCCCTCATAGCGCTGACGAAGCGTCTCCTCCACGATCATGGCAAGGTCGTGCTTCTCCTGCGCTGAGCGAGCCTCGTTGAGATACATAAAGACCGTCACAAACGGCGCCTGGCCGTTTGTGGTCATAAGGGTCACAACCTGATACTGAATCGTCTGGACGCCGCGACGGATCTCGTCACGCAGACGGTCCTCAACGACCTCACGGACCTTTTCGGCAGATGCCGAAACACCGAGCTCCTCGAGCTCGCGGGCAACCTCGCCGCGAATCTTTTGACGGCTCACCTCAACAAACGGGGCGAGATGGGTCAGTGAAATAGACTGGCCGCCGTACTGGGAGGAAGCAACCTGGGCGATAATCTGCGTCGCGATGTTGCAGGCAGTCGAGAAGCTGTGCGGCTTCTCGATCAGCGTGCCCGAGATAACGGTGCCGTTCTGGAGCATGTCCTCCAGGTTCACCAGGTCGCAGTTGTGCATGTGCTGGGCAAAGTAGTCGGAATCGTGGAAGTGGATCAGGCCCTCATTGTGGGCATCCACGATCTCCTGGGGCAGCAGCACACGCTGAGTCAGATCCTTTGAAATCTCGCCGGCCATATAGTCGCGCTGGACGGAATTGACGGTCGGGTTCTTGTTAGAGTTCTCCTGCTTGACCTCTTCGTTATTGCACTCGATCAGCGACAGAATCTTGTCGTCGGTCGTGTTCTTCTGGCGCTTCAGGCTCTGAACATAGCGATAGATGATGTAGTGGCGGGCGACCTCGTAGCAGTCGAGACGCATGATCTCGTCCTCGACCAAATCCTGGATCTCCTCGACCGAAACGGTGTGGCCCGCGTTCTCGCATGCCTCGGCGACGTTTTGCGCCGCATAAACCACCTGGCGGTCGGTAAGACGAGAGCTCTCCTCGACCTCCAAGTTTGCGGCGCGGATGGCATTGACGATCTTATCGATGTCAAAGACAACCTCGGTGCCGCTGCGCTTGATGATCTTCATCCTCTTGCCTCTTTCGCGTCGTAGTCTCATTGCGCTTCAGAGCCAAACGATGCCCGGCAGGGCCTGCCCCTGCCTTGCGGCGCCGTCGCGCAATCTGTGTTCTCGATAAACCATAAGCCTCCATGCGGACATTCCCTAGAGCCAATCAAGCGGTTCAAGGACACGTTCAAAAGAGGCAGTTAAGGTCTTCGTTCTCTGTCCGCCATCTATCATACGACAAAGAAGCATCTATATCCTGTATTCTTTTTTTAGGTCAAACACAACATATAGTGTTTCAGCAGGTCAAAGCAATTGGTCATTTTGCAGACGCATTAAAAATGAGGGGTATTTGACAAGTCGGTAAAACGTTACCAACACGGCTACCTGCATGGCAGTTATAAAACCCCCTTAGTCAAGCCGCTGACAAATCCTACCAAAACCAAGCCGCTCACGCCAAAAGAATCCAAAAGATTATGCTTGACCAACATGTTGCGGTCGTGCCTTGCCGAGCCTCATGCAACCGCGGCACGAATCCTTGAAAGATATGTGTATGCAAACGGAGAAGACGAGAGTTTCCTCGGATGACTACTGAGAAGCATCCCGGAAGATCAAAAACTCGAAATTTGGTGACGTATTTGGCGACCCATTTGGCGACCAAAACAAAACAGCCCAGAGGCGATGCCTCTGAGCTGCGAACATTTGGTGGGCGTTAGAAGATTTGAACTTCTGACCTCTTCCGTGTCAGGGAAGCGCTCTCCCCCTGAGCTAAACGCCCGATCAAGGGTGCGCGAGTGCGCAGGAAATAATATAACGGAGCTCCCGCCCAGTGGCAAGAACTATTTTTTAAAAAGCGGCGATTTGCGACCCTATCCGCCCCGATGCAGCGCGAAGGGCACGCGAAATATTCCGTTTGTACCCCCGATGAACTGCACGTTCGCGTAAAATAACTCCATTATGGGCAAATGATGTCCAGGCGGTTTACAACACGGCATCTGGGGGAGGGGCATGTCGGACGCGCGTTCGCTGCAAAAACAGTTCAATCGCATGCTCGCCACGTTGCTGGTGGCGCTTGCTGCTGCCGGAGCCGTAACATATGCCTGGTACATCTACAACGCCAACCGCCACATCACCGAAGTCAAGATGGCCGCCGGCACGGGCGTGACCTTCCTCATTTCCAACGAGTACGACGGCGAATACAAAACCAACGCCGGCCTGAGCTTTTCGGGCCTGCTCGACCCCGTCTCGACCGACAACGTGCTCAACGGCTTCCAAAAGGTAACGGGCTTTACCGGCGGAACCACCCAGGACTCGCTCTTTGCCAGCATGTTTGGTGCCGCCGAGCATTCCGACTACTACAAGACCTCCCTGTACCTGGCCACCAACTCGGCCGCGACCGACGTGTACCTGTCGGGCATCGACTTTACCGAGCAGGACCCGGCAAACCCCATCTCCACCGCCCTGCGCGTGGGCCTGGTTACCTATGCTCCGGGGCAGGGCGACACCGTTACGGGGCAGTATGTCTTTGAGGTCTCAGGCGAGCGCAATCCCCAGGCGCGCTACAACACGCTCGACGGCAAGGATGCCGGCGAGAACGAGCAGAATCACCTGGTGCTCGACAGCACCCGCTCCAATGGCGCCACGGTTCATTTTGACCAGCTGACTAGCGCAAACTTCTGCGACTACAACGAAGACACCGGCATCGTGAGCCTCAAGGAGGCTACGACCAAGATCTGCAGCCTGCCCGCCGCTGCCAAGGGCGCCAACCGCAGCACGCCTGTGCGCGTGGATGTGTACGTGTGGCTGGAAGGCTGCGACCCCGACTGCACCAACAACCTAGCCGCCACCAGTCTGCAATCGCTGGCGCTGCGCTTTGCCGGCAAGCGTTCGTAAGGGGGCCGGGGATGAGTACATCGAACATCAAAGACATCCTAAGCTCGCGCCGCCGCATGGTTGCTGCGGCCGCATGGATGCTGGTGCTGGTAGCTGCCTTGAGCGCCGCCACCTACGCCTGGTTTAGCAACTCGCGCTACACCAACGTGACGCCCGTGGCGCATACGGTAAGTGACGAGGGCTCCGACCTGCAGATTGGCCTTTCGGCCAACGGGCCCTGGGACACGACGGCCACGCTTGCCGACGCCGACAAGACGCTCTATCCCATCTCGACGTCGGACCTTTCCCGCTTTTGGCGCGGCACGTTCCAAAACGCCGCGGGCATCACGACCGACTACGCCGACTGCACCGCGCAGCTGGACGACTATGCCCTTTCGGGCACGCTGTACCTTAAGGGCGGCGACAGCGCCCTCAACGTGTACCTGCATCCGGGTCAGATGAGTGTGACGAGCGACCCACAGCTGCTGGCCGCACTGCGCCTGGGGCTTGTGATCACGACCCAGTCGGGTACGCAGACGCACATCTTTACCTGCGACGACCTGGGCAGCACCGCGGGCGCCACCAGCAGGCGCACCACCGCGCAAGACGGCGTGGTCGTGGCGGCGGGCGCCTCGGGCTGGACCTACACCGCCGACCCTGCGCGCGCCATAAGCGCCTACAGCATGGACGGCACCGGCGACACGCCCACGGCGCGCGCGGGCGCCACGCCCATCTGCACGCTGGCCGCCAACGAGGTGGCAAGCGTTCACTACGTTGTGTACATGGAAGGCTGCGACGCCAATTGCATCGACGAGGCCCAGGCCCGCGATGTGGTGCTGCAGCTTGCCTTTGCCGCGGCCAAGGCGTAAGGGGGCGAGCGACATGGAAGATCAGAAGCACATGCCAGCAGATGGCTGCGAGGCCAAAACCCAGAGTGAGAGCCCCACGGCCCCCTCCAGCGTGGCCGCCGAGCGCCAGGTCCTCGAGGGCACCGCTGCCCGCCGCCACGCTTGCCGCGCGCGTGCCTACATCGCGCTCGTTATGGTGGCGCTCGCCGCCACTTTGGGCGCCGCGACCTACGCCTGGTTTACCAGCAACATGAAGGTCAACACCAACTCGGTGAGCGTGCACAGCGACACGTCCAAGCTGGTGCTGGAGCTGGGTGACGCCGACCGCGGCAGCTGGTCGCAGCAGGGTGACGTTTCCCTAACTTCCAACGCGACCGGCGCCGTGACGCTCTACCCGGTCTCGACCTTTGACCTCAACGGCTTTGCTGCCTGTGCGCAAAACAACTCTGCCGGCGATGCCACAGTGTTTGAGCAGGCAAAAGACAACGGCTCCGCCTTCTACCACGGTTGGATCGATCTGCGCCCTACCATTACCGGAACGGGCGCCAGCAAAGTAAGGGGCAAGGTCAACCTGTATCTGGCCGAATCGCTGGTCCCGCAGGGCACCGACGCCGAGCTGCTGCGCGCAGCCCGCGTGGGCATTAAAGTCTCGAGCGGCAACCAGGTGCTTGCAACCAACATCTTTGAGCTCGACAGTTCCGATAGCGGCCATCGCGACGAGCACCCCGCGACCGCGCCTACGGGCCTGGCGGGCTACACCGAGAGCATGCTCCTGGGTTGGCAAAACGGCCAGCTCGCTTGCGGTGCCAACGTGACGCAGGACCCGGCCGCCTATACGCTGGACACGAGCGAGACGGCCACGCGCCCGCAGAACACGCTCGCCACGCTTGGGCTTGGCCAGACCTATCGTTTGGATATCTATTACTACATCGAGGGCACCGACCCCGATAGCGCCGACTATCTCTATCAGGATCCGGGCACCTTGCACCTGGCGCTCTTTGCGACCTTGGACGGTGAGTAGCAATGGCACACGCCACGCCCGACAACCGCCGCCCGACCACCGGCGCTCCGGTTGCCGCGCCCACCGATATCGACCTGCGCCGCAAGCTCACTACCACCGTGGTGCTGGTGCTGTTTGCGCTGGTGGCGATAGCCATGGCAACGTTCGCCTGGTTCTCCATCGCCGATAGCGCCAAGACCCGCATGCTCATGATCGACGCCAACGCCGACGGTTCGCTGCGCTTTGACCTGGACGAGCATGCCACGTTCGACGAATACGTCCACAGCCTGGGCTTCGACCAGATCTCGGCGCGCATCGCCAGCGAAAAGGGCGTGGACATCGACGCGTCCAAGCTCAAGCCCGTCACCACGAGCGACTATCAGACCTTTACCTTCGAAGACGGTTCCACTGCCGATCCCGCCACCGGTGCCTACCTGGAGTTCACGCTGCACTTTATGAGCAGTACGGACCTGCGCGTTCGCCTGACCGGGCAGGATGGCGACGGCGGCGTGTCCGGCACGCGGTTCAGCTCCGACACGCAGGGCATGGCAAGCGCCATGCGCATGAGCTTTACCGCCGACGGTCATACTTGGGTCTACAACCCTAACGGGGGCGGCGGTTCATCTGGCTCGGCCACCGTCTTTGGGCTCGACTCGGGCGAGGCGACCGCGGCCAGCGACATGTTCGACCTGATAACAGAAACGGACAAGCCGGTAACCGTTCGCATATGGCTCGAGGGAACGGACCCAAATTGCACTAATATGCTAAAGGGAGCTAACTATTCGGTTTCGATGCGCTTCGAGGGCATCGAGGAACAGTAGATACGCACGGCGGCCATCGGGCCGCGCACGACCTAGACAGACACGGTAGTAAGGGACATCATGCAATCTGTTAAAAAAGTCGCATCCATCGCGCTGAGCGTTGTCATGTGGATCATCATCCTGGTGGCGGCCCTGTATGCGTTTACCACGCTCGCCACGCGCGAGGACGGCAGCGTCTCGGACATCGCCGGCTTCACCCCGCTCGCCGTGCAGTCCGACTCCATGGCTCCCACGTTTAACAAGGGCGACCTCATCTTCATCAAAAAGTGTGACACCTCCAAGCTCGAGGTGGGCGACATCGTGACGTTCCATACCATCATCGACAACGAGTACGCGCTCAACACGCACCGCATCGCCGCCATCGACGAGGTCAACGGCATGCGCAGCTTTACCACCAAGGGCGATAACAACGACGTGGCCGATACGCACATCATCAGCGACGGCGATATCGTGGGCAAGTACGTGTTCGCGCTGCCGCAGATGGGCAAGGTCATGGACTTCCTGTCCAGCTCCATGGGCTTCCTCATTGTGATCGTGCTGCCCATGCTGCTGTTCTTTATCTACCAGGTGTATCACCTCATCGTGGTGGGCATGAACCTTAAGCGCGCTATGGCCGAGGAGGACCGCCTGGCCGCCGCGGCTGCCATCGTGGACGCCGAGGGCAAGGGTGACACTACCGTCACGGCCGATAACGCCGCCGAGCAGCTTGCCCAGGCCGAGGCCAAGCTCGAGGAAGCCCGTCGTCTGAAGGCCGAGGCCGAGGCGGCGATGAGCGCGACCAAGCAGGAGGGTACCGACGGTGAGTGAGTTTCTGGGATTTGCCTGGGAGCTACTGGCAAAGGTCGTCTACAACGTCGTTGCCGTCGTGAGCTCCATCCTTAACCTGCTGGTGTTTGGCTGGGTTGAGTACTTCAACATCTTTATGACCTACTTCACCACGTTTGACCTGGTGGGCAAGATCGGCGCGGTCATTCTGTTTGCCATGCTCATCGCGGTCCCCGTGCTGATCGTGGCCGTTCTGATCCACCACTACCGCATCAACCGTCGCCTGCATCGCGACGACACGTCCAACAAGGCGCTCTATCGCGAGATCGGCCGCCTGAACAAGCAGGTGCTCGACCTCATGGACGAGAAGAACAAGCTGCTGGCGCTCAAGGTCAATGCCATGGGCGGCACCAAGCAGATTCCGTACGTGGGCGCCTCGGCCCTGGCCGACGACCATCTGCCCACGGTGGGTAACGTGGTGGGCGCCGCCGCAGGTGCCGCTACGGGTGCCGCTGCGGGCGAGGGCGCCGCGGCGACGGCCGTCATGTCGGGCAACGCGTCGCTCGCGCTCGACGGTGCGGGCGTCAAGGATGCCGCGGCCGCCATGGCCAAGGCGACCGTCGAGGCCAAGACCCTTGCCGAGGAAAAAGAGATCGCCCAAGCCAACCGCTTCCCCAAGCTGTCCCTGGTGGACCTTAAGTACCGCGACTGGGAATCGCCGGTCTACGACGATGCCATCTCGCTGGAGGACTTTGTCGACAGCTTCCGCGCGTTTGCGTGCAGCCAGATGAAGCTCTACTACACGCCCGAGATCATCCGCCGCTTTGTGGCCGGCATGGCCGCCTCCAAGCTGCTGATCCTGGAGGGCATCTCGGGTACCGGTAAGACGTCGCTGCCCTACAGCTTTAGCCGCTACTTGGACAACCCCGCGACCATCGTTTCGGTGCAGCCGAGCTTCCGCGACCGCACCGAGGTGCTGGGCTACTTCAACGAGTTTTCCAAGCGCTTTAACGAGACCGAGTTCCTCCGCGCCGTGTATGAGGCGGGCCTTCGCCAGGACCCGTCCATGATCGTGCTCGACGAGATGAACCTCGCCCGCGTGGAGTACTACTTTGCCGAGATCCTGTCGGTGCTCGAGATGCCCAGCCACGACGAATGGGTGCTCGACCTGGTGCCCACCCAGTGGGCCGCCGACCCCAAGGCCCTGCACGACGGCAAGCTCACCATTCCCGACAGCCTGTGGTTTATCGGCACGGCCAACAACGACGACTCCACCTTTACCATCACGGACAAGGTGTACGACCGCGCAATCCCCATCGAGCTCAACGAGCGCGCCGACGCGTTTGAGTGCGAGCCGCACGAGCGCGTGCACGTGACGGCCGATCACCTGCAGTATCTATTCCAAAAGGCCAAGGTCGAGTATGTGATCGACGAGGAGCTGCTCCAGAAGATGCACAAGCTGGACCAGTACCTGCAGACCCGCTTTAAGCTGGCCTTTGGTAACCGTATCATCAAGCAGATGTACGACTTTATCCCCGTGTACGTGGCGTGCGGCGGCACCGAGCTGGGCGGCATGGACTACATCATCGCCCGCAAGGTGCTCAAGAAGTTTGAGTCCATGAACGTGAGCTTTGTGCGCGACGAGATGAAGGGCCTGATCGAGTACATTGAGAAGACCTTTGGCGAGGGCGGTCTGCCCGATTCCGTCATGTACCTGCAGCGGATCCAGAATTTCTACTAATGTCGTAAGCGCGGGGCGACGTGATGTCGCCCCGCCCCTTTCCGATCGATCCAATCTATGGAGTAACCCATGTCCGAGACCATTCAGGACCTCTATACCAGCTTCTCCGAGCAGATGGAGCCCATCCAGGAGGACAGCCGCTACTTCCGCTATCTGTTTGAGATGGCGCAGGCCTCGGGCACCACGATCGAACAGCAGCGCGAGGAGCTCGTCAAGGTGGTGGACGAGGAATGGATCAGCATGATCGAGGACTCGCTCGACGCCATCAACACCATCATCGAAAAGCCGCGCCGCTTTATCACCACCGAGGAAGAGGTGGTGCCGGTCTCGCTCGCCAAAAAGATCAGCGCCGACAGCGTTCGCCATCTGAGCCAAAACACGCAGTTTTTGGCGCCGAGCGACGACGGCGGAGTTCACCCCACGCGCATCCTCAATGTCAATACCGTTGAGACCTACGACCTGTACGAGAACCGCTTTATCTACCACCTGATTCAGCGCCTGCTGACGTTTGTGGACAAGCGCACCGACGTCATCTTTTGGTCGACGGGCAACGAGATCCGCAACCGCTTTAAGATGCACAGCACTATCGATGACGCGTACGAGCAGATCGAGTACAGCGTGGAGATGACGGTCAAAAACCGTCAGAGCTTTGCCGAGAACGACGCCGACAACATGGACGTCTTTATGCGCATCGACCGCGTGCGCCGCCTGGTCATGGCGCTGCGCGGCGCGTCGTTCTGCCAGATCATGAACGGCTGCAGCGCGGTCCGCAGCCCCATTCAACGCACCAACCTCATCATGAAAGACCCCAACTACCGCAAGTGCTACCAGCTGTGGCAGTTTATGGAGCGCTATGACAAGGTGGGATACAACATCGACGTGCAGCAGCAGGCGCTGGCGTTCGATGACGAGTACATGGTGCAGATGTACACCAACCTCATCAATAACTACGCCGTCTTTAAGAGCCTGACTGATGACGAGCGCAACCTGCAGGAGCTCGAGAGCGTACAACACGCGCCGGTGGCGCCCAAGTTCATCAAGGAGATCAAGGAGGTGCAGGTCGATAGCCCCGACCTGCCCGACGTTGAGGTCCGGCGCGTGTTTGTGGAGGAGGTCACGCAGGCTCAGCTCGATGCCGAGCAGGCACTGGCCGAGGCCCGCGAGCAGATTGAGGAGCTACAGGGGCAGCTTACGTCCTGGAAGGTGCAGGCGCATGCGCTGACCGATGAGCGCGATGACCTGGCCGACGAGCTGGACGAGGCCAAGACGCGTGAGCTGGCGTTGACGCAGCGCGCGCAGATTGCCGAGGCGGATGCCGAGGAGCTGCGCGGCTCGCTGGAGGATGTCGAGACCGGCAAGAAAGCCGCCGAGGATGCTGCCGCTGAGGCGCGCTCGACCGCAGCTGCCCAGCTTGAGCAGATGCGCGCCGAGGCCGATGCCGAGGTTGCGGCTGCCCGTGCCGATGCCGATGCCAAGGTTGCCGCCGCCGAGCAGGCAGCCGCCGAGCAGGTCGCACAGGTCAAGAGCGACGCTGCTGCGGCCCTGGCTGCCAAGACGGAAGCCGATGCCGCCGAGCTGCAAGCTGCCAAGGATGCCGCCGCGGCCGAGCTTGCCGGCGTGCGCGAGGTGTGCGCCAAGGAGGTTGCCGAGCTGCATGCCAAGCTGGACGCCGCTCAGCTGCAGATTGAGGAAGTGCAGCTGACGGCCGAGCGCGATGCCCGTGCCGCGCAGGAGGCGGCGGACGCCGCCGCGGCAGCAGCGGAGCAGGCGCTTGCCGACACCGTTGCTGCGGCCGAGGAGAAGGTTTCCGCCGCTCAGCAGGCTGCCGATGCCGCGATCGATGCCGCCTACGCGGCCGCCGATTCTGCCGTGGAGCAGGCCGCGGTGGATGCCGGCGAGAAGGTCGCCGCCGCCGCTGCCGAGCGCGATGCCGCGACGCGTGCCGCCGAGGACGCCCGTGCCGACGCCGACGAGCGTATCGCCGCAGCCGAGCGTGCGGCAGGGGAGCGCATCGAGCAGGAGCTCGCCGCCGCAAAGGCCGCGCACGAGCGCGAGCTCGAGGCCGCCCGCGCGGAGATGCAGCAGCGCTTGGCCTCGTTGGCGCACGAGCTGGAACAGGCCGAGCGCGATCGCGCCCGCGCCGAGCGCCGTGCCGAGGGCAACAGCCTGTCGCGCTATCTGCTGGCTCGCTTGCGCGGAGAGGCCGCCGAGGGCGTGGTCGCCGCGCCTGACGAGGATGGCGCTTCTGCGGCGGATGCCACCGAGGGCGAGGTCGCTGCCGACCCCGAGACTTCCGCAAAGGACGACGACAAGTGATGAAGCACGTGCTCCGCGTGATCAACGTGCTGGCGACCGTGGTGATCCTGGTCGCCTTTGTGGTGTTGCTGCGCACGGTGTTCACGCCCGCCGGCGAGATCCCCACCATCATGGGCTATGGCTTTATGCGCACACTGACCGGTTCGATGGAGCCGGCGATTCCCGTGCACTCGTTTATCGTCGTCGATACCGACAACAGCCAAGCCTACCAGGTGGGCGATATCATCACCTTCCATTCGTCCGATGACGCGCTGGAGGGTTCGCTCAACACGCACCGCATCGTATCCGTGGAGGCCGCGGCCGACGGCACGCCGGTCTACCGCACCAAGGGCGATGCCAATCCGGTCGAGGACGCCGCGCCCGTGCCCGCCGCCGACGTGGTGGGGCGCGTGGTCTTTGTCTCGGCGGGGCTGGGCGTGGTGGTCTCGTTGCTCACCAATCCGCTGCTGTTCTTTCCGCTTATCGTGGTGCCGCTGATCGTGCTGCTGGTGCTCGAGATTCGCCATATGGTCAAGACAACGCAAGAGGTGGCACGCGCCGAGGACGAGGCCGCCTTGCGAGCCGCCGTTGAGCAGATTCGCGAAAAGCGCCGTCGCGAGCAGGAGGGCCGGGACAGCGACAAGGAACGGGACGATGGCGAGCATGCTGAGGGAAGTGCGGAAGCCGCCCCCGGCGTTCTAGACGATTCCAACCACTCGGCATAGCTCATCGGTGCCTTTCGTCCCTGCAATTTGGACGCTCGCAGATGTTCCGAATCGCCCGCATTTCCGTATCAATATTCGTGCTACAGTTTGAGCGCTTTGTTGCCAATTGATTTCTGGGGAGTGGAATGGAACAGGAGCGCACAGCGCAGCGTGCACGTAAAAAGGCTTCGGTGCCGATGACGGCGGCGGCCGATTTTGTCGTGCCCGAGGGAACTGACGAGCTGAGCCGCAGCACCCGCCGCGCATGGCGCGACCGCCTCAACGATGCCCAGACGCGCAAGATGGCCCTGGGCACGCTCGCCGCGTTTGCCGGCGGTACGTTTTGGGGTTTTTCTGGCACCAGTGCCAGCTACCTCTTTGACGTGTGCCATATCGAGACATTTTGGCTGATGAGCGTGCGCCAAGTTATCGCTGGCCTGCTCTTTATGTTCGTCGTGCTCAGAAAAGATCGCGACCGCCTGGTCAGGCTGTGGACCACCCCTGCCGATCGCAAGCAGCTCATCCTATTTACGATCTTTGGCCTGCTGTTCAACCAGCTTTGCTATCTGTCAGCCGTGCGCCTGACCAACGCGGGCACCGCGACCGTCTTTCAGTGTCTGCAGCTGGTGGTCGTCATGGGGTATGCCTGCGTCACCGCGCATCGACTGCCGCGCACGCGCGAGGCGCTTGGCATTTTGCTCGCCTTGGGCGGAACGTTTTTAATTGCCACGGGCGGCGACCCTTGTACGCTCAGTATCTCGCCAATGGGCCTGCTCGCGGGCCTTTTGTGCGCAGTGGGCGGTGCCTGCATAGCAATCATCCCTGCCGGAATCCTCAACAAATACGGCAGCTCGGTCGTCACGGGCTCGGCCATGCTTTCGGCGGGAATCGTGATGAGCATCTTTACCCAGCCGTGGGCGCATATGCCGGCGCTCGGCCCCTCGGGTGTCGGCGCGCTCGCGATATTTATTGTGGTGGGGTCGTTCTTCGCCTATATGTTCTACATGCAGGGCGTTAAGGAGATTGGCTCGGTGCGCGCGAGCCTCCTTGGAACCATGGAGCCGGTTTCGGCCACCATCACCAGCGCCCTTATGCTGGGAACGGTGTTTTTGCCCACCGACCTGGCGGGCTTTGCCATGATTATCGCGATGGTGTTTTTGACGGTGTAGCTGGCGCCGCCGCCAAGACGGAAAAGGTGTTGTGCCGCATTTTCGCCAATTGATGTCCGTGTCTGGAGTTTAGCTGTCGATGCCCAAAATGCCATAAACTAGTAACGTTATGGACTTTTTCATTGCGACTCAATTGCGAGGATTTCTTTATGGCTGGTAATCACTTTAAGGGCAGCGATAGCGGCCGTCCTGCAGTTCCGCCGCGTCCGAACGGGGCTGGTAAGGCCGGCACGCCGGGCGGCGCTGGACAGGGCGGTTCCGGTAAGCGCGTGTCCCCGGGCGAGACGGCGATGTTTACCGCTCTGTACGAGCAGTCTCAAAAGGCAAAAAAGACCGGCCGTGCAAGAGGGAATGTCTTTGCGGGCGGTGCAACCTCCACGTCGCAGCCGAGCGGGGCTCCTTCGGCACCTGCGAACAACGCAGGTGTTGCCAACGCCGCGAATACCGCCGGCAACGTTAATGCCGGCAAGGCCGCCAACAATACTCCCTCTGCCGGTGGCGCGGGGCTTACGGGTAACCTTGGCACGATTTACACCGGCGCCTCCGAGACTGGCACGTTCGCCCGCCTGGATGATGGCGGTGCCCAGTTTGCGGGCTCGGGTTCCAAGGAAGATTATTACGATTTTGGCTTGAACTACGGTAGCGACGCTTCGTCGAGTTCGACCTCTGACGGTCTGGTCCGTCATCGCCATCGCAAAGGCGAGCGCAAAAAGCGTCACACTGGCGCCATTATTGCCGCTGTAGTCGCGGTGCTTCTCGTTGCGCTTGGCGCAAGCGGCTTTATGCTGCTTAACTCGGCAAAGACCGTAAAGAGCGAAGCGAAGGAGGCTGTCGAGATCGTCGGTGGCCTTAAGGACAAGGTCACGTCGGGCGATTTTTCGACGCTGCCTGACGACGCGAAGAAGATTGATGAGCTCTGCGACAGCATGAAGGCGGAGACCTCGAGCCCGCTGTGGACGGCGGCTTCGTTTATCCCGGTGTATGGCGGCGACATCAATGCTGCCCGCACCATGATCGACGCCCTGTCCGATGTCTCGAGCAATGCGCTGGTTCCCATGGCCGATAACCTTTCGCAGGCCACGCCCGGCAAGCTGTTCCAGGATGGGAATATCAACGTGTCCGCGCTGCAGGCCGTTGCCGATTCGCTTTCCGATAGCTCCAAGGTGTTCAAGAGCGCCAACGAGAAGGTCCAGGGCATTGGCGATACTCATATTTCTCAGGTGACCGAGCTGGTCGATAAGGCCAAGGACGGCTTTGCCACCCTCAATGGCGCGGTTGACGCGGCGGAGAAGGTTGCCCCCGTCCTTCCCCAGATGCTCGGCGCCAACGGCCAGACGCGTCATTATCTTGTGCTCGCGATGAGCAATGTCGAGATCCGCGCCTGTGGCGGTTTTCCCGGTTCTCGCGGCGTGATGTCGGTGACTGATGGTAAGCTCGAACTGGGCGATTTTGTCAAAGTCGACATGATGAAAGAGCCTTTGAGCCCGCTTCCCATCACCGATGAAGAAGCAAACTTGTTCACGACCGGATGGGGCCTGACCGGATTCAACACGCTCGGATACACGATGGGTGACGTTACGATGACGCCCGATTATCCGCGTGCGGCTCAGCTTGCCAGCGATATGCAGAAGGCCATTGTCGGAGATGACATCGACGGTGTATTTGCAGTCGATCCGGTATTTTTGCAGTATATGCTCGGCATTGTAGGCGGCACACAGCTTCCTGACGGTACCGTCGTTGATGGAAGCAACGCTGCAAAGGTGCTGCTGCACGATATTTATTGGAATTACCCGGTAGAGGAACAGGACGCCATTTTTGCGGCGGTTGCCGGATCGGCTTTTAACAAGATCGTGGACGAACTGGGCTCCAGCGATATTGCTAAGATTGCTGCCGCCATCGAAAAGGGCGCTTCCGAGGGTCGCATCCTCATGTATTCGAGAAACGATGACGAGGAAAAGGCCGCGAAGGCTCTTGGAATATCGGGCGCCCTCCAAACCGATACGTCGGAGGCTCCGATCTTGGGCGTCTATGTGAACAACTACAGCTATTCAAAGATGGATTGGTTCCTCGACAAGCGAGTCACCATCGATTCTTCGGTTGAAAATGCCGATGGCTCGACGACGTATCGAGTGACCACCACGCTCAAGAACACGATGACCCCTCAGGAGAAGGCCGAGATGCCTGGTTATTTTCAGGGCCATAACGGCATTAGCCAGGATATTGATGATGAGGTGCTGAGGCTTTATCTCTATGCTCCTGCGGGAGGCAGCATTTCGGACATTAAGACTTCGGGCTCCGGTTCTATCGAGATGAACGAAGCGACGCACGATGGCTTGAAGGTTGCATGGGGCGGTGTCCACATGCTTCTTGGACAAGACATAAAGGTCGAGTACACGGTCACGACTTCGAAGGACTCTGGGCACAAAGAGCTTAAGGTTCGTACCACGCCAACCGCTCAAACGTTCGAACAGGATAAGTAAGATATGAAGTACTTTGGCACCGACGGCTTTCGCGGTGAGGCTAACGTTGGGCTGACGGTAGAGCACGCTTATAAGATTGGCCGTTTTGTGGGCTGGTATTACGGCGCCAACCGCGAGCGCAAGGCGCGCGTCATCGTGGGTAAGGACACGCGTCGCTCGAGTTATATGTTCGAGGCGGCGCTGGTGAGTGGCCTGGTCGCGAGCGGTGCGGACGCCTATATGCTGCACGTGATCCCCACGCCGGGCGTAGCGCATCAGACCGTGGAAGGCTGCTTCGATTGCGGCATCATGATCAGCGCGAGCCACAACCCGTTTTGCGATAACGGCATTAAGCTCGTCAATAGCGACGGTTTTAAGATGGACGAGGACGTACTGGAGCTCATCGAGGACTACGTCGATGGCAAGAGCGAGGTGCCGCTGGCCACGGGCAACCACATCGGCGCCACGGTGGACTACATGCAGGGCCGCAACCGCTACATTGCCTCGCTCATCGCCAGCGCGAACTTTTCGCTGCAGGGCGTCAAGATCGGCATCGACTGCGCCAACGGCTCGGCGTCCTCGGTGGCCAAGCCGGTGTTCGACGCGCTGGGCGCCGACGTGCGCGTGATCAATGCCGCGCCTGATGGTTTTAACATCAACGTCGACTGCGGCTCCACGCATATGGAGCGTCTGCAGCGCCACGTGGTGGAGCAGGGCCTGGACGTGGGCTTTGCCTACGACGGCGATGCCGACCGCTGCCTGGCCGTGGACGAGCGCGGCCGCGTGGTCGATGGCGACCAGATCCTGTACGTGTGCGGCGTGTACCTGAACAAGCACGGTCGCCTTTCTGGCGGTACCGTGGTTCCGACGATTGCCAGCAACTTTGGCCTGATCAAGTCGTTGGAGCTTGCCGGCCTAAGTGCCGTGACCAGCGGTGTGGGCGACCGTCACGTGTATGCCAAGATGCGCGAGGGCGGTTACAGCCTGGGCGGCGAACAGACGGGCCACACGATCTTTGGCGATATCGAGCGCACGGGCGACGGCATTATGACCTCGCTGCGCGTGATGGAAGTGATCCGCGCCGAGCGCGAGACGCTCTCGCAGCTCACGGCTCCGTGCAAGCTGCTACCGCAGGCGCAGGTGGCCGTGCGCGTGGCGGACAAGGACGCCGCGCTCGAGAACATGGGCGTGCAGAACGCCATCGCCGAGGCCGAGGCTGCACTGGCAGGCGAGGGCCGTGTGCTCGTACGCAAGAGCGGAACCGAGTCGGTTATCCGCGTGCTGGCCGAGGCGCCCGACCAAGCATCCGCCGATGCCGCCATGAAGCGCATCGCCAACGCACTCGAGGCTCTGTAGTTACGCGGTTTTACCAAACTGCGTAACTGCTCGACGCTGCAAACGCCCCTAAGCGGCAATCTGACGTTCAATTTCAAGGGCGCGACCAGAAGGTCAGCGCCCTTTCATTTCACGTCACCTTGCTCGCTTAGGGTCGTTTTCGCTGACGTTGCCAAGACATTGGCGTCAACATGGTTGGCGATGGCGATGGCGTGCTGGTCAATCTTTACAGCTCGTACAGCGTGGTGAACTTGTCCTGCAGGTAGCTGCAGTAGTAGCGGGCGTCAAAGGCCATGCCGCAGGCGCCCTTGATGAGTTCCGGCGCGTCTTTGGCGCGGCCCCACTGCCAAATGTGCTCGCCCAGCCAGGTGCGGACGGGTGCCAGGTCGCCGCTCGCACAGGCGCCATTGAGGTCGACACCGTCGCGGCACATGGCCGGCACAAACATGGCATCGTAGGCGCTACCCAGCGCATACGTGGGGAAGTAGCCAAACGAACCGCCGCTCCAATGCGTATCCTGCAGGCAGCCGTGCGTGTCGTCGGGAACGGGAATGCCCAGGTACTCGTCCATAAAGCGATTCCAAAGCGCGGGGATGTCCTTGGCCGTAGCCTCGCCGGCAAACAGCATGCGCTCGATCTGGTAGCGCACCATAATATGCAGCGGATAGGTGAGCTCGTCGGCCTCGGTGCGGATCAACGACGGCTGCGCGATGTTCACGGCGCGGTAGAGCGTGTCTTCGTCGACGTCGCCGTAGACCTCGGGCGCGTGACGACGCAGCACCTCGAGCAGCGGGCCCATAAAGGCGCGGCTGCGACCCACGGTGTTCTCGAAAAAGCGGCTCTGGCTCTCGTGGATGCCCATGGAGGTGCCGCCCTCCAAGCATGTGCGCGCATAGGCGGGATTGACGCCCAGCTCGTACATGGTGTGCCCCGCCTCGTGGATGATGCTGTAGACGTTGGAGATGCAGTCGTCCTCGTAGATGTGCGTCGCGATGCGCGCATCACCCACGGCAAAGCCCTCGCTAAACGGATGCTCGGTAAAGGCAAGCGTGGTGTCGTCCAGGTCCAGGCCGACAAGCTTCATAAGGTCGAAGCTCATGGCACGCTGGGCGGCCTCGGGCACGCGGGCGTGCAAAAAGTCGGCAGCCGGCTGCTGGCCGCGCTCGCCGATGGCGTGCACGAGCGGCACGACCGTGGCCTTGACCTCATCGCAAAACGCATCGAAGCTCTTGACGGAAAGGCCGCGCTCGTACTGGTCGAGCCAAACGTCGTATGGATCGCGCTTGGGGTCCATGAGCTCGGCCTGATGCTTAAGTTGGGCGACGATTCTATCCACATAGGTCTCAAAGCTCGCCCAGTCGTTGGCTGCCTTGGCCTTGTGCCACACGGCGTCCGCCTCGCAGGTGAGCCTGGTCCAGGCCTCGGCTTCTTCGGTGGGGATGGCACTGGCCTCACGTTGATCGCGGCCGAGCACACGGATCTCGTCGAGCAGCTGAGGGTCGTCGATTTTGCCGCCGGCGACGGTCTCGCGCGCTAACGAGCGTACGAGCTCAACGGACTTCTCACTGGTCAGCAGCTTGTGATGCTCGCCGGCAAGCGTGCCCATGGCGTCGGCACGCGCTGCTGCGCCGTTGGCAGGAGCAATCGTCGCTCCATCGAACTCGGCAATCTTGAGCAGGTACTCGCGAGTCCACAGCTTGCCCTCGAGTTTGCGGAACTTTTTGACGGCCTTGTCGACTTTAGCAGCCTTGACGCCCTTGGCAGCCTTTGCCACGGCGGCCTTGGCCTTCTTATCGAGTTTCTTTCCCATACCGTATCCTTAATCTCGCAGGCCGAGCGCCGCAGGCGGGTGCACGGCCAGTTTGCACAGCTACCTGCCTTGTACCCAGTGCGAACAAAACGGAACGCGGTGATGCGCTCGCGAAATGTGTTATCCTATAGCCCAATGCGTTGACGGAGAGGGTTTTGCCCGCCGCGTCGCCGGCAAGAGAGGGAAGGTCATGGGCTGCAAGCCTTCCTGCGGTGGCAAGGGCCAAGCGTTCACTCCCGAGCAGCGACCTCAACGGGCGCGCGGCTAGCGGCGGCGAAGCCCCAGTAGGGAAGCCGTGAGCCTCGCGATAAGGGGCGCAGAGTGGGCACGGCGGGCCAGACATCCGCCGGGTCAAACAAGGTGGTACCGCGGAATTCAACCGTCCTTGGGCAATGCACATGCCCGAGGGCGGTTTTTTGTTACCGAACCGGGCCGCACATCCGTAAGCGTCGGGCGGCGCCAGCCACCCCGGCAGGCGGATGCGCGAGAGACGAAAGGGAAGACATGAGTCTGATTGATGATCTGGTCAAACTCGAGGAAGAGGCCAAGGAGCTCGTCGCAGGCGCCGACGACGCCGCCAAGCTCGAGGCTGCGCGCGTTGAGCTGCTCGGCCGCAAGGGCCGCATCACCGGCCTGATGCGTATGATGGGCAAGCTCGCCCCCGAGGATCGCCCCGTCATGGGCAAACGCGCCAACGAGATGCGCCAGCTGATCGAGGGCATGCTCGACGAGCGCACCACCGAGATGAAGGCCGCCGCCCTCAAGCGCGCACTGGAGCACGACGCTGTCGACATCACGCTGCCGGGCGTCCGTCCGCAGATTGGTCACCAGCACCTGATCAAGCAGATCATCGAGGAGGCCGAGGACATCTTCTGCGGCATCGGCTACACCGTCGAGTCCGGTCCCATGGTCGACACCTCCTATTACAACTTCACCGCGCTCAACGCGCCCATGGATCACCCGAGCCGCTCGGCCCGCGATACGTTCTACGTGGTCGACAACAACCCCGGCAGCGTCACGCACCCCGAGGCTCACGCCCACGGCGAGTCCGACGTGCTGCTGCGCACCCAGACCTCGGGCGTGCAGATCCACACCATGGAGTCGCAGAAGCCGCCCATCTACATGATCTGCCCGGGCACCGTCTACCGTCCCGACACGGCCGACGCCTGCCACCTGCCGCAGTTCAACCAGATCGAGGGCCTGGTCGTCGACGAGGGCATTACCTTTGGCGATCTGAAGGGCACGCTCGACTACTTTGTTAAGTGCATGTTTGGCGAGGACCGCAAGACGCGCTACCGTCCGCACTTCTTCCCCTTCACCGAGCCCAGCTGCGAGGTGGACGTAAGCTGTCACGTGTGCGGCGGCAAGGGCTGCAACTTCTGCAAGCATAGCGGCTGGATCGAGATCCTGGGCTGCGGCATGGTCGACCCCAACGTCCTGATCAACTGCGGCATCGACCCCGAGAAGTACACCGGCTTCGCCTTTGGTATTGGCGCCGAGCGCGTCGCGGCACTGCGCTACGACCTGTCGGACCTCAGAACGCTCATGACAGGCGATATGCGCTTCTTAAATCAGTTCTAGGCCCGGCGGCTTTCCCAAGCACCGCACCTTGCCTTTCAATCGTCGGTTGCGTACCTAAGTACGCGGCCCTCCTCTTTCAAGGCAATCTGCGGCACTTGGAAAACCCGTCTCCGTTGCAGTTTTTTGGCTCAAAGCCGCATTTATGAAAGGAGACCAGTTAGATGCGCGTTTCTTACGACTGGCTCAAGACCATGATCGATATTCCGGAGGATCCTAAGACCCTTTCGGACGAATATATCCGTACCGGCACCGAGGTCGAGGCGATCGACACCGTGGGCGAGTCCTTCGACCATGTAGTGACCGCCAAGGTGCTCACCAAGACCCCGCACCCCGATAGCGACCATATGTATGTGTGCTCGGTCGACGTGGGCGACAAGAACCTCGACGCCGACGGCAACCCCGCTCCGCTGCAGATTGTCTGCGGCGCGCAGAACTTTGAGGCCGGCGACCACATCGTCACGGCCATGATCGGTGCCGAGCTGCCCGGCGACATCAAGATCAAGAAGAGCAAGCTGCGCGGCGTCGTGTCCATGGGCATGAACTGCTCCGCGCGCGAGCTCGGTCTGGGCGGCGACCACTCCGGCATCATGATCCTGCCCGAGGATACGCCCTGCGGCATGCCGTTTGCCGAGTATGTGGGCTCGAGCGACACCGTGCTCGACTGCGAGATCACGCCCAACCGTCCCGATTGCCTGTCCATGATCGGCATGGCCCGCGAGACCGGCGCCATCTTCGACCGCGATTTCCACGTTGAGCTGCCCGCCATCAAGGCGGAGACCGGCCGCGCGACCGACGACGAGCTTTCCGTCGAGATCGCCGACGAGGGCCTGTGCGACCGCTACGTCGCCCGCATCGTGCGTAACGTGAAGGTCGGCCCGTCGCCCGACTGGATGGTCAAGCGCCTCAACGCCCTGGGCGTGCGCCCGCACAACAACATCGTCGACATCACCAACTACGTGATGATGCTCACCGGTCAGCCGCTGCATGCCTTTGACCTGTCTACCTTTGCCGAGCGCGACGGCCACCGCCGCGTGGTGGTTCGCGCCGCCCAGCAGGACGAGAAGTTTACGACGCTCGATGGCGAGGAGCGCGTGCTCGACGCCGGCATGGGCCTCATCACCGACGGCGAGCGCCCCGTGGCGCTGGCCGGCGTTATGGGCGGCATGGATTCCGAGATCGAGGACGACACCGTCGACGTGATGGTCGAGAGCGCCTGCTTTAACGCCGGCCGCACCTCGCACACCAGCCGCGATCTGTCGCTGATCTCCGACGCCTCCATTCGCTTTGAGCGCCAGGTCGACGAGACCGGCTGCGTGGATGTCGCCAACGTTACCTGCGCGCTCATCGAGGAGATCGCCGGCGGCGAGGTTGCTCCCGGCTATGTCGACGTTTTCCCCGCGCCCAAGACCATCGACAGCATTAAGCTGCGCCTGGCCCGCGTGCACGCCATCTGCGGTGCCGACATCGAGCCCGACTTTATCGAGCGTTCGCTCACCCGCCTGGGCTGCACCGTCGAGCGTGACGGCGAGGACTTTATGGTCACTCCGCCGAGCTTCCGCCCCGACCTGCCGCGCGAGATCGATCTGATCGAGGAGGTCCTGCGCCTGTGGGGCATGGGCCGCGTGACGGCGACCATCCCGGCTGCCAAGAACCACATCGGCGGCCTGACCCGCGAGCAGAAGCTCACCCGTAAGGTCGGTGAGATCCTGCGCGCCTGCGGCCTCAACGAGACCACGACTTTTGGCTTTGCCGCCCCGGGCGACCTGGAGAAGATCGGTATGTCCACCGAGGGCCGCGGTTGCCCCGTGGTGCTCATGAACCCGCTGGTGGCCGAGCAGACCGAGATGCGTCGTTCGCTGCTGCCGGGCCTGCTGCAGTCCGTGGCCTACAACGAGGCGCACGGTACGCCCAACGTGCACCTGTACGAGGTCGGCAGCCTGTTCCACGGTCGCGAGAACGCCAGCCTGCCCAAGGAGACCAAGTCCGTGGCGGGTGTGCTCTCGGGCCAGTGGAGCGAGCAGTCCTGGAACATGAAGTACCGTAAGCTGCGCTTCTTCTTTGGCAAGGGCATTGTCGAGGAGCTGCTCGCCCAGCTGCGCATCGAGAAGGTTCGCTTCCGTCCCGTCGAGGGCGAGGGCTACGCTTTCTTGCAGCCGGGTCGTGCGGCCGAGGTTCTGTCCGGCGGAACCGTGCTGGGCTGGGTCGGCGAGATTCACCCCGAGGCGCGCGAAGCGATGGGCATCGATGAGGTCGTCGTTGCCTTTGAGCTCGACTTGGACAAGCTGATCAAGGGCGCCCGCAACCAGGAGAACTATCGCGAGTTCTCGCAGTACCCGGCTGTTGAGCATGACCTTGCCATTGTGGTCGACAACTCCGTGACCTGTGAGGATCTTGAGCGCCGCATTACGAGCGCCGGCGGTAAGTTGCTCGAGGGCGTGCGCCTGTTCGACGTCTACCGCGATCCCATCCGCATCGGAGCGGGCAAAAAGTCCATGGCCTTTGCGCTTACGTATCGCTCCGACGACCACACGCTCACCAGCGAAGAGGTCGAGAAAGCGCACCAGAAGATTGTCACCAAGGTATGCAAAGGCGTAAACGGCGAGGTCCGCGGCTAGGGCTTGCGATGGGTATAGGTCAGCGGTGGCTGCTGCCGATCCTGCGTGACTGCTATGCTCGGTATAACGCATCGCTGAGCCTGCATATATGACACGCGCATTACATAACGGCGTGCTGCTTTTGTGGCGGCGCGCCGTTTTGCTATCATAGCCTGCGGCGTGTTACGAATCATCTAGCTCGTAACACTGATGAAATGGTTCAAGCGGCGCTGCAATCCCATGTGCCGGCAACCGGGAGGCGTATATGCACATTCCAGATAACTACCTGTCCCCGCAGACCGATGCCGTTATGGCGGTGGCGATGGTGCCCGTATGGGTTCACTGCATCAAGAAAGTGCGCGCCACGCTCGATCGCGAGCATATGGCCTTTCTGGGTATTTGCGCTGCGTTCTCCTTTTTGCTCATGATGTTCAACGTGCCGCTGCCCGGCGGCACCACTGGTCACGCCGTCGGCGGCGCACTCATCGCGCTGCTGCTGGGCCCCGAGGCCGCGGCTATCGCTGTCTCGGTCGCGCTGGCGCTGCAGGCGCTGCTGTTTGGCGACGGCGGCGTTCTGTCGTTTGGCGCCAACTGCTTTAACATGGCCTTTGTGCTGCCGTTTGTCGCTGCTATCGTGTTCCGTGCGCTCAACAGCCGTCTGCACGACAAGAGCTGGGGCACCTCGGTTTCTGCCATCGTGAGCGGTTGGGTCGGCCTGTGCCTGGCGGCCCTGTGCGCGGCAATCGAGTTTGGTATTCAGCCGATG
>UQWQ01000024.1 GCA_900544755.1 uncultured Collinsella sp. | reverse complement strand
TGGCCGCCGGCGGCAAGCGCCGCGTCCACTAGGTTGTCGACGCAGATTTGCGCGGTTGAGGACTGCGTGGCGATGTTCTCGATATCGCTATCGGGAATCATGCTCGAAAGGCCGTCAGAGCAAAGGATCAGGCGGTCGCCTTCCTCGATATGCAGAGTGAAGTGGTCGGCATACATGGCGGGGTCCGAGCCCAGCGCACGGGTGATGACCGAGCGGTTGGGGTGGACGCGAGCCTCGTCTGCCGTAATCTCGCCGGCGTCCACGAGCTCCTCCACGTAGGAGTGGTCGCGGGTCACGCGGATGAGCGTGCCCTCGTGGAGCAGGTAGGCGCGAGAGTCACCCACGTGGGCGATGGCGAGCGTGTCGTTTTCGATATAGGCGCAGGTGGCTGTGCAGCCCATGCCGGGCTTGCCCAGGCCGTTCAGGGCCGCCTCGATTACGGCGGCGTTGGCTGCCTCGACGGCTGCGGCCAGGCGTGCTGCGTCGGCGGACTGCGGGGCCGTCTTGGCAATAGTCTCGACGGCGATGGAAGAGGCTACCTCGCCGGCGGCGTGACCGCCCATGCCGTCGCATACGCAAAAGAGCGGCGACTGCACCAGGTAGGAATCCTCATTGTGCGGGCGTACGCAGCCAACGTCAGAGCGGGCGCCCCACATGAGTTGCGTGGTGGTGCCGGCATCATAGGTCGAGTCGGTCTCGATGCGCTCCTCGGTCAGGGGCTCAAAGCTCATGGTCGAGCCGGGGTCTTTGAGCTTGGCCTCAACGGCGGCAACGTCGATCTCGGCTGTGTCACCGGGAGAGACGGTGTCGGTCTCGGCGTTTGATTCGGAATCGCCGGTGTCCGGGGAGCCGGGCTCTTCGGACGCGCAGGCGATCGACTCGTCGTCTTGCGGGCTGACGTCTATAGGCTCGGGCGCCGGCGTAGACGCGGGCGCAACCTCGGATGCCGGGGCTATGGGAAACGCCGGCGCGGCGGGCTCGGGTGCCGCAAACACCGCAGCGCTCTCGTTGATTGCCGCGGCGACGGGCTCTGCAAAGTGAGCCGGCGCCGGGGTTGCTTCGGGCGCTGTGGGCTGTTCCGCAGCATGTGCGCCGATGGGCGCCGCTACGGCATCCTCTTCGCCCTCGTTATCGGCGAGATCCGAAATATCATGCGTTACATGCGAAAGAGGCAGGGAGAACACGGTGTCCTCGGGCTCCACGGGTGTGGAGTCCGCCGGAGCGGCGTGGGCCGGTGCAGCTACGGCGGCAGCCGGTGCCTCGGTCATGGTTGCGGACTTGTTCTCCTCGTCGATCATCGACGGTTCACCTTCATGACCACGTCGCCAATCTGGACTTCGTCGCCCTCGCGCAGCGTTGCGGGCTCCACAAGCTGGCGGCCGTTGACGAGCGTGCCGTTAAGCGAGTTGAGGTCCTCGATGATGAGCGCCGGGCCCTGCAGCGAAAAGCGCGCATGCGAGGCCGAGACGAACGGTTCGTTGATGCAGATGTCCGAAGATGGCGAGCGACCGACGATGACGGGGCCGAGCATGTCTACGTGGATGCCACGGATGCCGCGCGGGCCCTTGTCCACATCGATCGTCCAGATAGCCGAGTCGCGGCGCTGTCCGCGCACAAGTCCCACGCCGGTCTTCATGACGGCGAACAGGAAGATATAGAGCAGGGCGACCAGGACGATGCGGCCTGCAAAAAGGACGATATCGATGTTCATAAGCGACTATCCCCTAAATTCAAAGGTGCTCAGGCCAAACGTCAGCAGATCGCCGTTGCGCAGCGGGCAGCGCGTAATGCGGCGGTTGTTGACGAGCGTGCCGTTGGTGGAATTGAGGTCCTCGATCGACCAATCCGAGCCCGTAAAGGTGAGCTGGGCGTGGCGGCGCGACACGTTGGGGTCGCGCAGGGCAATATCGGAAACCGAGCGCTCGCGACCGATAGTCACCTGTGCGGAGGTGATGCTATGGCTCTCGCCGCTCACGACGTCGACGAGCTGGGCGAGCGGGCGCTGCGGGGCGCGAGTGCTCGCCATGTTGGAGGCGATGCCGGCTGCGGCGCCTAGGCCCACGGCGGCACCGGTCGCGGCGGCCCCGCCCATGCCGGCAAGCGCGTCGCGCGAGACGGTCTGCGGCACCGGGATAGGAGCGGCGGGGTCGGGGACGCTAGGCGCGAAGGGATCTGCTACGGCAAGCGGGTCAGGAGCGGCGGCGCGAGGCGTCGGCTGCTGCTGGGGCATGGCGGCGGGGCGCTGCGGCTGCGGGGCAGCAAACTGCTGCTGGCCGGCGCGCGGGGCGCTGGCGGCACGGCTTGCCGCAGAGTTGTTTTGGCCCAGACCGTTTTGATAGGCGCGCTCTTCTTCGTACAGGCGGCCGAGCGTGGGGGCATCGACGTTCTCGGCAAAGACCGAGAACTTGCCGGCGCGCAGCTGCGGATCGATCATGAAGCGCACGAGGGGCTCGCCGACAAAGACATAACGGCGCTTTTCGGCCTGCGCCTTCACGAACTCGCGGACCTCGCGCGAAAGCTCGGGGTAGAACGGGGCGAGCATGGGATCGTCGTCGGCGGCGATCAGGATGGTATAGAGTGCCGGCGCCGTGTTGACGCCATTGATCACCAGAGTCTGATCCTCCATGTCGCGAGCGGCCTGCTTGGCAAGCTTCTTAAAGGAGAACGGGGCACGGGTGGCACCGAAGATGCCGGCCACGTGGTCCTCGAAGATGTTCAGGAAGTTCACGAAAGATCACTCTCCGTATAGGTTCTTTGGTATCCGAGCAAATATAGGCATATCCCAACGATTATAGAGGATAGGGTTCCCGCAACTGCCGCCTTGGCGGCGACCGCGGCTGCAAGGCTGGCAATTTCCATATGGTGTGCAAGACAGGATGCCGCTGCGCAGCCGATGCCGGTGACGGCGATGGCGGCGATTGCGGCAAGGTTTGAGCCCTGGTCGGCACGCTTGGCATGGGCATTGAGCAGCGCAGATGACGCCGCGGCAGTTGTCGCGACCAGCACAAAGGCAGCCCAAAGGAGCGGGTCTTCCAGCGCTGCGGCAACGTTACCGAGCCCCAGCACGCCTCCGGCTGAAAGCGCGACCGTGGCCAGACGGGCAAAAAGCACGCCCATGCCCGTTGCCGCGGCGGCGCTTGCCGGGCCGAGCCAAAATGACGCGACGCCGGCGGCGACCCCAGCTGCCAGGAAGGTATTGCCAGTCAGACAGCCAAGCGCGAGTGCACAGGTGAGCGCGGCGCTCGCGGCAGCCTCGGTGCGACCCCAGGCGATCCACCAACCGGACATGGCAGCGGCAAAGATCACCGCGACGGGCAACATCGACAGGATGCCCTGCGCCTGCATGGTGGCGTTGGCCATGAGCACCAAAAAGCCCACAGCCGAGATGGCCGAGCCAATCTGGGGGGCCGGGCCAGCCGCCGCTCCGATCGCGATAGCCGCAATGACCAGGCCGGGAAGCGCCGCGACCCCGGCCGTTTGCATCAGCAAAAAGCTAAAGGTGCCGCACGTTAGCGCCGAGATAGCGTGCATGGTGTAGTCGCGCGCATGGCTCCAGCGCGTGCCCGCCCAGCCGAGCGCGGGGTCGACCTCGATGGCGTCGTCCTCGTAGTACGACGGCTCGATATCGTCGAGCTCCTGCTCGTCATCCGAAAGCTCGCCAACCATTTGCTCCAGACTGCGACGGCCCTCGCGCACGCTGCCCAGACCGGCAAGGAGTTGGTCGCAAAATGCCTCGATGCTGTTGGGGCGGTCCTGCGGCATGGGGGAGAGCGCGCTCATGAGCGCGGCCTCGGCTCCCGGGGGAAAGTGTGGTATCAGCTCGCTGGGATAGGTGGCGCCGCCGATGATGCGGTCGAGCGAGTCGGCGGGCGTGGCCGCCATAAAGGGAGCGCTGCCGCACAAGCCCTCATAGATAACGCAGGCAAGGGCAAAGACATCGGCGCGTTCGTCGACCGTGCCGGTCTCGATATCGAGCTGCTCGGGCGGCATGTAGCCGATGGTGCCGCCGCGCGAGCCGCCAAAGCCACCGGCGGACGACAGTCGCGCCATGCCAAAGTCGGTGAGCTTTACATTGCCCGAGTGGTCGATGAGCACGTTGGCGGGCTTAATGTCCAGGTGGAGTACGCCATTACTGTGGGCGAAGGTGAGCGCCTGGCCCAGGGCATCGGCAATGGCCGCGGCCTCGTCAAAGGTAAGTGAGTGGCCGTCCACGCGATGCAAAAACTCGGCCAGCGACATGCCATCGACATATTCCATAACCAGGTAGGCATAGGCTGTGTCATGCGTAAAGTCGATGACCTGCACGATATTGGGATGTTGAAGCATGGCGGCAGTGTGCGCCTCGCGCAGGACATCCATGATGTCGCTAGCGGGCATGCCGGCACCGTTGATAAGGGGGATGCGTTTAATGGCGACGCGGCGGCGCAGGTGCGTGTCGCGGCAGATCTCGATGGAGCCAAAACCGCCGGTCGCAAGTGTCTCGAGCGGCTGGTACCGCTTGAGCAGCTCGCGAGAGCTGGTGCCCTCCAAAGGAACGTCCGGCGAGAACCGGGCGGTATGTTGCGAGAAAAGCGGCATGGCCAACCCTCGTGCGTTTAAAGTTCGTTTGCGAGCGGCGGGCGCGGGGCCGAGCCGTTCGCGGTGGCATAGATGCTGCTAGTGTAGCACGCTCGGGCAGATGGCGAGGATAGCGGGATGCGAGGTGGCCCGATCGATTCGGCCCGTTTGGAAAGCGCATCTCAGTTTTCAGCCAAATTATGGGATGCGCTTTCCAAATGGGGTGGGCTGCGGAAACTGCATCCCAGAATATTGCCCTGGAACGGGATGCGCTTTCCGAACCGGCGTCCAAAAGGAAACCGCATCCCGCTTTGATGTGGGGACTGCGAACAAAAGCCGGACCGTGATCTGGCGCGGATTGGAGTTCGCCTGAATCATTGATGCTGGCTGGTGTGAGAACAGAGATAAACGAGCGGCTCGAGCGATATAATGACACGCTATGGAGGCCGTATGCTCTTTTCCCGCCGTTCTGCTACATTTGCCTGCGCCATTGCGCTTGTCGTAATGGCGGTCACCCCTTATCACCGGTTTTCATCTTCAATCGGCCTAGCGTCAGGTGCAATGACCTGGCTCGTTATCCTGGGCGCATGCCTCGCGGCGTTTGTTCATGGTGCTGCGCTATGCAAGGGGGGAATGAGAAGGCCGAGGCATCTCGGTGCCATCGGTGTTTTCCTTGGTGTTATTGCAACGGTTCCCGAATGGGCCGACCTGGCTTTCTATGCTCGCGGAGACTCTATTCCAATCGTGTTTGCACCGATTTGGTTGTTACATGGCGTTTCGTGTGTCTCGTGCTTTGTTGGGTCGCTGCTTCTCTCATATGTTATTTGGGGCACGGCGGACTCTCCTTTGACGCAGAGGTCGACACGGACTGACGAAAGGGAAACTCGTCACCCGCAGGACGCGATTTTTACAGAAACAATAGCCGTCATGTCTTGCCTGCTGTTTTGCTGTCGAGTTTCATGGAGAGTCGTTCCCGAGCCATGGGGGATGCCCCCTGTAACGGCCGCGTCAATTGGCCTTGCGCTTTTAATTCCGTTGGTCTATCTCGCATTGACTGTGGCCCCGCCGTTTTGCCGCCCTCGTGCCTTTGGCCATGGGCGGCGCGACGTGTTTGCCTGTTCTGTGCTCGTAGCAGTTCCTATTGGTCTTATTCCGGCTGTTGAGGCGGCATACTTCGCAAGCGATGCCGTGGTCATTGCATTGCTGGCGATGGGGTCCGTTATCGCTGCTGCCTTCGTATGCATGTTGCTAAGGGGGAAACGGGACAACAATTCGGATATCGCCTGTGCGTCCGACACATTCGATGCGGGGGTGTTTTCCCCTGCCCTGTCGCCTAGAGAAGAGCAGTTTGTTCGACTGCTGCTCAAAGGGAAAACGCCGGCGGAAATTGCCAAGGAGACGGATACGAAGCCATCGACGGTGAGAACAACGCTTCACCGAGCATACGGGAAGGCGTCGGTTGCGGGCTCACGCGAGCTCGTGGCGCTGTTTGCGGGTGAGGGCGATACTGTAGGGCATGAGCTACCGCAGCGGCATGCTGACGATATAGTGGCATCAGCTCGAACGCGCCGGCTGTTTCGATACCTGCTCACATTATTCTTTATCCTCCTTGCGGCGGGGCCCTTGGTAATGGCGGATAGCGATTGGGGGTCCGGTGTTTCGCGGGCTGTCGCCTTTTCCCTCTTAAGCTACGCATTGGGTCTCGGACTGCTTCTGTCGCTACGCTACGCGGGTGGAAAAGCGAATCGTGGCGCTGCGCTGGATAGAGCGGGTGAAGCGATTTGGCTCGGAAGCCCGTACGTATGGGCGGTGCTATCTGCTGTGGAATGGTCTTTTATCTATATCGCGGCATTGATGTGCATACGCGTTCCGTTGATGGCTGTGCCGGTCCTGTTTTGCGGCGTGGCGTCTACGGCTTCGCTCGCTGTTGGGCTGCGTCCGTTTAAGGTGCATGCCCATGCTCGGGCTATCGTGCCGTTGGTGTCAATGGGCATGGTTGCCTTAATCTATGCGGTCGCTAGGGGGCGAATCCATGGACTTGCGGTGCTGACGGGGGTGCTGCTCACATATATAGTGATGCGAAGCTGTCCGCAGCGCAAAATGCTTGGGATATGGATGCTTTGCTTCGGGGCGACGGCTCCTGTTTGGGCTGTCTTGCTCAATATGGTGCAGGATCTGACGGTTTTCGAGCCGTTGTTCCTCGCGTCGTTGTTGGGGCAAAGTTCGGCTGTCAATGTCGTCGTGGCAACGGTGATTGTTTGCTGGTCTGTGCCCATGTTCGTTACGCACATCGCGCTCGCCCGCTCGGTTGAGGACGAGAAGGCCGTCTTGGAGTACCGGGCGAACGGGTCCACCGAAACGGCCCGCGTGCGCCAGCTGGCCCTGCTTACGTCGCGCTCCCTTTCTGATGTTCAGTCGCAAATTTTGCTGATGACGGCAGAGGGCGCAACGACAAAGGCCATTGCGGAGGATGTCGGTTACGCTGCATCTACGGTGCAAGCGCTGCGGTCTGCATCTTACCGCCAGTTGAAGATCAAGAATAAGGCGGAGCTAATTTTATTGTTATCGCAGGTAAATAACGTGTAAACGCCTGAGCAATCAACTCAATAGCGGGTGTTTACAGACATCTTTCTCTATTCATGCGAAGGTTGCCGCGCGTCGACGCATTGTTAACCGCTTTTGATTGGAGAAGGCCATGATTAAGCCAAGGAGCGCTATTGCTCGAATCGGAGTCGGCTTGGTGATTGCAGCTGGTCTGTCCCTAGGGGTTCCCGCTGCATCGTTTGCACAAGAGGAGTTTGACACCTCTCAGGTTTCCAGCATTACTCAAAACGCCGATACGGGAATTACGACCTGTACGAACAATGCCGATAAGGCATTTAGTTTTCAATGTGCCGGGACGAGTGCAACTGGCTACCGTCAAAAGGATGATTCCTCATCGCTCTATCTGGATATCCAGGGCCATACGGGAAATCCGCTTCGGTTATATACAGACGGTGCGTATAACACAAGCGGTAGCGGCAGCATGAATTGTACTCAGGGAACGTATCGTTCGAATCACAAGGGACAGTGGGAAATGTATAACCTCGTCCGTGAGAACGGGCGATCTGCGGCGCGACTGACTGCATGGGCGGAGTCTGGCTACGGCACTGTTATTGGTGTATGGAGCCCCGACTGCGTCGGGCATTTCCACAAGCTTCCCGCATAGTTGTTTGAAATGGCTCCCTTCCGGCTTTCTGGGTCGGAAGGGGGAGGAGGACGTATGAACCAAAAGCTCGCAAGATACGAACTGTCGAAAACGATTAGACGTCCAGCTTTTATCCTTGCTCTCTTGATTGCGGTCGCAGTTGCAATAGCTGCCGCGCTGGAGCCGTGGGCAAATTTGGAAAAAGAGCGCCACAACCTTCTTTCTTTTGGTTACGGCGTTGGCGTGCAAGCCGAAAATTATCTCGGTCAAACACGTGAAAGCAGCTTCGGTAACTGGATTGTTGTGAGCGCGAACGCGCCACTGTCTGCGTCGGTGTTTTTCTATGTACTGCCCCTGCTTGCAATGTTGGCTGGATCTTGGTCGTGTCTCTTTGAGCGTTTGAGTGGTTATGACATGCAGATATGCACGCGCGTTTCCAGAAAGGCGTACGTGAACGTAAAGATGCTGTCTGCTTTCCTCTCCGCGTTTACAGTGACTGCCATTCCTCTGCTCGTCAATTTCCTGATCGTCTCGATGCTTTTTCCTGCGTATCTTCCTCGGGTCGATGAGTCGACTTACGTAGGACTTTACCTGCATAGCTACTTCTCCGGTCTATTTTATTCGCATCCTTTGTCATATGTGCTCGCATACACGCTGTTCGATGCTGTCACGCTCGGGACTTTATCCATGGCTGTAACTGGCTTCTCAATTTTGTTTCGTAGCAGAATCAAAGCGATAATTGTCCCGTATCTGCTAATGGTTGCGTGGCATTTTGCAAATGGCTGGATCTTCGGCGTAATGGCTTGTGTGGGGTTTAACTGCAATATCCTCAACAGCATCAGGTCGGAATCGCTGAATAACTGGCCAGACATTCGAGCCGGTTTTGCGGAAATCATATTATTGACCCTTGCTTCGTTGGCTTTTTCTGGGGCGTGGAAAAGACGCGAGGTGGTCTGATGCTGTTTAGGCTGGTCGCCGCGGACCTGAGGACCGTTTTGAAGAAGAACATCATCACTTTTATTGCAATTGCGGCAGTGACCGTTGCGAACTTGGTGTACGCCTACGGATTGTCTTCTGTGTATGGGGTTAGAACGGATACCTTGGGGTTTGCGGATAATCTTGCGCTCGTGTTTGCCGGATCTGCTCCGTTTGAGCCTAGGCCCGGGGTCATGTTTGTGCCTCCGCTAGGATGGCTATTTCTCATTCTGCTTATTCTCTATACAACACTCGACTATCCGACCGAATCGTTGCACGGGTTTGGTTTGCAAGCGCTTGTTCGATGCCGGGCAAGAACCCTTTGGTGGGTCTCGCGTTTTATCTTGGTGGCGGCAGTAACGGCATTTTCACTGCTCGTGGTGGTTTGCTCTGTTGTGATTTGGAGCTTGGTGGTGAGCTCCTCGTTCAGCGCGGTCATTCATGGTGAGTCGCTTCAACTGGCTAATTTGGCGCCGTGGTTTCTCAAAGCTGCCGAGGCAGATGCGCTGCCGTTTTTCATAGGTCTCTTATTTGCTTTTGAGGCGCTTGCGTTTGCGCAGGCAGCGGTTGGGTTTGTGCTTGGGTCGTCAGTCTCGTTTGTGGTTTTAATGAGCTACCTGATCTGCTCGGCATATGCACGACATTGGGCGCTATTGGGTAACGCCTTGATGCTGTTGCGCTGGGGTGGAATTGTCAAAGAGGGAATCGCGGCGGGCTCGAGTGTCTTGTCATCAATTGGGCTTATGTCGTTATGCCTATCGTTGGGTGGACTGTGGTTTCGAAGGGCCGACCTTATAGAAAAGGGGGACAAGATATGAGTGTGATCGTAAGGGGCGTATCGAAGCGCATGGGTAAAAACGATGTCCTGCGCAACGTGTCCATCGAGGTTGACCCTGGGACTGTGGTCGGGCTTCAGGGGATAAACGGTTCGGGTAAGACCATGCTCATGCGAGCGGTTTGCGGGTTGATCAAGCCTACCGAAGGCGAAATCTCTATCGATGGCCAAAGGCTTGGGGCGGACATCTCGTTCCCGCCGAGTCTGGGGATGTTGATCGAGGCGCCTTCCTTTTTGGGATATCTGTCTGGCTACGACAATCTGAAGCTCATCGCTCAGATCAAGGGCGTTGCCACCCCCGAGGACATTCGCTCTGCCCTGCGGCTCGTGGGGCTCGATGCAGACGAAAAAAAGAAGTTCCGAGCATACTCGCTTGGGATGAAGCAGCGTCTGGGGATAGCTGCGGCAATTATGGAGAAGCCGAAGCTGCTTGTTCTCGATGAGCCAACGAATGCCCTCGACGAAGCGGGCGTTGAAATGCTCAAGCGCGTTGTGGCGATGGCGGCATCAACGGGTCGTGAGGTCCTTCTGTCCAGCCATGACGGAGAGGTGCTCGAGGAACTGGCCGATCGGGTTTACTGCATGCGCGACGGTGCCGTTGTGAAAGTTCGGGAAAGGTCGTGAGCGCGATGAAGAAGACCCTGTGGACGAGAAGATCGGCGCTCGCGCTTTTTTGCTGTGCTGCTGCCGGCCTTGCGGGCATGAGGGTGAGCGTCGTTAACGGGAACCGGACGGTCATTCCTGAGAAATATTACGCGGAGGGCGAATGGCTCTCGATGGATGGAGCGTTTCTGGGGTCGAAGGATGTGGTGACTGATGGGTATTCGTTTTGCATAGACGGGGCAGAGTTGCTCACGCCGCGCGAGTATCTCAAACGAGCACATGACGATTATTCAAAATATGGCACCGTGGATACGAAAACGAGACTGAAGGATGCCGACATCACGTGCGTTATCGCCGTAAAGATGCGTGTCAGAAATAGGGATAATATCGACGGTGGAATCAAAGCGTATGTTTGGCATCTGGTTCCGGAGTCTGCGCCAAACTATGATTTTGTAGTCAATACCGATCTGATAACGCAAGCCATGCCGGTCCTTGGCGGCTCTGCTGCGTTTGCCGTGGAGGTTGGGGCAGAAAACGAGTTGCTCGTCCCATTTATGATGCAGAACACCAACGACTATTTCGAAGGTTACGAGACCGTCCGTTTTGAGAAAGCATTTCCCGGGACTTACACGATGAAGATGACCGATCTGCCGGAGCGGAGGCTCTTAAGGTTTGAAGTGAAATAGCTCGAGAGCAAGGCAAAACGGGTCCATTGGCGGTACGCGCGCCCGATTCCAGGCGCCCCGGCCCGGAATCGGGCGCGGGACGAGGCGCCTTCGGTGTCGGCCGGCCTACCGCTTCTTCTTGCTCTTCTTCTGCTTGCGCTGCTTGCCCTTGGTCTCCTGGGGCTTGTCGCCCTGTTTTGCTTCGGCAGCGGCCTTTTCTGCCTTCATCTTCTTGCGTTTGGTCTCGATGCGGAGTTTTTTGTTGATGCGCGCCTTAAGGAAGGGACCGAACTGCTCGGCATTACCACGCACAAAGGTGTCCTTAGGGATCGTCACGCCCTGGTCGGCGAACATGGCAACAAAGATGCGCTCGCCGTCGAGCACGTGGTCGAGCTTCTCAAACGGGAAGAACTGCGACTTGCCGCTCTTGCCCCAAACCATCAGGCCGTCCTCGTTGGCGGCGACGCGGCGATAGCGGCCGCCCATGGACTCGTCGGCCTCGACGGCGTCGATAAAGTCGCGGGCGAGGGTGTGGTGAAGGTTCTTGCTCCACCAGGCCAAAAAGGCGCCGAATACGATCAAGACGACGCCAAACTTGATCCAGTTGCCGCCGGCCACCAGCATGCCGATGCCGATGAGCGCGGCAATTGCCGCGGCGACATACAGCGAGCCGCGACGCCTGGGCGAGGCGACCAGGCGGGCGAAGTCGGTGACCAGGTCGTTTTCGTACTGGTACTCGTTGAGGTACAGGATGCCGTCGTCGGCTGCGGCCTGCTCCTCGAGCGCGACCTCGACCTGGTCGGCTGCTTCGGAGGGAACGAGGTTGCTCTCTGCGTCTGCCATGCTCTTTGGACTCCTATCGCGGCGGGCTCGCCGTACGGGTTATTATGGAATGCAGTATGCCGTGCGACCGCATGGCCGCCGCGGCAACAAGACTCAGTATACCCGGGGGAGCACCCATGGAATCGTTGTACCGAAAGTATCGCCCGCTCACCTTTGACTCCGTGGTGGGCCAGCAGCATATCGTCTCGACGCTCGAGCACGCCATCACTGAGGGGCGCCTGTCCCACGCCTACCTGTTCTGCGGACCGCGCGGCACGGGCAAGACCACCATGGCGCGCATCCTGGCCAAGGCGCTGCTGTGCCGCAATGCCGAGGCGGCGCGCGCCGAGGGTGCAAGCGGCTGCATGCCCGACGGTACTTGCGAGGAGTGCGAGCTCATTGCCGAGGGTAACCACCCCGATGTCTACGAGCTCGATGCCGCCTCCCGCACGGGCGTGGACAATGTGCGCGAGGAAATCATCAACTCCGTCAACTTTGCCCCGGTACGCGGCAAGTACAAGATCTATATCATCGACGAGGTCCACATGCTCACGACGGCGGCGTTCAACGCGCTGCTCAAGACGCTCGAGGAGCCGCCGGCGCACGTGATCTTTGTGCTGTGCACCACCGACCCGCAAAAGATTCTGGAGACCATCCTCTCGCGCTGCCAGCGTTTCGATTTCCATCGCATCGGCAACGAGGATATCGAGCGTCGCCTGGCATACGTGTGCGAGCAGGAGGGCTTCGATTACGACGATGAGGCGCTGGCTATCGTGGCGCGCCATGCCAAGGGCGGTATGCGCGACGCGTTGTCCACGCTGGAGCAGCTGAGCGTCTTTGGCAACGGTTCTGTGCATGCGGACGACGCCCGCTCGCTTTTAGGCGAGGTTTCGGACCAGATTCTGGGCGAGTTTTCCCGCGCCATTGCCGATCGCGATGTTGCCGAGCTCTATGGACTGATCCGTGCGCAGGTCGAGGAAGGAAACGACCTGCTGGAGCTGACGCGCGACCTGGTGGCGCATGTGCGTGACGTGTACGTTGCCTGCGTTGCCGGTGCCCGTGCCGAGCTGTTTGAGGGCGGCTCCGAGCAGGCCGAGGCGCTTGCTGCCGAGGCCGCTGCCTTTGGCGAGCATCCTGCCGACCGCCTGGCCCGTGTGCTGACGGTGCTCGACGATGCCGCACTGGAGATGAGGGGCGCGAGCGACGTGCGCCTGGTGCTCGAGATCGCCTGCACGCGCCTGGCACGTCCCGAGGCCGATTTAACGATTGAGGCATTGGCCGAGCGCGTGGCCCGCTTGGAGGCCATGGTTGCCAACGGCGCCGTGCCGGCGAGCGTGGCTGCTGCTCAGGCCGCCGCGCCTGCAGCATCCGTACCCGCTGCTGCCCAACAGCCGACGCTAATTTCGGGCGCTCGTGCTGCCGCTCCGGCGGCATCCGCTGCCCCCGCTGCTACGTCCGCGCGCCAGGGCGGTATGCCTTGGGACCGTGGTGCTGCTGTTCCGGCTGCCCAGCCTGCGTCCCGTTCTGCGTCCGTGTCAGCTTCCAAGCCTGCAGCGCCTGCACCTCAGCCTGCGCCGACTCCGACGCCTCAGCCCGTTGCGGCTCCCGCGCCTGCCACCGCTCCGGCACCTAAGCCCCAGTCCAACAATGCCGCCCAGGTTGCCGCCGCCGGTACTGCCGAGACGCCCGCGGTCGAGGATGCCGGAGAGCTGCAGCGCAAATGGGCCGAGGTTGTCGAGCGTGTCAAGGCGCGTCAGGCTTCCTACGCGGGGCTTTTGCTCAATGCCCGCGCCACGGCTGACGACGGCTCCAGGCTCACGGTCTCGTTCCCCGCGGGCTCGACCTTTGCCATCAAGATGCTTGGACGCGCCGACACGCAGTCGGTGGTCCTGCCGACAGTCAGTGCGGTCTTCGGTCGTCGTACCGTCGACTATGTCCTGGATGGGGGTGGCACGCCGGCTCCTCAACATGAGGAGCATTCTCCATCTGCACGGGCTGCGGTATCTGCGGACCCGCAACCCGTGTCCTCGGCGGCCCCTGCATCCTCGAGCGCCAGCGCGACGCAGCCAAAAGCAGCACCGATAGCGGCGCCGACCCCGTCGGCGCCTAAGCCCGTCATGGCCAAACCGGCTGCTCCGACACCCGCGCCCAAGCCTGCCTCGCCCGCGCCCAAGTCGTCTGACCTGGGCAAAGCCCCCTGGCTGCGCTCCGACAACCCCGCCGGCGCTCCTGCCACGGGCAAGCTCCCGACCGAGCCCGCGCCCCGAGCGCCCGAGCGCGCGTCCGCTCCCAAGGCTCAGCCCGCCGCGCCGTCTGCGCCATGGGAATCCGAGCAGGTTCCCTACGACGATGCCATGGTTGGCGGTTTTGTTGCCGATGCTGGTGGGGACGATCTGCCTCCGTTCGACGTGCCGGGTGCGGCGTCCGCGCCCAAGTCCGCTGCAACTGCCCCCAAAGAGGAGGACGCTCCTGCAGCTCCCTGGGAGTCCAACTCCGGTGCGGGCGGCCCCTTCGGCCATCAGGGTGCAGCCCCGAGCATCCCGCAGACCGAGGACGAGGCCAAAGCCCTCATCCGCAGCGTCTTCGGCCAGTCCACCATCTTCAAGCCGGTGGAGTAGCTGCGCAGGCGGGTATACTGCTCAAGAAGAGAACCCCTTGCCCGGGCGCATCTGTATTTCGGACATGTGCAACGTGGTGCCGCGTATATCGCATTCGAGCAGACAGGCGCGTGACGGTCGGCCTAGGATGCTGAGGTCGATACGATACGTCGCATGGCTGTCCGTGTACTCGACTTGCTCGGCGTTGACGGTTGCTCCGATTGTAAATAAAGAGCCCAGTTCGGCATCGACAATCTTGGAGTCCTTTATCTTGACCTTGAACTCTTGGTAGAGGGACGGGCTGTTGTAGTAAATGGTTCGGGTTCCGTCGGTGCATTCATCGGTCGTCTCCCATTTGACGACGGGCTGGTCCGAGCTGGCTATCAGCAGTTCTGCTCCAAAAGCTATGGCATGGGTGATGATAACCAGTAATACCCAGACGACAAAGAGATAGAGAACCACATATGCAACGGGGTGTTTTGAGCGGATGTTTTGGAGTACGGCTGGGACATTCACGAGGGCACCTCCAAATCGTCATCTATGACAATCAAATTATACCCAGCCGCCATGCGTGCCGCCTCGAGCAGCGGCTCGGCATTTTGCCATGTAGCCTTGTAGCCCTACGCATAAACTGCCTGGTTCCAGCTCTGCTAGATGTAGCTTGAGATAATTATGCAACCTTGCATAATTCGACCTTGCATAATCTTGGGCGTGCGTCACGCTCAAGGACATGTATATCGACTGAGGTAGCGTGTCCGCCCCGCTTGCTTGCCCCGCGCCGTGGTACGATTTTTGAGTTTGAAAGTCCCGTCGCGCTCCGGCTGCCCTTGCAGCTTGTCGCGCGGCCGCACGTAAAGGAGCCATCATGGCCGGTATGAACATGCAGCAAATGATGAAGCAGGCTCGCAAGATGCAGGAGCAGCTTGCCGCCGCGCAGGAAAACCTTAAGTCCCAGACCGTCGACGCCTCTGCCGGCGGCGGCATGGTCAAGGTGACCGTTAACGGCGAGATGGAGCTCGTCAACCTCACCATCGACCCCGATGCCCTCGATCCCGAGGACGTCGATATGCTGCAGGACATGATCATGGCTGCCGTCAACGAGGCCGTCCGCGGTGTCAACGAGCTCGCCAACAAGCAGATGGGCGCCATCACCGGCGGCCTCAACATCCCGGGCATGCCGTTCTAAGACACGCATATATATGAGTGCCAACCATAGTCTGCAAAAATTGCTCGATGAGCTGGGCCGTCTGCCGGGCATTGGTCCCAAGTCGGCCCAGCGCATCGCCTATTACCTGCTCGAGGCCGATGCCGAGGAGGCGCGCCGCCTGGCCGAGGCTATCCTGGAGGTTAAGCAGGAGGTTCACTTTTGCAGCCGCTGCTTTAACTACGCCACGGCCGACGAGTGCTCCATCTGCCAGGATTCGATGCGCGATACCACTCGCATTTGCGTGGTGGGCGAGCCGCGCGATGTCCAGGCGATTGAGCGCACGGGCAGCTACCACGGTCTCTACCACGTATTGGGCGGCGTGATCAGTCCCATGGACAAGATTGGTCCCGAGCAGTTGCACATTCGTGAGCTGCTGGCACGCTTGGGCCACGAGGACATCCACGAGGTCATCATCGCCACCAACCCCAATATCGAGGGCGAGACCACGGCGAGCTACCTGGCCCGCACTATCAAGCCGCTGGGCGTTGAGGTATCGCGTCTGGCGAGCGGCCTTCCCGTGGGCGGCGACCTGGAGTATGCCGACGAGCTTACGCTTGGGCGCGCCATCGAGGCCCGTCGCACGATTTAGGTGGCGAGCCTGCTCCTGCCGTATGTCTTCATCGCGACGCACGGGGTAGCCATAATTTCCCCGTGCGACTGTAAGTTTGTTGTGCAACAAAGATGCTTTGTATCCGCTTATCGCATGGATGCTTCCACTCGCATCCTTAATTTGCCCATTCGTTGCGCAACCTTTTGGGTTCGCTGATACACTCAAATATGGATTCGAATGAATGCGCCGCTCCCGAGCGGCGTGTTTTTGTTGGAGGAGAACGCATGCGGCCCGGTGGCACTCAGACAAAGCGCGGCGCCGCGGTGCGCATGCGACGCCGACTGGGCTTGGCGCCGCGGGCGTACGCACTGCTGTCTTGCTCGCTGGTGCTGGTCATAGCTGGCGTTTCTGCCTATGGCATGACCGTGCCGTCCATGATGCAGGCACATGCCGCACGCGAACCGCGCGTGGGGCATGAGGTCAAAAGTGACCTGGGGACCACGACTGGATATGCTTGGGCAAGTGTGGTCGCGCATATTGTGTTTGGCACCGGCGACGCGGACGGCGCCGAGGCCCCGGACAACGAAGTCACGCTTGCCAATGGCAAAACCATCGTGCTCACCAACACCAAGATCATCGATCGGTTGTCCAACAATAGCGTGGCGGCAACGGTGAATAAGGTCGAGCAGCAGAAGGAGCAGGACGCCCAGCAGTCCGGAAAGCCCGGTAGCTCGGATACTTCTGGCTCCGGCTCGGATTCGTCGAGTTCGGGCGGTGGCTCTGGGTCGGGTTCCTCTGCCGGAGGGTCTGGAAACGGCGGCTCGACGGGCGGCAACACTGACAACGATGCAAACTCCGGTGGCCTTTCCGCTGCTGAGGAAGAGAGCATTCACAGCTGGCTTGTGACCAAGTACAACATGCTCGACGGCTATGTTTCTCGTGCCAATGACGTGGTCTCGACCTATAACTCTACGGGAGATCCCAGGCCGTGCGACAGCCTGGTCGGGGAGATGTTTGTCATTCGAGCCGAGTTCGGTCGTCAGACATTCTCGCCCCGGTCAAAGTGGTATCAGCAGTATGCCAATCTGTGGGGCTGTTACACCAACCTATGTCAATGGGTCGGCCATTACGGCGATGATGACGTCGCGCTCGGTAACTTCAACAATAACGTGGCGGCGCTTGCCCTATGATGACCGATCTTGCATCCACCACACCACAATCGCTCGGTCGCGATCCCATGGTCGGCCTGCGCCTGGCGCGTGTCGACGGGTTTGAGCCGGCCATTGCGCTCGGTCAGGACGAACTGCCTGACTATCTGCGTCGTTTTACGATACTGTTTGCCGACGATGCCACCATGCGCCGTGGCGGTATCGGCCGCGTGACGCGTGCCGTCAACGCCCAAGGCGAGGCCGTGGCACTCAAGCAGCTCATCTTGCCAACGTGCGATGAGTTTGACGATGCCGCCGCCCATGAGGCGCTGGTCGCCAAGTTCAAAGCGGCGTTTCGCGAGGAATACGAATGCCATCGCGCCCTTTCGGGCCTTAAGGGCTTTCCCCGCCTCTATGGCTGGGGCGAGGTCGACGGTGTGCCTGCAATTGTCATGGAATGGGTCGAGGGCGAGACGCTCGCCCGCTTGCGCTCGCGCTTTGCCGTGGACGATGCCGGCCGCCTATCGCCGCTTGTGGCGGCGCGTCTGGGTCGCGACCTGTTCGATCTGCTCTGCCGTATGAGCCTGGTGGGCGAGGGCTTTGTCCATCGCGATATCTCGCCCGCTAATATTATGGTGCGTACGGCGCGTCTACCGCTTGACCGGCAGCTTGCCGAGGGCACCTTTGACCTGTGCCTGATCGACTTTGGCTCGTCGCTGGCGCTTGAGCCTGCGTCGGCCGTGGCCGGTACCGGCGGCAAGGCGTCGTTTACGGAGCGCTATGCCACGCTGCGTCGCGCGACGGTTGCCTATGCCCCGCCCGAGATGCTCACCGACGATATTCCCGACCTGCGCGCTTTGCGTATGTCGCCGGCGATCGACGTCTATGCCGCAGCAAGCACGGTTTACGAGCTCATTGCCGGCGCCGCGCCATACGAAGCCGCGCCGAGCACTTCGGGCACCTCGGGTTCGCGCAAAAAGACGCGCGACATCGCCAGCCCCTACCGTCTCAAGATGGACACGCTGCCCGACTATCCCATTGGTGCCCATGCGCCCGGTTGCGATTTGACTCAGCTGCTTCGTCGTGAGCCCGATGTGGCGCTCGCTGCGGCCGAGCAGGCCCAGCAGCTGGGGCTTGAGCCGGATTCCGAGGAGCTACGCGATGCGCTGGCGTTTGTCGATGCCCAGCTGTTCGACGTGGTGATGGCCTGTCTGTCCAGCCATCAAAAAGATCGTCCCGAGCCGGCGGCGGTCGAGGCGGCGCTCTCGGCGTTTTGTGACCACTATGCGCAAAATGTCGGTCGTTCGCTCCGCGGCGAGCCGCTCACGCCGTGCCCCATGGATGCGTCTGGCCGCGCGGTTCGTCGCGCGCTGATGGTCGGCGCGACGGTCGTCTGTGGCGTGGTTTGGGCTGTGGTCGTGGTTTCGGCCGCGCTGCTGGCGTCGGGCGCTCGCGTGACGGCGACTTTGGGATCGCTCGTGTGGTCTGGGTCGCTACCGGGTATTATTGCCGCACTGGCGTTGGCGCTGCCAGGCATAGCCGGCGTTGCCGCGGGGGCACTTGCGCGCGATCGGCGCTCGGGCTTCCTGCAGGGTGTGCTTGCGCTTTCTGCCTGCGAGGTTCCGGTGCTGGTTGTGGCTGCATGTAGCGTATTTTCCCAACGCGCCGTGATGGGCGGCCTTGTTGCCGCTCTGGTTGCAACCTATACGCTTACGTGGTTTTTGCTTGCGATGGGCTTTGCCTTTGAACTTCCCGTTTCGGCACCGCGACGCACAAAAGCCCAGATGGCGACTCCGCTTGCCGGTGGAGCCGCAGCTGTCCGTACTTTTGGCGGACCTGTCGAAGTATCGTCCGATTCTATTTCTACGACCAAGGAGGCCTAGGTCATGGCATCTCAAGTTGAGCTCACCCCATGCGGGGCCATGTTTGACATCTTTAAGCGCGCAGCGCATCTGAGCCATATCGAGCTGTGCGGCTTGGTGCTTTCGTCCCGTCCGCTCGCCGACGGCCGCAGCCCGCAGAGCCGAGCCGCCGATCGCTCTTGGGTTTCCCGCTTTATCGTTCGCGCGCCGGTCGGCACGCTTCAGCAGCGCTACTTTGCCGAATACGGTACCTCGGCTGCGCGTATTATGTCGCAACTGGCCCTGCGCCAGCGCAATCCCATGGACTCCACGGCTGTAATCAATATGGTGTGCGGTCCTGCAGGTGAACCGATGGTACGCGCGCTCGAAGAGTGCCACCAGGACACGAATCTCTATCGCAACGCGCTCGATCGCCTGTCCCAGGCGGCGGAACTCATGCCCGCCGAGCGCGCCGAGGTCGTGCTGGTGCTGTTTGTCGCCGTCGGTTGTTCGGCGGATGTGCGGTCCTCGGTGAACTATGCCATCGACTACGCGAACGCGACCTGCGGCGGAGGCACATCCACGCCGCGTTCGCTTGGCATGTCGCTGACTGCGGGCGAACGCGAACCCGCCCCGGCGCACCCTTTGGGCTTGCTGCGCGTGCAAAACAGTTTTGTCGTGAGCGCCCCGCGCTGGATTCAGCCGAGTGAGCAGGGTGTTGAGATTGGCGCGCTGGCCACTGGTGAGGGCGATATTACCGACGTCGGCGACGATGTCTCGGCCCGCCATGCCCATATCTGGTGCGATGCTCAAAATATCTGGCACGTCGAGGACTTGTCGTCCACCAACGGAACCGTGGTGGTAAACGGGGCCACGCGCGTTTGCATTCAGGTCGAGCCCGGTCGTTCCGCCCAACTCAATCCCGGCGACGAGCTCAAGCTCGGCGAATCCACTACCTACGCCGTCCTCTTCGGTGCCCTCTAGCCGGCAGATAGGGACGTTCCTTTCCTGCCGGCACTTTGGGACACTCCTTGGCGCGCCAGAGCCAGTCGCCCGGGGATGGAGGGACCATTTTGGCCCTTGGCAGTCACCCAAGGTAAACCTTTACCGCCCGCCTATATTTGCCGAAATTACACTTGAAGGCGGGGTACAATAAACCCGCATGCGGATTTCCGTTGCGGGCGCTTCCCATCGCCGGGGCGTGCCCGGGAGCATCCGGCATGCGGCCTTTGCGGCGCTCGGTCATGTGCAAGACGGGCGGTCGGGTCTGTGGGGCGCATCAACTGCCCCTCGCCTCGGCATGTCTTCTCTCCACGCCATGTACCTGCTGCTGAGCCTGCCTGCCAGATGATTGGAAGCAACAGCGTAAATCCCATCACGCCAACATCCCGGCGATCGCCGGGGCCTGTATACCTATATGAGAGGAGAGGGGTATATGGCGCGTAAGTTTAAGTCTATGGACGGCAACGAGGCGGCCGCATATGTTTCGTATGCGTACACCGAGGTAGCGGGAATCTATCCCATTACGCCGTCCAGCCCGATGGCCGACCATGTCGACCAGTGGGCGGCCCAGGGTCGCAAGAACATTTTCGGCACCCCGGTCAAGGTCGTCGAGATGGAGTCCGAGGCAGGTGCGGCCGGTACCGTTCACGGTTCGCTGGGCGCCGGTGCTCTGACCACCACCTACACGGCTTCTCAGGGTCTGCTCCTGATGATCCCGAACATGTACAAGATCGCGGGCGAGCAGCTCCCGGGCGTCTTCCACGTCTCCGCGCGTTGCGTCGCCTCCCACGCCCTGAACATTTTTGGCGATCACTCCGACGTCATGGCCTGTCGTCAGACCGGCTTCGCCATGCTCGCCGAGGGCAACGTCCAGGAGGTCATGGACCTTTCGCCGGTGGCTCACCTTGCCGCCATCGAGGGAAAGACCCCGTTCCTCAACTTCTTCGACGGCTTCCGCACCAGCCACGAGATCCAGAAGGTCGCCATGTGGGACTACAAGGATCTGGCCGAGATGTGCGACATGGACGCCGTCCAGGCTTTCCGCGACCATGCGCTCAACCCTGAGCACCCGCACACCCGCGGCAGCCACGAGAACGGCGATATCTTCTTCCAGAACCGTGAGGCCTGCAACAAGGTCTACGACGAGCTTCCCGCCGTCGTCGAGGGCTACATGAAGAAGATCAACGAGAAGCTCGGCACCGATTACGGCCTGTTCAACTACTACGGCGCTCCCGATGCCGACCGCGTCGTCGTGTGCATGGGCTCCTTCTGCGACGTGCTCGAGGAAGTCATCGACTACCTCAACGCTCACGGCGAGAAGGTCGGCCTGGTCAAGGTTCGCCTGTTCCGTCCGTTCTCCATCAAGCACTTTGTCGACGTTCTCCCCGAGACCGTCAAAAAGATCGCCGTCATGGACCGCACCAAGGAGCCGGGTTCCATCGGCGAGCCGCTCTACCAGGACGTCGTTTCTGCTCTCTACGAGGCCGGCAAGACGGGCATCAAGGTCGTCGGCGGCCGTTACGGCCTGGGCAGCAAGGACACGCCTCCCGCGTCCGCGTTCGCTGTCTTCGAGGAGCTCAAGAAGGACGAGCCCAAGCGCGAGTTCACCATCGGCATTGTCGATGACGTGACCAACCTGAGCCTGCCCGAGGCCGAGGATGCGCCCAACACCGCAGCCCCCGGCACCATTGAGTGCAAGTTCTGGGGTCTGGGTGGCGACGGTACCGTCGGCGCCAACAAGAACTCGATCAAGATCATCGGCGACCACACCGACAAGTACGTCCAGGCCTACTTCCAGTATGACTCCAAGAAGACCGGCGGCGTCACCGTCTCGCACCTGCGCTTTGGTGATTCCCCGATCCGTTCGCCGTACTACGTGACCAAGGCCGACTTTGTCGCCTGCCACAACCCCAGCTACATCGTCAAGGGCTTCAAGATGGTCCGCGACGTCAAGCCGGGCGGAACCTTCCTGGTCAACTGCCAGTGGAGCGACGAGGAGTTCGCCGAGCACATGCCCGCCGTGGCCAAGCGCTACATCGCGAACAACAACGTCAACGTCTACCTGATCGACGCTATCGACCTGGCCGCTAAGGTCGGCATGGGCAAGCGCACCAACACGGTGCTCCAGTCCGCCTTCTTCGCGCTGGCCAAGGTCCTGCCCGCCGAGGACGCCCTGCAGTACATGAAGGACGCGGCTACCAAGTCCTACATGAAGAAGGGCCAGGCTATCGTCGACGCCAACCACAAGGCCATCGATGCCGGCGCTACCGCCTTCCGTAAGTTCGAGGTTCCGGCCGACTGGGCTACCGCCGAGGACGCCGCTCCCGTCGAGCTCTCCGAGGAGACCAAGTCCGCTATCGCCCAGCAGGTCAAGAACCTGCTCGAGCCCATCGATCGCATGGACGGCGACAGCCTGCCTGTTTCCGCCTTTGTCGATTGCGCCGACGGCCAGTTTGAGCTGGGCGCCTCCGCATACGAGAAGCGCGGCGTCGCCGTGGTCGTTCCCCACTGGGACGAGACCAAGTGCATCCAGTGCAACCAGTGCGCCTATGTGTGCCCGCATGCCACCATCCGTCCGTTCGCGATGACCGAGGACGAGGCTGCCGCCGCGCCCGAGGCTACCCGCACGCTCGACGCTATGGGCCCCAAGGCCAAGGGGATGAAGTTCACCATGGCCGTGTCCCCGCTCGACTGCATGGGCTGCACCAACTGCGTCAAGGTCTGCCCCAAGGGCGCCCTCGAGATGGTTCCCACCGAGCAGGAGATGGACCAGCAGCCCGTTTGGGACTACATGGTCGAGAACGTCTCCGAGAAGAAGGAGCTCATCGCGGCCAACGTCAAGGGCAGCCAGTTTAAGCAGCCCTACCTGGAGTTCTCTGGCTCCTGCGCCGGCTGCGCCGAGACCGCCTATGCACGTCTGGTGACCCAGGTCGCCGGCGACCGCATGTTCATCTCCAACGCCACCGGCTGCTCCTCCATTTGGGGCAACCCCGCTGCCACCGCTCCTTACTGCAAGGACAAGGACGGTCACGGCCCGGCGTGGAACAACTCCCTGTTCGAGGACAATGCCGAGCACGGTCTGGGCATGGCCGTGGGCTATGAGGCTGTTCAGCACAAGCTGATTGCCGCTACCCAGGACATCATCGCCGCCGATGGTCCGTCCGACGAGCTCAAGGCTGCCGGCCAGGCTTGGATTGACTCTGTCAACGACGCCGAGGCCTCCAAGACCGCTGCCGCTGCCTACGTTGCCGAGCTCGAGAAGTGCGGCTGCGAGGCTTCCAAGGCAATCCTCGCCGACAAGGCTTACCTCACCAAGAAGTCCTTCTGGATCTTCGGCGGCGACGGTTGGGCCTACGACATCGGCTTCGGTGGCCTGGATCACGTCCTGGCTTCCGGCCACAATGTCAACGTCTTTGTCTTCGACACCGAGGTTTACTCCAACACCGGCGGTCAGGCCTCCAAGGCCTCGAACCTGGGCCAGGTCGCTCAGTTCGCCGCTGCCGGTAAGGTGACCAAGAAGAAGTCCCTGGCCGAGATCGCCATGAGCTACGGCTACGTCTACGTGGCGCAGGTCGCCATGGGCGCCAACCCGGCTCAGACCCTCAAGGCCATCCACGAGGCCGAGGCCTACGACGGCCCATCCCTCATCATCGGCTACAGCCCCTGCGAGATGCACTCCATCAAGAAGGGCGGCATGCAGAACTGCCAGGCCGAGATGAAGAAGGCTGTCGAGTGCGGCTACTGGAACCTGTTCCGCTTCAATCCCGCGGCTGACAAGAAGTTCACGCTCGACTCCAAGGCTCCTGCCGGCGGTTACCGTGAATTCCTGATGAACGAGGCGCGCTACAGCCGCCTGACCCGCGAGTTCCCCGAGCGTGCGGAGGGTCTCTTCACCCGCAACGAGGACGCGGCCAAGGAGCGTTACGAGCACCTCACCAAGCTCATCGACCTGTACGACAAGCAGTAATTGCTGTTCCTACGGTATGAAAAAGGAGCACCCTTTCGGGTGCTCCTTTTTTGCGTTATTTTATGTCTGCATCTAGCAGCTTTTCGCTGATCGTATCCATCTGCGCCTGACTCAGTGTGCCGGTCAATGCGCTGCCACCTATGCGCACGATGCGCTTGCCGCGCGTTAAGACCCACGAGACGCCCCAGCCGTCGCTTTCGGTATCGAAGGCCTGCCACGCGCGGTCCGCGCCCCACGGTGCGGTGTCCACCTCGCGGTATTCCCAGTTCCGGAAGGGGCGATGCGTGCGGTAAAAGGTCACCGTGTAGTTCTGGAAGTATTTCAGCTCGCCGTCCAGACAGGCGTCGAACAGCGGCGCAAATTTCACGTCGGTGACCTCGTAGTTCAGCTCCGGCGCGTCGTCCTCATCGCCCGTGCGCATCCTCTGCGCACCGCGGACCTGAGATGCCAGCGGCGAGGATTCCTCCGCCAGCTCGCAGGAATAGCGGTCATAGTCTGTTTTGGTCAGATCCTGCACATAGAGCGGCAGCGGATCATCGTAGGCGTAGTAAAACGATGTCTCGCCATTGGACCACGTGACCTCGTAGCGCGTGGCGTTTTCGGGC
>UQWQ01000023.1 GCA_900544755.1 uncultured Collinsella sp. | reverse complement strand
TTTAATTGGTCCTTGCTTTAACAATGCAAATAAAAGTGAATATAACCAGAGCGTTGTTTTGATTAAATAGTAGATTGAGTTTGGAGTTTCAGTTGAATGAGAACCATATCCCAAAAGTGATTCACTACATTTGGTTTGGGAATAATGATTTGCCTGAAGAGGCAATCGCGTGTATCGAGTCCTGGAAGAAGTTTTGCCCAGATTATGAGATAAAGCGTTGGGATGAATCAAACTTCGATTTATCTTCTAACAATTATGTTAAACAGGCGTATGAAGCTAAGAAATGGGCATTTGTAAGTGACTATGCGCGCTTATGGATTCTAGTTAATGAAGGCGGTATCTATATGGATACCGACGTAGAGGTCCTTAAGTCTCTTGATCCCTTTTTGACCAACCGTGCTTTTTCAGGTTTCGAATCGGACGCTACTGTGCCAACTGGAATTATGGCTTGTGAAAAAGGATTTCCGTTATTCCGGAAGCTTTTGAATGATTACGATGTGCGTTCTTTTATTAAAAGCGATGGATCGTACGACTTAACGACAAATGTTGTAGTGATTACAAAAGCTTGTAAGACCCTCGGACTAAAGCTTGATAATACAATGCAGACAGTTGATGGATTCACACTGTACCCAAGCGATTGGTTTTGTCCCAAGAGTCATGAATCTGGTGATATTCATCTTACTGATAATTCCGTTACCATACATCATTTTAACGGGTCTTGGATCGATGAGGTTGAGCGGGGTTTGCTGAAAGAAAGGCGTCGTTTCCTCACCCGTCATTCTTGGGTCAACCCAATGCTGGCCGGATTAATAGTACGGCTCCAGTATGGATTTAAAACAAATGACTTCAGGCCTTTGACTTCAGCATTGAAAGCCTTTTTTGCAAACCGGAATTAATTTGAATGGTCTTAAAATAGAGCCTAATCAATGATTAAGCTCTATTCATGTATTTCTTAAACAATGGTTCTAATACTGCGGCAAATGGTATTGCCGGAGAAATGGCGCCAACAGACTTTGCTTTTTTAAATGCAAAAAGGATGCTATCTCCGGCAATCTTTGACCACATTAGATAAAGAATAGTCTCCTTGAATCTCTGTATGAGTGTGTCACTGAACTCTATGCACTGCTTTTTATATTCGGCATAACTTCGTGGATTATTTAACAATAAGCGTTTATAGTTGGCTGTATAACCGTCTGTTAAGTATTCCCCTTTGCATATTTCTCGGTTGCATAGCAGGTGGTAATACTCGTGGTCAATTTGATCAAACTGAAATACTTCAGGAATGAAGTTCTCTCCTTCGGCTATGTAAAAAGGATGTGATTTGATAACGCTCGTTAACGTTGCAATGCAAGTCTCCCCTTTATAACCGTATTTGCTGTAGAGGGATGATAACTTCGCAGTGGTGTTGCTGGGAAATTGATTGTTACGAGCGGACCTGGGCGTAGCAATTCCAATGACATCCCCTGCATTTTTCCACGCCGTTAATATGAAGTGGACCGCATCAGGTGTGAGATAATCGTCGGAATCAACACACATGAACAGTTCTGAAGTGCATTTTTCTGCAGCTAAATTGCAGGCTCGTTGTTTTCCTCCATTCGCTACCTTTATATATTCGATTTCGATAGCTGATTCCTTTGCAAATGAATCAAATAAGCTCTGCGTTCCGTCCGTCGAGCCATCGTCGACTACAAGCCAATAAAAACGAGAGTCAGTTTGTTTTTTCAAGCTTTCATACAACCGCTTCAAGGTATGTTCTCTATTATATGTAGGTGTAAAAATGCAAAGCTGTTTCACTTCAATGCCTCTATGTTAATTCAGATTTACGTATCTCAAATATGAGTTTGAAAGGTTCCCGTGTGAAGATCGAATCCAGTAGAAAAGCAGGCGTAATTATATCTTATGCCTATTCAATTGTTCAGATTCTTGTTCAGTTGCTATATGTACCCATCTTATTAAGGGGTATCGGCCAAGCCGAATACGGTCTCTACCAATTCGTTGGCTCCATTATGGCTTATCTTACGGTAATCAATACCGTTCTTGCTTCGAGCGTGACTAAGTTTTATAGCAAGGCATATCTTCAGGACGATTCTGAATTGATGGAAAATACTCTTGCAATTGCGAAAAGACTGTTTTGGATTATCTCGTTCGTTGCGGTTGTCGTAATACTATTTGTGGGGATAATTGTCATCTATTCATACTCGAATTCGTTTAGCACGGCTCAGCTCTACGAAATGTCATTAATGTTTGTTGTTTTGGCCGCAGATATGGTTGTGGTTATGAATAACATCATTAGTATTGCGGTTATCACCGCTCATGAGAATTTTGTTTTTCTGCGTCTGTCTCAATTGGTTACTGCAATTCTTCAGCCCCTGCTCGTGGTCGTGTTCATGCGGCTCTGGCCTTCTGCGCTGCTAGTTACTTGCATGACTTTTCTTACAAATCTTCTCTGTGCTCTAATCCAGCGCATATTCGTATCTAATGTTTTGAAGGCAAAGTTCACTTTTCACGGGATGGATTGGAAGCTCGCTAAGGAGATGCTGCTGTTTTCTTCGGCGGTAATATTGGTTGCCTTTTCCGATCAGGTTTTCTGGAAATCAGGCCAACTAATTCTAGGATATTTTTATGGTGCCGACTTAATTGCTGTATTTGCGATAGGTGCACAAATTTACTCTGTTTATATGGTCTTAGGAACATCTATTTCTACTGTATTTCTTCCAAAGGTTACTGATATTGTGCTTCATTCGGTTGATGCAGCTACTGATCTTTCTCGGCTTTTCATCAAAGTTGGAAGAATTTCCTTTTATGTTGCATTTCTTGTTCTCAGCGGTTTTGCGATTTTTGGTCAGGATTTTATTACCCTCTGGGCGGGGCACGACTTCGCTGATGCTTATTGGGTTGCCATGATAGTTATGGTGCCATTTACAGTTGATATCATTCAAAATCTGGGTCTTACAATTATGCAGGTCAAGGATGTATACCAATTTCGAGGCTACATGAATGCTGCAATTGCTGTAATTAACGTATTTATTTCTATATTTCTATGCAGGTTGTTCGGGGTAATAGGTTCAGCCATATCAACAGCTGTTTCAATTGCCATAGGAAATGGCCTTATTATGAACTGGTATTATGCAATAAAGTTAGATATGGACATTTTTCAGTTTTGGAAGAATATTCTATCGATTTTAGTCCCTCTTCTAATTATCTCTTTTGGGTTTAATGCTATTTGGACTTATTTTGATTGGCATGGTTGGTCAGCACTGGTTACTGGAGGATTGATCTATTCACTTCTTTATGCGGTGGTTTCTATTCATTTTTGCTTTGATGCTTATGAGAGAGAGTTCGCTAGAAGATTTGTGGGACCAATTATTCGTAATATTTAGTTTTTCTAAGCGCTAAGGATTATTTCGTGAATTCATTTACAGCGAATCCGATCAAGACGGTCAAACCGATTCGTTGGATTGGGGCACTGTTACAGTTTGATTTGGGTGTAATTGCTATTGATCGAGTTAGACAGGGGAAATAAATGAAACGTAAGAAAAGGGTTCTGTTAGTTTTTGGAACGCGCCCTGAGGCAATCAAGATGTGCCCACTTGTCAATGAGCTTAAGCGTCGTTCCGACAAATTTGATACTACCGTCGTTGTTACGGGGCAGCATCGTGAGATGCTTGATCAGGTCCTGCGCGTTTTCAATGTCAAGCCTGATTATGACCTTGCTATTATGAGACCGGGACAGACTTTGTTTGATGTGACAAGTGATGTCTTATTGAGACTCAAGGCTATTCTTGAGAATGAAAAACCTGATGTCGTGCTTGTTCATGGAGATACTTCTACTAGTTTTGCTGCCGCGCTTGCTTGTTTCTACTTGCAGATTCCTATCGGACATGTAGAAGCTGGTCTTCGTACGCATGATATCTATAGTCCTTGGCCTGAGGAATTTAATCGACAGGCAGTTGACATCATAAGTGAATATTACTTTGCGCCCACGGAGAAGAGTAAGCAGAATCTGATTGATGAAGGGAAGTCGACGCAAAAGATTTGGGTCACAGGTAATACCGGTATTGATGCCCTGAGAACGACTGTCTGCGGTACATATTCCCATCCCGAACTAGATTGGGCGAATGGATCTCGTCTAATACTAATTACCGCACACCGTCGTGAGAATCTGGGCGAACCCATGCATAGGATGTTTCGCGCAATACGTCGTGTGATGGAAGAGCATCCAGATACTAAGGCTATCTATCCGATTCATATGAATCCTCTTGTACGTAAGGCTGCACACGAAGAACTCGATGGTTTTGAAAGACTCCATATTATTGATCCGCTTGAAGTGCTTGATTTTCATAACTTCATGGCGGCAAGTTATCTTATCCTTACCGATTCTGGCGGTATTCAGGAAGAAGCGCCTGGTCTTGGCAAGCCGGTTCTTGTCATGCGAGACACTACTGAGCGTCCTGAGGGTATAGAGGCCGGAACTTTAAAACTTGTTGGAACAAAGGAAGATGTCATTTATCGCGAGTTTAGTCGCCTGCTTTCTGATGAAACAGAATATGCGGCAATGAGCAATGCGTCTAACCCCTACGGTGATGGTCATGCGAGTGAATATATTGCGAATGTGCTGGAAAATCGTTGATTAATTATTAAATGATTTCGAGTTATCGTTTGATGTTGGCTGGTTCAAAGTGATGTGTGTTTGAATAATGCAAATTCCATGATTAAGAACATCATCGTCACGGGCGGCTGCGGCTTCATCGGCAGCAACTTCGTGCACTACGTCGTGGACAACCATCCCGACGTGCACGTGACCGTCCTGGACAAGCTGACCTACGCCGGCAACCCCGAGAACATCGCCGGGCTGCCCGCGGACCGCGTGGAGCTCGTCGTGGGCGACATCTGCGACGCCGAGCTTCTCGATAGGATCGTCCCGGGCCACGACGCCATCGTGCACTACGCCGCCGAGAGCCACAACGACAACTCCATCGCCGACCCGGAGCCGTTCCTTCGCACCAACGTCGAGGGGACCTTCCGCCTGCTGGAGGCCGTCCGCAAGCACGGCATCCGCTACCACCACGTCTCCACCGACGAGGTCTACGGCGACCTGGCGCTCGACGACCCCGCCAAGTTCACCGAGGAGACGCCGTATAAGCCCTCGAGCCCCTACAGCTCCACCAAGGCGTCCTCCGACATGCTCGTGCGCGCATGGACCCGCACCTACGGGCTTCGCACCACGATCTCGAACTGCTCCAACAACTACGGTCCCTACCAGCACGTGGAGAAGTTCATCCCCAGGCAGATCACGAACATCGTCGACGGCGTCCGCCCCAAGCTCTACGGGAAGGGCGAGAACGTCCGCGACTGGATCCACACCGAGGACCACTCCTCGGCCGTCTGGGACATCCTCACGAAGGGCCGCATGGGGGAGACCTACCTCATCGGCGCCGACGGCGAGAGAAACAACATCACCGTGCTGCGCATGATCCTGGAGGCCATGGGCCGCGACCCCGAGGACTTCGACTGGGTCGCCGACCGCCCCGGCCACGACCGCCGCTACGCCATCGACAGCACGAAGCTCCAGCGCGAGCTGGGCTGGAGGCCGGCCCACACCGACTTCGCCGAGGGGCTCAGGCAGACAATCGACTGGTACGTCGCCAACGAGCCCTGGTGGCGCCCGGCCAAGGAGGCCACCGAGGCCCGCTGCAGGGCGCAGGGGCAGTAGGGGATGCGGCGTCGGGTTTGGCGCTTGTGCTTCGTTAATATGTTTAAGCTGGCAATGGATCGAAAACACGCATGCTATTCGAGCATTTGACCACCTTGCATAAGCGCACGGCGGCGCGTTGGGGCTCGTAACGGAACTGGCTGAGCATCCCGCGTTGGACGATTCGACCAATTGCAGCTGCGGTTGACGGGCTGTCTTCAACGATGAATCCCCGCAAGCTGATTTCTTGGTGTGCTCTGGTTGCCGTTGACTGCCTTGTGCATAATCGTCGAAGACTTGTATATGCAATCTTGTTTTGTAGGTGTCGGGCGGGCAATCCTTGAGGATGAGCGCACTTCCCTTACTTAGACAGCTCGTTATTTGTGCTCGCTTTTCGCTTTCTCTGTGATAGCCTGGGTTACTTCTAAGTGACCGTAAGCAACTAGTTGGTTTATGCGAAACGTCATGCCTTGGATTCGTTCATGGCGTGGTTGAAAAGGGTCCTCGTGATGTGTTCTTATCAGAAGTCTTTCCCGCGCGTTTATGTTTCAATTGCATTGCACGTCTTGAGGGTTTTTGTTGGGTGAATGGGCGATTTTGTTTAAGTAGAAAGGCTAATTCCCCTTTAGTTCATATAGTGCTTGCTCTGGCAGCTCCACTTGTTAGGTTGGGCTGGGTGCCTCTCGCATTGACATTTATTTGTATTTAGTAAACGTGAGTCAGATTGGTAATATCAAACTAGATTTAAATTGCTCTAAGCTAATCGATTGGACAGAGACATGCTGTTTACTCTTGATGAACAATTGCAGAGAGGCTTTGATTCGTGTAATACTGAATCTGAAGAGGACTTTGGGGCGACTGCTAGCGAGTTTAACAGCCTCTCCGTTTCATCTTCTGATTGGACCGTGGAGACGCTTTACGGTCAAATTAAGAAAGGCAATATTGATCTGTCTCCCTCCTTTCAAAGAAGGCAAGTCTGGGATGCTCGTAAAAAGTCTGCTTTTATCGAGTCGCTTATCTTGGGCATTCCGGTTCCGCAAATCGTAATTGCGCAAAGTCCCAATAGCCGTGGGAAGTATCTTGTTCTTGATGGCAAGCAGCGCCTCCTTAGCGTCTTAGATTTTTATGAAAATCATCTTCCGCTTTCTCAGCCCGATTTATTGACGAACCTTAAGGGCTTGAAGTATGAAGAACTCGAGGGAGACTATAAAGACGCTCTAGACAACGCAACGATCAGGGCGGTCAGGCTTGTTGGATGGGATAACGATTCCGTTTTGTATTCCATTTTTTATAGGCTGAATTCAGGAAGCGTTTCGCTTAATACTCAGGAATTGCGTAGTGCTTTATTTCCGGGTAGTTTCACAAAATATGCGACGCAATTTACCGAGCGTGATTTTACTTTTGCTCAGTTGTTTAGCAAGTCCGCTGACTGCGAAGACTTTCGCATGAGGGACATTGAGATGCTGACAAGGTATTGCGGGGTCGTGTATAGGCCTTCTTTGTACAATGGCAACTTAAAGGAGTTCCTTGACTCTACGACGCAATGGCTAAATTTAATCGATGATCCCACGCAATACGAGGCTATGGCATCCGAAGCGGTGGCCACGATTTCTGCATGTAAATCGCTTTATGAGATCGTCTCGGCCAAAAATGGGGGATTAGCGGTACCGGTTTTTTCTCTAATTCAAAGAGAGAAAAAACCGAGTTTTAATAGGGCTGTGTTCGATTCCCTATGTTATCCCTTGAATGACGAAGAAGTTCGAAAGGCGATATCAGATCATGAAGCCGAGGTGGCAATGTCACTTCAGAGAATTTTGTCCTCTCCGGATTATATATCTCAATGTACGGTTTCTACCAAAACAAAGACTGCACTAGTTTCTCGTGTTGATTTATGGGCAAAACAATTGCATGAAACCATTGAATGTTCTGTTAATACGCTCAGCTTTGGTGGGGATGGGAAGACAGTTGTGCAGTCCACTATACGTTAATTTGCGTAACAGGGTTAGCTCGCTTGCAAGTCATTTCCTGCCCGAGGAATCCGACCCTCTTGGGAATTATAGTGATAATCAGCAAATCGATGCTTCTGCTTGCGTTCTATTAACGCATGCAGAAGTTGAAACCTATCTTGAGGGCTTGTCGCGCAAATTGGGTGCTGTTGCTTTGGCTCAAATTGAAGAAGCGCGTTACTCCGAGCTTTCAAGTGCTTTTCTATTTGCAGCCGGTTCCGATAAAAAGGTTTTAAAAGGCAATCCTAGCTCACTGGAAAACGCATCTAAGGCGTTTCTTGGCATACGAAACGAACAGATTAATGCGAACAACGGCATTAAAGAGAATAATTTAAATTCCTTATTCAGCCCGTTTTCATTGACTGATGTTAGATTTTCCGATGATCTAATTCCGGCTCTTAATTCATTCGGCGCTCTTCGCGGGCGCTGTGCTCATACAAGTGCCATTGGTACAAAAAAGATTATTGATTGTTATGAAATTCGAACCCAAATCAATGATCTTTTAGATTTGCTGAAGGAATTCGATTCAATTTATTCTAAGTGGGTTATTTAAATTCTTGACAGTTAGAATACCAATAGGCTGGAGTTTGCTTGCATTCGATGTTGAATAATACACTTGTAATAATTGGACAGCTTGTCTACGGATATTGGCTAGGGGCGGGACGGTCTTGATCTTATGAACTTTCTTGAATTCTTGTCTATTCTGGCCCCTGGCATATTTGGTGGACTACTTGTGTTTATCCCGCTTCTAATTAAAGATGCCGTCGATGCCTATGCAAATAAAACCGTAACAAGTGTTTTTGATAAGCGGCTTGAAAGATATAAGGCCAAGTTATCAAGATCTGCTATGGCAAAACAAATTCTGCTTGAACGTGAGATGGCATTCTATGACAAGGTCGATGTGCAAATTGCTGAGCTTATTCCGCTTATACAAGATGCGCGCGACAGCTTGATTGATCGGCCTTTCACTGAAGATAAGAAGAAATATATTCTTCGTATTCTGGAGTTGGTGCCCGAGATGAAGGACACGAGTCTAAGATACCAAGCTTATCTTGATCATGAAATTTGGGGCTCGTTTAATGATTTGGTGATTGAGCTCCAGTCGCAAGAAGAGCGGTGGTACGAGCTTGTTCGAAATGCTTCTACGGAGACGGGGTATTCTGAGAATGACGAAGACGCCGCCGCGCGCATGTGCGATGACATTCTCATGCAGGTGGCTTTGTTTCGTACGAAACAAGTTAGTTACCTTAAGAGCATTGCGGAAGAGGAGTAGCGGCGTTTTAGTACCTGTTTCAATTCGTTTGACTATTCCTCTGAGTAATAAAGAGACTAGTAGCTAATGACTATGAATATTTATGGCTCTTATAACGATGTTCGTTTTGGGCTTTCGCCTGATATCGTTGACGATTTGGGTAGTGTCGAGAAAGTTGGTGTAGCGCCCGATCCGAAGCGAGTCGGCCCGGCGTCCTGGAATCTGGAACACGGTTGATATCCTATGCGGCCTCGACCCTGTCCGCAAGCTCGAGGCCGGATTCGAGCATCCCCCTGGCCTCCGCCTCAAGCCGTGCCCAATCGACGGGACCGTCGATACCCCGAGTTCGACCGTCGTCGTAGAGCTCGTTCATCCTTACTTCCGAGAAATACCTGGACTCCTGCCATATCTCGTTCTGCTCGCACATGATCGCGCCCGCGAGCCTCACCAGCGAGCCCGTGGAGGGGAACACCTGCACGACGCGTGACCTGCGCTTTATCTCCCGGTTGGTCCTCTCCTGCACGTTGTTGGTGCGCAGGCGCTTCCAGTGGGTCGGCGGAAAGTCGAGGTAGGTCAGCGCGTCGGGCTCGGCCTCCTCCAGCACCGCCGCCGCCCTCGGGCAGCACCCCGCCAGCATGTCGCCCGCCGCGTGGTACATGGCCGTCACGGTGGCGGCGTCGCGCCGTCGAGGAGACGCTCAACGCGCCGCTCGACGAAGAGGCGTCCGAGCTCGTCGGGGCCGAGCGCTACGAGAGAACGGCGGGCCGGGAGGCCTACCGCTGCGGCCACTACGCCAAAAAGCTCGTCACCGGGGCAGGGGGGAGGTCGAGCTCAGCGTGCCGAAGCTCGGCGGGACGACCTTCCAGACGGCCGCCACAGCGATATGACCTCCATGTCGGCGTACTTGTTTGCGGTGTTGCGGCTAGCGTGGGGCCTTCGGGCGATATCGAGCCTCAAGGCATCGTCGGCGTCCATTGACCGCATGTTGCGTCTGCGTCCAGGGGATACGGCCATCTTGATCAAGCTGCTCAATTGTTCGTGCTCACAGTGTTCATTTCCCGGTAACCATTCGAACCACTTTTTAGTGAACATTAACATTGCAGCCAGGGTTGTTCTCGTTGGCCATAAGGCGATACTTGACCGGTTGCGACCCGATCATTCGGCGCTCGCGTTGGTGCGCATATTGGCGCGTTTTGATAACGAGACTATATGGGTTGCCTTGGAGTGCATCGCCGGCCAGGTGTGCAGTTGGGGAGCCATGGGAGACGGGACCGTGCATGGGTACGCCATTTTTTTTGAGTCGTTCCTTCGATGAAGAAGCGACTTGAAGTGGCTACGCCTTACGACGCCAATCCAGTCGGCGCGCACCCGTACCCTTCAATCATTCGCTTGCTAATCACGACGGTACTTTTTGCAGTGTCGCTTGGCAGGAGCCAGTTGGCGTAGATGCTCATCCCGTACGCTAAAGACACTTCCAGCGGATTGCCCTGCTCGCCGGGAAGATCATGGCAGTAGTCGGCTGCGTTCATACAGAGGCGCCTGTCCATCAGGTCGTCGATATGAGCCTCTTTGGGTGCGAGCTTCAGCACCCTCTCTGCTCTTACGCTTTGGTTTGCAGGGCTGCCAGAAGACAAAAAGATCAACGTGCTCGTTGCGCGCGCTTCATTTTATGTCCGCGCCAGTGGCTACACTTTTGAAAAACGGCACGAAGGTATCTGTCGCATATCTCATGCTGTAGACATATCGGCGAGTTCAGAGTTGAAGGCGAGGTGAGTATGAAAGGCAGAAATCAGCACGTTACGAAGCGTTCGGATGGCAATTGGCAGGTTAAGGGCGAAGGGGCATGTCGCGCTTCTTTCGTTACGACGACCCAGAGCGAGGCGATAAAGCTCGGTCGACGCATCTGCTCCAATCAAGAGTCGGAGCTGATCGTCCATCGTGGCGACGGAAGAATCCGCGCAAGGGATTCCCATGGCCACGATCCCTTCCCACCGAGGGGATGAGGATTCGGTTCCATAGCGACAACGGTCCGTAATGGTGTGCCCACTGTCGCTAAATGACTTCTTCATTGTGGTGAAGGTTGTAAACGATGCTGTCGATTCGATATTCGCATTGGAACGCATATTTGGGCGTTTTGAAAACGAGGTCGTGCGGTATAATGCTTCATTTCATTGAGGTGTATAGTATATATCGCAATACAGAAGCTCTTTGGGAGCTTTAAGGGTGATACTTTCTGTTAAATAGTGTTGCCCTTTTTTCATGCATGTAATGTGTGATGTTCTAGCTAAACGCCATTTCGGCAATGGGATGGTCGAGTATGGGCGGTTTGGCACCTTGCGCCTGCTGTCATTGGTGTAGCAAACACTTGATTTAGCCTGCTTAAAGTCTATAATCAAAGAAAAACCCTGAAATACCTTTTCAAAATAATGAAAGGAATGTTGAGGACGATGCTTTGCCAGTTCACCTTCAGGAACTATAGATCCTATCGCGACGAGGCTGAGCTTTCCATGCAGGCAACATCGATGAGGGAGTTCGAGCGCTCCCTCATAGAGTGCCCTGACGGGCAGAGTTTTCTTCCGGTGGCTGCGGTGTACGGGCCTAACGCTGGCGGCAAGTCTAACCTGCTCGAGGCGCTTGACTACATTCGTTCGGCGGTGGCCAGGCCGATCAGATTGCTGTCTGCCAGCACTGATGCGCCAGAGGGTAACCGCCCTTCGATACCCCGTTGCTCTGCGTTTGAGTTCGATGAAGTGTCGGCTGCTGAGCCCACCGAATTCGAGCTCTACTATCGCGCGGGTGAGCACGAGTACCGCTATGCCCTGTCCGTGCATGCGGACGAGATCGTGTCTGAAGGCCTGTGGCGGCGAAAATTGGGAGCGTCACGCACGGCGATGCTGTTCGAGCGTGAGGGCGCAGAGGTTGAACTCGGTCCCACGCTGCGTAAGCTCGTGACGGCTGCGAGATTCAATCCGAGGCTGCCGTACCTGTCGTTTCTCTGCATCAACTTTGACGCGCCGGTGGTCAAGGAGGCTGCCAGCTGGTTTCTTGACGGGGTGTTCCTGAACTATAACAGCTCCTATCTGGAGCAGATGCTCGAACAATTGCTCGATGAGGATGACTCACCCGAGGTCACGCGTTTTTTGCGCGCCGTTGATGTACGTATTGATGGCTTCAGAGTGGAGAGGGCGCCGGAGTGGCGCGGCCAGCGCGTCTTCGTGAGGCACGAGGTGGGCGGCAAGGCGTACGAGCTGCGTTTATCCGAGGAATCTGCCGGAACCCAGAAGCTCATGGGGTTGGCTGCGTATCTGATGACAGCGCTTGAGCGTGGTGGCACCGTTGTGGTAGACGAGCTCGACGCCAAACTGCACCCGAAGCTTCTTCGCTATGTGATTTTGCTGTTTAAGGATCCTGAGGTCAACAAGAGTGGCGCGCAGCTCATCTTCTCGTCCCAGGATGTGTCAACCATGCGAAACGATGTGTTTCGCCGTGACGAGATATGGTTCGCTGCGCGCGGCGAGGGGGAGGCGAGCCAACTGTGGTCTCTCGCCGACATCCACGAGGCAAACGGTAATCTGGTAAGCAAGAACGCGGCTTTCGACAAGCAATACCTGTCTGGTCGCTACGGCGCCGATCCGTATCTCACCCGCATCGAGGAGTGGGATTAGCATGGTGGCGAAGAAGTCGAAGGACTGGCGTAGCGGCAAGCGAGAGGGCCGCTCGCGCATGGTTCAGATGACGCGTCATCTTGTAGTGAGCGAGGGCAAGGAGACCGAGCCTCGCTACTTTGAGGGTGTGCGTGCGGCGTTGGGTGCGGCGAACGAGCGTAAGGTTGCCATTGTCGTTAAGGGGACCGGCAAACACACACTTGACCTACTTGACTTTGCCGTCGAACACTGCCGCTATGCGCCCGAGACATTCGACCATGTGTGGCTCGTGTATGACAAGGATGACTTTCCTGCGTCCGACTTTGACGCGATGGAGCGCAAATGCGACGAGCTCTCCGATGGTTCGAGGACCTTCCATGCGTTGTGGTCGAACCCCTGCTTCGAACTGTGGCCTCTTCTGCACTTTCGCTACACGACCGCGCATATGTCCGCGTCCGACTGCCAGCATGCCCTCGCGCAGGAGATGTCGAGAGACCTGGGCATCGAGTACCGCAAGAACTTGGACGGGCTGTTCGAGGTGGTGGACGGCAAACGAGGCGAGGCATTGCAGCGTGTTGGGCGCCTCGTCACATACCATAGGGGGCTGGGTAACGTTAAGCCATCTGCGCAAAACCCTGCAACTAAGGTGGGCGAAATTTTCGATGTAATCGGGCCGTATCTGGCTGGCTAGTCGAGTCTGTGGATTGGCTTTCCGGTTAGGGCGATTGGCGGATTGTGATGCGCGATTGCAAATCCGGTGCGTAGGAGAAGTGCGGAGAAAAATCGAAACTCGCCGAGCATAGCCCGATTTCAGGCAACAAAACCGCAGATCGCGGATGCCCAAAACAGGGGCCTGGTCGACAGGCCTCGGTTTTTCACCGCACTTCCGAATTGGTCGCTCATTTAGCACTCTCGATGTCCCCACATCCTCTAAAAAAGTTCTTAAAACAGCCTTAAAGGCGCTCCAGCTCGCGTTGACAGCGTAAAATACGCATGTTTGACTATGACAGAAGTGGATTTTAGAGGAAGGGTGCGCTATGGAGGTGCTGGTTGTTGGCAACACCGCATATGTTGACGATGACTTTTGCGCCAAGGCGTTCCCCGGGGACCACGTTAAGGTCGTCGCTGCCGCGGAAGCGCGCCGCGACGAGTCGTCGCCCCATGCCTCGTGGAAAGAGCTCCTCCAGCACCTGGATCAGGCCTACGAGTTCGACCGCGTGGTCTACCTGTCTAATTTCCTTACCCCGCATACCGATACCGTGGGCGATATCGAGCTGCTGCGCTCGGTCTTTCGTACGTGCGCGGGTCGCCGGGTCCAACTACTGTATGTAGCGGGGCCCGCGGGTGCCGAGGGTGCCGCCGATGCCGCGGGGCGAACGGGCAAGGGCATTATCGCGCACGCAGCCAACGACCTGTGCCGCTACTACGCTGCTCGCGAGGGCGTTCAGACCAAGATCCTGCGCGTGCCGTTCCTGTATACCGCGTCTGCCGCGCTGGAGGACCCGTTTTTGGTGCCGATGTTCGACGCATGCTCAACCGGATCGGCCGCTTTGCAGGGCGCGCAGGATGCGGCGTTTCCGCTGCTGTGTGCCGAGGAACTTTCGGTGCTGGTACGCCGTATCTTCGACAGCTGGGATGGCAACTTTGAGACGCTCGATGTAGCCGATACCTTCCATCACACGGTGGGTGAGGTGGGCGAGGCCCTTCAGGCGCTGTTCCCAGGGCTCTCAGTTGCCTATGGCGAATCTGCCGGCTACGCCCTGCACGCCAGCGACGTCGCTCGCGTGCGCTATGGCTGGTTTCAGCGCTACGACTTGCTGCGCGACCTCTCGACCATTCAGGCTCGCTGGGATGCTGGTCGCGCAAAGAAGGTCAACCCCTTGCGCGCGGCCATCGACCGCATTCAAATGCGCACGCTGCCTGTCAAATGCCTGGAGACGGCAGCCGCCTGGGTGCTCTTTGAAGTGCTGGAGCGCTTGTTCTCCCAATCGACCCAGCTCAACGTGCTCGATTATCGCCTGCTCTACGTGGTGCTCATCGGCACGCTGTATGGCTTGGACTTTGGCCTGGTTGCGGCGCTGCTGGCGTCGGTGGGTTTGGCCGCGAGCTACTTTACTCAGTACGGCTATACCTTCCAGGGCCTTTTCTACGAGCCGTCCAACTGGCTGCCGTTTATTGCGTACTTTGTTGTGGGTGCCGTGTGCGGCTATGTGCAGCTGCGTAACAGCGAAGCCATTAGGGCGGAGCGCGATCAAAACAAGCTCGTGCGCAACCGCAATACGTTTCTTACGCAGCTCTACCACGACGCGATCGAGGACAAGCGTGCGTACAGGCGCCAGATCGTGGGTCGCCACGACAGCTTTGGCAAGATCTTTGCCGTGACGCAGGAGCTTGACGTGTTCAACCCACGCGACATCTATCGCAAGTGCTGCGAGCTTCTGGGCGAGATCCTCGAGAACGATTCGGTGACGATCTACCATGTTTCTGGCGGAGCATTTGCACGCCTGGTGGCAGCAAGTCCCGCGATTGCCGAAGATGCCGCACGCTCGCTTACGCTTGAGCAGCTTGCGCCCCTTTTAGGCGACGGGGGTCGTTCGAGCCTGTGGGTGAACCGCGAGCTGACGCCGGGGCTTCCCATGTTTGGATACACGATCGAGCGTGACGGGGCGCCCGCCGTGTTGATCTTTGTGCGCTGTGCGGCCCAGAACCAAATGACGCTCTATTACCAAAACCTGTTCCGCATCTTGTGCGGCCTGGTCGAAAGCGCGCTGGGCCGTGCCTTTGACTATGAGGCGGTGGCACAGGATAAACGCTGCGTTGACGGCACTTGCGTGCTCAAACAGGCTGCCTTTGGCCAAGAGCTCGCGGCCGAGCAGGCGCTGGCAGATGGCAAGATGGGCAGCTTTTTGCTCCTGCGCGTGGTACCGGGCATGGAGCCTGTCGGCGAGCTGGTGGGCGCAATTGGGTCGGCAATCCGCGAGAGCGATGCGGCGGGCTTGGTCGACGGCGACGTGCTTTACCTGCTTATGCGCCAGGCAAAGGCGTGCGATCTGCCCATTATCCGCGAGCGCCTGAGTGCAAAGCAGCTTGCGGTGGAGCCCGTCGACGGCGAGGACATCGTGGCGCTGCTGCGGCATATTGCTGACACCGGTGATGGTGAGGGGGTGCCGCTTGATCTCGCTTGTCGTTGCCGCCGTCTTGTTGCTGATTCATGCGCTGGTTTGCCTGGTGCTGTGGACGCTTATGAAGTTGGGCCTGCTGCCGGTGCGCGGGCATATGCTGGCTGTGATAGTGCTGGTGCCGCTGTGGGGCCCGTTGCTGGTGGTTCTGCTATCGGTCCGCGGAACGGCGTTTGGCGAGGGGCTGAAAGAGTCTGCGCTGGAGTCGCTGCGCTTCAACGACGACCTGCATCGTAGTATGTCGGTACCGAGTGGTGAGGACGATGCAGGCGTAGTGCCGCTCGAGGAGGCGCTCATCATCAACGACCCGGCAGAACGGCGCCGCCTAATGCTCTCCATGCTCACCGAGGAGCCCGACGCTTACCTGGCGCAGCTGCAGGCGGCTAAGCTTAACGACGACGTTGAGGTGGCTCACTATGCCGCGACGGCGGTGGTGCAGATCTCCAAGGAGTCCGACCTTAAACTGCAGCAGCTGGAGCGTGCCTTTAAGACGGACCCGAGCGCGCAAAACCTCAACGAATACTGCGATTTTCTTGGTGAATACTTGGGCTCGGGCCTGGCCGAGGGGCGCGTGGCTCAGATTCAGCGCCAACAGTACGCGCGTTTGCTTGCGCGTCGCTGCGAGCGCGAGGACACCCTTGAGCTTCGCATTCGATACGCGACGGCGCTGGCCGATGTCGGACAGATCGACGAGGCGCAGGCCGTGACCGACCAGCTGGTGCTCGATGTGCCCGAGGAGCAGGAGGTTTGGATGCTTTGTCTGCGCCTTGCGGTGATGCGCCGCGACGGTGACGAGGTCCACCGCGTGATCGATGCGATTGACAAACAGCATGTATACTTGAGCGCCGCCAACCGCGAGGAACTGGCGTTTTGGCGCAACGGAGAGGAGGCCCGATGAGCGTGGTACAGCATATCCGCGACCGTGCGGGCCATTTTCGCTGGATGGGGCTGCTTGTGGTGTGGGCGGTCTTTATTGCCATGGCGGCCGTGCTGCTGGTGGAGCGCGCCGGCGTGCAGTACAGTGCGGGCCAGCATAAGCTGGGGATGCTTGCCGCCAACGATGCGGTTCCGGCCTCCTCGGCAATATTTGGCCAAAAGCCCACGTGCCTGGTCATTACCGATTCCGATCAAGCTGGCGTCGAGGACGTAAAGGAGCAGTTCGACCAGATTCTGCTCGACATGAAGATCGCGCACCGCGACGTGGACCTTGCGCTGGACGGCGCGGATGCCATTCCCTCGCTGACCTCCTACGATCGCGTGATTTTGCTCATGCCGTCGCTCGATGGGCTCGGTACGCACCTGAGCGACATTATGAGTTGGGTGAGTGCCGGCGGTTCGCTTATGCTCGCCATGCCTCCGGATAACTCGGGCTATCTGCAAGTGATTGCTCCCAAGCTTGGCATTGAATCTGCCGGATATGACTATGTAAAAGCCGAAAGCATTGTGCCGAGCGAGGACTTTATGCTGGGCGGGGGAGAGCGCTACGAGCTCTCGGACCCCTTTGATTCGTCGCTTTCGGTTTCGCTGCGCGAGACGGCTCGTGTGTGGGCTAAGACCGGCGATGCGGGCGCCCCGCTCATTTGGTCGAATGACTGCGGTAGCGGTCGCACCGTGGTGTGCAATATCGGTATCTATGACAAGGTCATGCGCGGTTTTTACGCCGCGGCGATCAGCCTTCTGGGCAATGCCACGGCCTATCCGGTCATCAACAGCGCCGTGTTCTATTTGGACGACTTTCCTAGCCCCGTGCCCTCGGGCGATGGTACTTATATCAAGCGTGACTACGGCCTTTCCATTGCGGATTTTTACACCAAGGTCTGGTGGCCCGATCTGCAAAAGCTCGCGCAAAAATACGGCATTCGCTATACCGGCGTGATGATCGAAAACTACGAGGACGCGGTCAACCAGACCGAGCCTGCGCGCCAGGCCGATACCACGCAGTTTCGCTACTTTGGCGGCATGCTGCTGCAGATGGGCGGAGAGCTGGGCTTTCACGGCTACAACCATCAGCCTCTGGCGCTCTGGGATACCGATTACGGCACGCTGTATGACTACAAGACCTGGAAGAACAAGGAAACGCTCGTCGCATCGCTCAACGAGCTTATCGCCTTCCAAGATGAGGTGTTGCCCAACGCGCACGGCTCGGTTTACGTGCCGCCGTCAAATATCCTTTCGGCCCGTGTGCGCAAGCTTATCGGCACCGACGTTCCGCGCATTAAGACCATCGCCAGTACGTATTTTGAGGATGGCACCGATCTGCCCTACGTTCAGGAGTTTGGCGTGGCGAGCGATGGCATTGTGGAGCAGCCGCGTATTGTCTCGGGCGGCATGGTCGACGATTCCTATATGCGCCTGGCTGCCGTGTCCGAGCTAAACATGCACTATGTGAGCACGCATTTTATGCACCCGGACGACCTGCTCGATCCCGATCGCGGCGCCAAGGAGGGCTGGGAGGTCTACAAGGGCGGCCTGACAGACTACCTGGACTGGCTTAGCAAGTCTGCGCCCGACCTGCGGCGTCAGACCGGTTCGGAATGCTCGGGCGCCATCCAGCGCTTTTCGTCCGTGACGGTGAGTGTGGATACCAGTGCGGATGCCTGGACGCTCAGCCTGGGCAATTTCCACGACGAGGCGTGGCTCATGTTCCGCGCCAACAACGGCGAGCCGGGTGCAGTCACGGGTGGCGAGATTACGCATCTGACGGGCGATCTGTACCTGGTTAAAGCCACGGACAAGACGGTGACCATTGCACGCAAGGAGGGTGGCGACAGATGAGAATCTGCTTGGTACTCGAGGGTTGCTACCCCTATGTGCACGGCGGCGTGTCTACCTGGATGCATGGCTATATCCAGGCCATGCCCGAGCACGAGTTTGTGCTGTGGGTGATCGGCGCGCATGCTGCCGACCGCGGCAAGTTTGTCTACGAGCTGCCCGGCAACGTGGTCGAGGTGCGCGAGGTGTTCCTGGACGATGCCCTGAGGCTTTCGGGCGAGCAACATGAAGCGAGTTTTAACGACCGTGAGCGCGAGGCGCTACGCCGTCTGGTGTCGCTCTCCAATCCGGACTGGGACGTGTTATTCGATATCTTCCACCGCCGTCGCGTGCATCCGCTCTCGTTTTTGCAGAGCCGCACGTTTATGGATATCTTTCGCGATGTGTGCCTGGCCGAGTACCCCTACACGCCCTTTGCCGATGCATTCCACACCATGCGCTCCATGTTGCTTCCCGTGCTCTACCTGTTGGGCAGCGAGGTGCCGGTGGCCGATGTGTACCATGCCATCTCGACCGGCTACGGTGGCCTGCTCGCCTGCCTGGGCTCAAGCGTTCACCATGCGCCGGTGCTGCTGACCGAGCATGGCATCTATACCCGCGAGCGCGAGGAAGAGATCATTCGCGCCGACTGGGTGGTGCCGTCGTTTAAGGATCGCTGGATTCGCTTTTTCTACCTGCTTTCGGAGGAGATCTACCGCCGCGCCTTCCGCGTGACGAGTTTGTTCCATAACGCCCGCAAGACGCAGATCGATATGGGCTGCGATGCGGGTAAATGCCTGGTTATTCCCAACGGCATCCAGTTCGACCGCTTTAAGGACATTCCCTTAAAGCCCGATGACGACTGGGTGGACATTGGCGCGGTGGTGCGCCTGGCGCCCATCAAGGACGTCAAGACCATGATCTATGCCTTCTTTGAGCTGCACGAGCGCCTTCCCAAGGTGCGTCTGCACATCATGGGCGGCGTGGACGACGAGGAGTACGGTGCCGAGTGCCACGCGCTGGTCGATACCCTGGGCGTGCGCGACCTGATCTTTACCGGCCGCGTCAACGTGGTCGAGTACATGGAAAAGCTCGACTTTACCATTTTGACGAGCATCTCCGAGGGCCAGCCGCTCAGCGTGCTGGAGTCGCTTGCAGCGTGCCGTCCCAGCGTGACGACTGAGGTGGGCTGCTGTCGCGAGCTTCTCGAAGGCGCCCCGGGCGACGACTTTGGCGTGGCGGGTTTTGTGACGCCGCCTATGTATCGCAAGGGCTTGGCCGATGCCATGGAGCGCATGTGCACAAGCCGCGCCCGTCGCATTGAGATGGGGGAGCGTGGCCAGCGTCGCGTTGCCACGTACTTTTTGCACGAGCAGATGCTCGCCAACTATCGCGCGCTGTACGACGAGACGGCGCGCGCGTTTGACCTGCCCAGAGAGGGGGAGTAGCCGGTGGCCGGAATCGGTTTTGAGCTCAAACGCCTGTTTAGGCGCAAGGGTCTGTTTGCCACGATGCGCGCCTATGGCTACGCCGGCATTGTGTGCACGGGCCCCATGCTGCTTGGCGTGCTGCTCCAGGTGGGTATCTTGGTGCTGTGCGGTCTGTGGGGTGTGGGCCGCGCCAACCAGGATCTGCTGGTGTGCATGGTGACCTATACGCTGCTGGCATCGCTCACGCTCACAAGCTTTTTCTCCATGCCGGTCACGCGCTTTTTGGCCGACATGCTCTTTGCCGAGCGCGAGGATGAGATCCTGCCTTCGTTTTGGGGATCTAATGCCATCGTGCTCGTTGCGGGCATGGTGCTCTACGGCGTCTTTTTGCTGTTCTCGGGGGCCACGCTGCTGCAGGGGCTGCTATGCCTGTGGCTGTTCAACATTATGATCGTCAACTGGAACGGCATGAGCTATCTCACGGCCATCAAAGATTATCGTGGCATTCTGTGCAGCTTTGCGGCCGCCATTGGCGTGGCGTGCCTGTGCGCCCTGGCAGCGCTGGCGTTGGGACTGCCGCCGGTCGAGGGCCTGTTGGCGTCAATCGCCCTAGGCTACGGCGTCATGCTTGCCTGGGATGTGGTACTGCTGTACCGGTATTTTCCACGGAGTGACCGGAGTCCCTGGCGTTTTTTGCGCTGGCTCGACCAATTTATGCCGCTTGCGCTTACGGGGCTGTTTACCAACTTGGGGCTTTTCGCACACCTGGTTATTATCTGGGCGGGCCCTATTGGCGTGCAGATCAAAGGCCTGTTTTACGGGGCTCCTTACCATGACGTTCCGGCACTCATTGCGTTTTTGACCACACTCGTCACGACCGTCAACTTTGTGGTGTCGGTCGAGGTCAATTTCTATCCGCGCTACCGTGACTACTACAGCCTGTTCAACGACGGCGGCGTGGTGGGCGATATTGTGGTGGCCGAGGAGGAGATGCTCTCCACGCTCAACAGCGAACTGCGCTTTTGCGCGCTCAAGCAGCTGTTTGTGACCGCGGCGGTCATCTCGCTCGAGACCACGGTACTCTCGGCCCTACCGCTGGGCTTTAACAACCTTATGCACGGGTATTTTCGCACGCTATGCGTGGGCTATGGCCTGTATGCCGTGGGCAATACGGTGATGCTCATCTTGCTGTACTTTACCGACTACAAGGGAGCCGTGCTGGCCTCTGGCCTGTTTGCCGGTGTGGCCGGGCTGGCGACTGCCGTGTCGCTGCTTTTGCCGCAGCAGTTTTATGGCTTTGGCTTTTTGTTGGGTGCGGCGGTGTTTTTTATCGTGGCGCTGTTGCGGCTCGATACCTATACTGCCAACTTACCGTATCGTATCCTGAGTCAGCAGCCCATGGTGGCGACCGACAAAACGGGTCGCTTTACGGAGTTGGGTCGCTTGCTCGACCGTGCCGAGCAGCGCTATGAGGAGTGCCGCCGCAAGGGCGTGCCGCACGGCGCGTTTGAGCGCACGGTGGTCCGTGTGTATCGCAACCATTGGGGAGGTTCTGATGATCGATAAGTTGATGTCTCGCCGCTGTCTGATCGAGGCGGCTGCCGGCGCGCTGCTGCTTTCGGGCTGCTCATCTCAGGACGAATCCTCGACAAATAAGGTAAAAAAGCAGGACAAGATTAAAAAGGCCGAGGCCTCCGACCAGTCCAAGCATCTGCGCGATAAGGACGAGCTGTACGAGGTCTATGATGACTCGGGCATTGTGACCATGTATCTGACGGTCTCTCGCGGCAACAGCTCCGAGAACACGGACCATAGCTGGGCCGAGATCAACACGTACTCGGTGTATGACTATGCCGACATGGGCGTGACGCGCTATCAGGTTATGGGCCTGCTGCAGCCGGGCGACGAAGACGGCCCGGTGGCCGGCGAGGTTGGCTATGGCGAGGACGCGCCCAATGCCACCGTGCAGGTGCGCGGCCAGACATCGAGCTCCTACACGCAAAAGAATTACAAGGTGGAGCTCAAAAAAGGCAAGGGTACCTGGCGCCAGCAGCGCGCGATTGCGCTCAACAAGCACATGGGCGAGGGTATGCGTTTTCGCAACAAGATGGCCTACGACCTTATCCGCGGAATTCCCCAGATGATGGGCCTGCGCACGCAGTTTGTGCATCTGTGGGTGTGCGACCAGACCGAAAAGTCCAACGATACCTTTGAGGACTACGGCCTGTTTACGCAGGTGGAGCAGCTCAACAAGACGGCGCTTAAGGCACATGGCCTGGATAAGAGCGGGCACCTGTACAAGGTGAACAGCTTTGATTTCCATCGCTACGAGGACACCATTAAGCTTGCCGACGATCCCGACTACAACCAGGCAAACTTCGAGGGCATGCTCGAGATTAAGGGCGATTCGGACCACACCAAGCTCATCGAGATGCTCGATGCGCTCAACGACGAATCGCAAAAGATCGATAACGTGCTCGACACCTACTTTGATACCGAGAATCTGGTCTATTGGCTGGCGTTTCAGATCCTGACGGGCAACTGCGATACTCAGAACCGTAACTGTTATCTGTACAGCCCGCTCAACTCAAATACCTGGTACTTTTTAGATTGGGATAACGACGGAATGCTGCGTAAGCTGGAGCTTTCTCTTGCCGGGTTCTCGGACTATGCGAGCTGGGAGCGCGGCGTAAGCAACTACTGGGGCAACGTGCTATTCAATCGTGCGCTGCGCAGCAAATCGTTCCGCAGTGAGCTCGACCGCGCCGTAAAGGACCTGCGCTCGTATATGACCGAGGCGCGCCTGGCCAAGATGATTAGACATTATCGCGAGGTTACCGAATCGTTGGTCTTTGCTTCGCCCGATATCGACAATCTGCCTGTCACCAAGGACCAATACGAGCAAATCGCCGCGGCGATTCCCTCCGAGATCGAGGAGAACTACAAGAGCTTTCGCGAGAGCTATAAAAAGCCCATGCCGTTCTACATTGGCGTGCCGCAGATCGATAACGGTAAGCTGCGCATTAACTGGGATGCGTCCTACGATTTTAAGGCGCGCGACATTCGCTATACCGTGGAGCTGGCGCGTGACTATGCCATCAAGGACGTGTTTTTTAAGGCCGAGGACGTGCTGCTGCCTGAGGTGACCTGCGATGCGCCCGATACCGGCCAGTATTTTGTGCGCGTGCGTGCCACCAACTCAGACGGCTATTCGCAAGATGCGTTTGACTACTATGTGACCGACGACGGCAAACACTACGGCATGAAGTGTTTTTACGTGCAGGACGGTGGTAAGGTCGTGGAGGACACGTATGAGGAGGGCTAGCGCGCTGCTTGAGCGCCTTACGGCTCCGCCTGTGCGTGCCACGCAGGAGCGTTACCGCCACGAGCTCAAATATCTCATTAACGAGGGCGAGCACGCTGCGCTTGCCTGCCGCATGGCGCCGGTTTTTAAACTGGACAAGTATGCGCGGGCGGGTGTTTACACCATTCGCAGCCTGTACTTTGACGACTACTGCAACTCGGCCTACGAGGAAAAAGACGCCGGTATTCTTATGCGAAAAAAATATCGCGTGCGCATCTATAACGGCGGCGACAAGGTGATTAAGCTCGAGCGCAAAAAGAAGTACGGCAGCTGGATCTACAAGGAGGACGCGCCACTCACGCGTGGCGAGTTTGAGCAGATTCTGGCCGGCGACTACGACTTTTTGCTGAGGAGCCCTTATCCGCTCTGTCGCGAGTTCTACATCGAGTGCATCTGCAACATGATGCGCCCGCGGACCATCGTGGACTACGAGCGTGAGCCGTGGGTGATGGACGAGGGCACCGTGCGCATTACCTTTGATAGCAACGTGCGTGCGGCGGTGGGAAGCTTTGACATCTTTGACGCGACGTTGCCCGCGTTGCCCGTGCTGGAGCCCGGCAAGCTGGTGATGGAGGTCAAGTTTACCGAGTTTTGCCCGCAGCTGGTGCGCGATATGGTGCCGCCAGGTGCGGCCGAACTCACGGCGGTCTCTAAGTACTGCCTGTGTTACGAAAAGACCGCCTACCTGCGCGGATTTAATTACTGGGAATCGGATTTTGAGAACCGAGGGGATATTTAGACCATGAGCACCAGGGACTTTTTTAAGAACTCCGTCTTGGAGGCGTTTGGTCAGGTCGACCCTGCCAAGATCGGCCTGTCGCTGCTCGTGGCGCTCGCCATGGGCATCCTGATCTATTACGTGTACAAGCGCTTTTTTACCGGCGTGGTGTATTCGCGCAGTTTTGCCGTAACGCTCGTGGGCATGTGCGTGCTCACCTGCATGGTCACGCTCGCGATTTCGACGAATGTGGTCATCTCGCTTGGTATGGTCGGTGCTCTGTCTATCGTCCGCTACCGTACGGCGGTCAAGGACCCGCTCGACCTGCTGTATCTGTTTTGGTCCATTACCACGGGCATTACGGCGGGAGCCGGTATGTATGCGCTCGTGGGGCTCACGGCGGTGGTGATCGTGGTGATGATTGCCGGCTTTGCGAGCCACCAGGACAAGGCGCGCGTGTACATGATGGTCATCCACTACACGGGTCAGACCACCGGCGACGATATCGTGCGTGCATTTGGGCGCACCAAGTTTTCCGTCAAGTCCAAGACCATGCGCGGTGACAAGGTCGAGATGGCCGTCGAGGTGTTCTCGGACGGTGTGGATATGCCCTATGCCGACGCCATCCGCGCGCTCGATGGCGTGGAAGATCTAACGTTGATCCAATACAACGGCGAATATCACGGGTAATTATGTTCCGGCGTTCTAACGAACGCCGGACCGCTCGACGCTGCGCGGGCATCTGCCGGGCGATCTGCCGCTCAAACCGTCGCTCGCGTACATGAAGTACGCGTCGCTCCTCTTTCACGGCACCTCGCCACGACAACTGCCCGCTCGCTGGCGTGTGCTCTTCCAGGATGGCTAATTTGGTTCAGTTTTATTATTTAAGGGACGGTGTCGCGTGGACGTGCAACAGTTAGAAGAGGCCTGGGCTGCAAGGGCTGGTGCGC
>UQWQ01000022.1 GCA_900544755.1 uncultured Collinsella sp. | reverse complement strand
GTTCTTGGGCACATCGGAGACGGTAGCCTCGGTGATGAGGATCAGGCTGGCGACAGAAGCAGCGTTCTGCAGGGTGACGCGGCTGACCTTGACGGGGTCGAGGACGCCCATCTCGATCATGTCGCCCCACTCGCCGTTGGCAGAGTTGAGACCCTGGCCGGCGGGCAGCTCGGCAACCTTGTCGACCACGACAGCGCCCTCAAAACCAGCGTTCTTGGCGATGGTAGCGACCGGAGCAGTCAGAGCCTTCTTGACGATATCGACACCGATCTTCTCCTCGGGGTCGTCGAGCTCAACGGCGTCGAGCGCAGGAGCAGCGTCCATGAAGGCGACGCCGCCACCGGCGACAATGCCCTCCTCGACAGCAGCGCGGGTTGCCTGCAGGGCGTCCTCGACGCGGTGCTTGATCTCCTTGAGCTCGGACTCGGTAGCAGCGCCGACCTTGATGACGGCAACGCCACCGGAGAGCTTGGCCAGGCGCTCCTGGAGCTTCTCACGGTCGAAGTCAGAGGTGGTGTTCTCCATCTCGCCCTTGATCTGAGCGATACGAGCGTCGATGGCCTCCTTGGAGCCAGCACCACCGACGACGACGGTGTTGTCCTTGGAGATGGTGACGGACTTAGCGGTACCGAGCATATCTGCGGTGATGTCAGCGACCTTCACGCCCAGCTCGTCCAGGGCAGCCTGGCCGCCGGTGAGGACGGCGATGTCCTCGAGGATGCGCTTGCGGCGATCGCCGTAGCCCGGGGCCTTGACGGCGCAGACGTTGAGGGCGCCACGGATCTTGTTGAGGACGAGGGTCGGCAGAGCCTCGCCATCGATGTCCTCAGCGATGATGAGCAGGCCACGGCCAGCGCGCTGGACAGCCTCGAGAACAGGCATGATGTCCTGGACGCTGGAGATCTTCTGGTCGGTGATGAGGATGTACGGATCCTTCATCACGGCCTCCATGCGGTCGTTATCCGTGACGAAGTAAGCGGAGACGTAGCCCTTGTCGAACTGCATGCCCTCGACGGTGTCGATGGTGATGTCGAACGTCTGGGAATCCTCGACGGTGATGACGCCGTCCTTGCCCACGACCTCCATGGCCTCGGCGATCTTCTCGCCGACCTCGGGGTCACCGGCGGAGATGGTACCGACGGAAGCAATCTGCTCCTTGGTCTCGACCGGCTTGGCCTGCTTCTTCATCTCGGCGACGGCGGCGTTGACGGCCTTGTCGATGCCGCGACGGATGGCCAGCGGGTTGGCGCCAGCGGCGACGTTGCGCAGACCGTCGTTGACGACGGCTTGAGCGAGCAGGGTTGCGGTGGTGGTGCCGTCACCCACGGTGTCGTTGGTCTTGGTGGCGACCTCCTTCACCAGCTGAGCGCCCATGTTCTCGATGTTGTCCTCGAGCTCGATCTCCTTGGCGACAGAAACGCCGTCGTTGGTGATGGTCGGAGCACCGAACGTGCGCTGCAGCGCAACGTAGCGGCCCTTGGGGCCCATGGTGACGGTAACGGCGTCGGCCAGAGTGTTGACGCCCTTGGCAAGCTTAGCGCGGGCATCGGTGTTGAACGTAATGTTCTTTGCCATGGTAGGTAATCCTCCAAAAGAAATGTGACTCGCGTCGCCGCTTCCGAGTCCTATGCGGCGGGCGCGTTCAAAGACGAATCAGAGATTCTGACGAGACTAGGCCTCGACGACAGCGTAGATGTCGTCGGCGCGCATCAGCAGATACTTCTCGCCGTCGACCTTGACCTCGTTGCCACCGAACTTACCATAGATGACAACGTCACCGACCTTGACGTCCATGGGGATGCGCTCACCCTTGTCGTTGACCTTGCCGGCGCCAACGGCAACGATGGTGCCGCGCTGCGGCTTCTCCTGGGCGTTGCTGGCGATATACAGACCAGAAGCGGTCTTCTGCTCGGCCTCGTCGGGCTTGACCAGAACACGATCTGCAAGCGGCTTCAAAGACGACATGCTTGTCTCCTCCTTTTTGGGCCGCGCGGTTATGCCGCGCGAATTAACCCTTTTTGTTTGCGTACGCGTTGAATGGTACCCACGAATGGCGGGTTATACAACACGGAGTCAAAAAATCTTATTTTTTGGCACTTAGATTTTCTGAATGCGGGGGGATAACTTAGCGGTGGCTCCCGTGTGGCTCCGGAGGGGCGGGGCATAAGGTTTCCTGCTCGGGCAGTCCTGCTCGCACGAAGGCCACATTAAGTGGCCTTCGGCTCGTGCGGAACTCACGATAAACCTTATGCCCCGCCCCTCCGGAGCCACACGGGAGCCAGGTTAACTAATTCGGGCCCGGCATTCAGAAAAGTCAGTGCAGCAAAATGGCGATGCGGATAGGAATGTGGGCATGGTCTTCGCTGCGCGCACGGGTCCCCTGGGGAGCACCGTGCATTTTTGGGAGTATTCAGCAAGCCAGGACGGCTGCATACGCGCCGGACATACCTTATTGGTCCCAAGAACGCCTTCAGCGGGCGGTTTTGGTCGGTGGGCAGACCCCGTTGGGACAAATAGGCGTACTTCGCGCCGTACCGGAGCCCAAAATGACGTCAATCTCCGTAACGTTACTCAGCCGCAGCGGCACCGGCAGAGCTCGCGGTGCTGAATACTCCGTTTTTTGCACGGCCCAGGCGGGGGTACATCAGGACCGGAAAGAACATCTCAGCTTTTTTATGCAATCTGCAACTGGAAGTATGCAAAACACCATGAGGTTTCACTGCTGATGCCCAAATTGAACGCACGGAGCAGCACCTCAACCCCGCGCCCAAATCCAACAGAGCAGGGACGCACATGGCGGATCCTCACCGAAACGCAAACGCGGCTCGAGCGCCATCCCAAAATAAGCTGCCCGAGCCGCGTTAAACGGTAAGACATGAATACTTAGCGCTCGTAGATCAGGTTGCCGGCTAGGTAGGTGGCTTGGACTTTGGTGGCTTGAAGTTCTTGGGGGTCGATGGTGAGTGGGTTTTGGTCCAGGACTACCAGGTCGGCGTATTTGCCGGGTTCCAGGCTGCCGAGGTTTTGCTCGTCGCCCGCTGCATAGGCGCTGCCCAGGGTGTAGTTGCGCAGAGCCGTTGCCGCATCGATGCGCTCGCTCGGCAACCAGCCGCCCTCGGGCCAGTGGCTTTTGGGGTCCTGGCGCGTGATGGCCGTGTAGAGCACGTTCATGCTGGTAACGGGCGTGATAGGGCTGTCAGTACCGAAGGCTTGGCGGATGCCGCGCTGCTTATAGGTTGCAAACGGCCACATGATGCGGCTGCGCTCCAAGCCCAGGTCGCGCTCCGGACCACCTGGGTCGAGCGTGATATGGCAGGGCTGGCTCGAGGCAACGACGTTAAGCTTGCGTAGACGATCGATGTCCTCGGGCAAGAGGTTCTCCAGATGCTCGAGCGTGTTATGACCGTGCTGGGGCAGGCCGTACAGCTCTGCCGCCTCCTCAAAGATATCGAGCGCGGCATGGATGGCACCGTCGCCGATGACGTGGATGCGCACGGTGTGGCCGCGCTCCGCGGCCGCCAGAACTAGCTTGCGCATGCGCTCGGCGGGAACCGTCAGACGGCCCTGGTCGCCCGGGAAGCGCGGATTGGTATAGGGCTCGGTGAGATACGCCGTGTGTTCGCTCGACACGCCGTCGAAGAACTGCTTAAAGCCCGGTGCCGAGAGCAGCACATTGTTCGCGTAACGTGCCTGCAGCTCTTCCAAGTGCGACTGGTCATCCAGCAGCGTGGGGAACAGATGGGCTCGGATGCCCAACTTGCCGGCTGCCTGCAGTTTGTCGTAGACGTCGTCGCGGATAAAATCGCAGCCCGGCATGGGCATGAGCGACATATCGCATATCGAGGTGATGCCCTGCTCGGCCATACGCCTCATTTGATCGGCGTAAGCGCTTGCGATGCGATCCTCGCCCAGCCACTCAAGGCAGCGCGGTAGCAGCTGCATGGCAGCCGCCTCGTGAGCAATGCCCGTGAGCTCGCCGTTTGCGTCCTTGTCGTAGCTGCCGCCCGCTGGTGGCTCGCTGTCGCGCGTGACGCCGAGCGCCTCGAGTGCGCGGCTGTTGAGCCAAAGCGTGTGCCCGTCACCCGAATACATAACGCAAGGACGATCGGGGAATGCCGCATCGAGCGACGCCTTGGTTGGATGCTCGGGCGGGTCCCAACGGTAATCGCGCCAGCCCTGCGTCACAACCCAAGCGTCGTCGGGCAGGTCCTGGGAAAACTCGAGCGCATGTTGCACCAGCGCCGCCTCGGACGTGCCCATATCCATGAGCATGTACGGCGAGGAACCGACCGAGGTATGGAAGAAATGCAGATGAGCGTCATGGAAACCGGGGCAGACAAACTGCTCGCCGTAGTCGATAACCAACGTGGCGGCAGGAGCGGCGGCAATCACGTCATCGGGCGCACCGACTGCGACGATACGGTCGCCTGCGATGGCAATCGCCAGCTCGCGGGCGGTATCGATGCCGTCTTGCGCGGTAAAGACGTTCTTGGAGCGGATAATCCGATCGATATGTTGCATGGGCATCCCCATCTCTGGCAGGAAATTCAACATCCCCGAGTGTACTCCCCCGTCTCGGTTACAAAATGCCAAGCGGCAAACGGCAGCTTTGCCAGGCCAAGTGGCAGGTGGCATACTGGAATGAGCCTGTACGATTTTGCAAAAACCAGCAAGGAGCAAATCGACCATGACGAAGACCAAGGCGCAGCAGATTATGGCGGCGACCGAGGTGCGAGCGGCTGACGACGTCACCGCAGCCATCCAAGATATCGCCGCCGAGTTTGAGCCCTACATCATCAAGCAGCGCCGACACTTCCATAAGCACCCGGAGCTGAGCCTTGCCGAGGAGCGCACGACCTCCGACATCGCCAACCAGCTCGACGCCATGAATATCCCCTACGAGCGTCCGCTCAAGACCGGCTTGGTGGCAACGCTTCGCGGTACCGCGTCGGATGCCTACCACGAGGACGGCACGCCGCGCCGCCGTATCCTGCTGCGTGCGGATATCGACGCCCTGCCCGTCACCGAGCAGACCGGCGAGGATTTCGCCAGCGTCAACGGGGGCTGCATGCACGCCTGCGGCCACGACTGCCACATCGCCATGATGCTCGGCACGCTGCAGATCCTGCGCCATATGACCGACGACATCCACGGCGAAATCCGCATCGTCTTCCAGCCCAGCGAGGAAAACGGCCAGGGCGCCAAGCTCATGATCGGCACGGGTGTGCTCGACGGCGTCGATGGCGCCTACGCCGCGCACATCTGGAGTGAGGTCGACGCCGGCACTGTGAGCTGCGAGCCCGGACCGCGCATGGCCAATACCGACTGGTTCCGCATCGACGTCCGCGGCACCTCGTGCCACGGCGCCATGCCCCAGCGCGGCCACGACGCCGTCATGGTGGCCGCCGAGATCGTCAATGCCCTGCAGACCATCGTTTCGCGCGAGATCAGTCCCTACGAGCCGGCCGTCATTACCGTCGGCGAGCTGCACGGCGGAACCGCGCGCAACGTTATCGCCGGCACGGCCTACCTCGCCGGCACGGTGCGCACCTACGGAGATTCGACCCACGAGGAAATGCCGGAGCTTATGCGTCGCATCGTGGAGCATACCGCGGCCGCCTTGGGCGCCGAGGCAGAGCTCACCGACTACACCATCGCCAATTACAAGGTCGAAAACGATGCCGCCTCGAGCGAGCGCTGCCGCCAGGCAGTAATCAAATGCCTGGGCCCCACCGGCCAAGGCCATTATCGCGGCACACTCTCGGGTGAGGATTTTTCGGAGTACCTGCGCCGCGTACCGGGCGTGCTCGCCTTTGTTGGCACGCGCAACCCCCAGATTGGCGCCACGTACGCCCAACATTCTTGCTTCTACAAGATTGACGAGTCGGTACTGGCCAAGGGCTCCATGGTGGCCGCCCAATATGCCATCGACTTTTTGGCCGAGCCCACACAAGAAGAGCTCGACGGCCCCACGATTGCCGCGGTCGCCGAGACCAATCCCGACCTGGCAGCCAAACTGCGCTCTGCCAAGGCCACGGCCGCCGAGGCCCGCGACGCCATGCACGATGCCCGCACCGCCCGACACGCCGCAATCAAGGGCATCCACGATGCACGTGCCGCCGCTCGCCGCGAGGAGAAGCACGACGAGTAGTCGATCCACGACCATCTCGCAGTCATAGCCGCATCGCGATATCAAAGCGGGGGCGGACGCTTCGGCACGTCCGTCCCCGCTTATTTGTCAAGCGCTATTTCTACCGTTTCTACCCGTCCCCAAATGGCAGGTGGCAGGGTTACTCGTCCTGCGGGTCCTCGTCGGAGCTTGGCGCAGGCTCGGGCTCAGGTGCAGGCTCGGGCTCCGGTTCCGGCATGGGCGCGGGCTCGGGCTCAGGCACGGGCGCGGGCTCAGGCTCAGGCTCAGGCACGGGCTCGGGCTCGGGCTCGGGCGCAGGCGCCGGCGCCGCAGCGGAATCGGATACGGGCGCTGCGTCGGCGCTAAAACCAGCCGGAGCAGACTTCTTCTCAAACGGCAGCACAAAAGTCAGGACGTCGTCCTTGTCCTCGTCGGCCCACTCGCTTGCGTAGCGCGCAACCCAATAGCCAACGGCACGGTGCTTGAGCATCTTGCCAAAGACCGTGAGGAATACCGTGACAAACGCCGTCAGCACCAAGAACAATACGAGCGTGATGCCACCGCCGGTAACAAGCGCCTCAATAGCCGTAGGACGGTAGTAGTAGCTATACATACCGACAGAGGCAATGGTGCCAAAGACGAACGTCAGGATCCAGGTGACAACGTTGGCGACCAGGCCCGTCAAAAACTCGGGAAGGAACGAAGCGCAGAACAGTTTGGTCTTGTTGTGCTTAAAGGCCGCCCAGACCTTATCGAGCGAAAACGCGCTCTCGACACGACCGGTCACCGCAAAGTGCATCACGGCAATGTCGGCGAACATCTTAAAGAAGACCCCCAAGACCGCCGTGGCAATCATAGCCAGGACAAGCAGGCCAAGCGAGCCGAACAGCGCTGCCTCGAGTGCATAAGAGCCGTAATACGAATACGAGCCCGCGGCGCCAATTACCACGCTCTCCACCAGCGAAAGCACTACACCGATAACGGGAATGGCAGCGATAACCTCGAGCACGACCGAGATAACGCTCGAAAAGACTCCGAGGCCAAACGACGTGGAACGCATGAGTGGACGATCCATACCGTCATCAACCTTGAGCGACAGATCGCGACCCCACTCAATACCAAAGCCGGAACCACACACGCTCGCAATGCAAGCTGCCAAAAAGCCGATGGCAGCCGCGATACCGCCGATAACGGGAATGAACAGCACGAGCACCGACACAACACAAATCAGCGCCGGCAAAAAGGCGATCTGGCACACGCGCTGCAGCACGCCCGGCGTCTTGGTCATGTCCTCAAACGCCTGAGCCACACAGCCCTTGGACGCATTCGCCACGGGCGGTTGCGGAACAAACTGCTGGGGCTGACCCTGAGGGGCAGAGGCTGCGGCACCGGCATTGGGGGCACCACACGCACCACAGAACTTATCGTTGTCGCCCATGGGGGCACCACACTGCGAACAGAACATCGAGATCATCCCTTCGTATCTTGAGCGAATCATCTGGATCGCAAACGATGTCTTTGGCATCATTATCACCCAATGTGGGGACAAATACTCCAACATGACGCATTTGCAATGCGCAGGGCGCTATTCGATTGTTTGATAAGCTCGACCGCGTTAGTTCGTTCCGCGGAAACCCTTGCCGACGATCTCGGAGCTGTCGACAATCGTGATAAAGGCACCCGGATCGATCTCGCGCGCGTAGCGACGCAGTTGCACGGCCTCGCGACGGCTTAGCACGCTCATGATCACCGTCACGCACTTGCCCGAGAAAGCACCGTAGCCGCGGCTGATAGTCGCCGTACGGTTGAGATGCTTGACGATAAACTCCTCGACCTTAAGGGGCTCGGAACAAATGACCGTGCAGACTTTGCGCAGGTGAATGCTCTCGATGGCCTTGTCGACCACAAGCGTCTTGGCAAACAGGCCGAGCACGCAGTACAGACCGACGCGCGGACCGTACAAGAAGGCCGCGATGGTCACGATGCCGATATCGACCAACAGCAGCGCACGGCCGATCTCAAGCGTGGTGCGGCGTTTGAGAATCATGGCGAGGATGTCCGTGCCGCCCGTCGAGGCACCAATATCAAAGACGATGGCGCTGCCGAGCGCCGGCAGAATCACGGCAAAGCACAGGTCGAGCCACATATCGCCCGTCATCGAGACATCGGTCGGAATAAAGAGCTCAAACAGCGAAACATAGGCGGACAGCGCAAACGAGGCGAAGACGCTCCACAGGATTGCCTTGCGCTCCAAAAAGATAAAGCCCAGAACGACCAGGACCGCATTGATAATCCACATAAAAACGCCGACGGGCAGGGTCGGGAACAGCGTGGACAGAATGACCGACACGCCCGAGGTGCCGCCAAAAGCAAAGTGATTAGGGGTTTTAAACGCGACGATGGCAAAGGCCGTGAGGATCAGGCCCAAATTGAGCTCGGCAAAAAAGCGCGGAAAGCCCGGCTCCTGGCTGCGCTTGCGACCAGCGCGCTCGCCCCGCTCGATAACATCGCGATCGACCACGCGCTCCATCGGCACTACGGGAGGACGATGCACCTCCTCGGCAGCACGCGACGCCGCCTCTGCCGCAGCGGCCTCAATTGCCCATGCCTTGCTTTCTGTTTCATGCTCGTCGGCCATTACGGCAACCCCTCGTTAACAATTTGGAAACATTGCGCCCATTAGAGTAACGCGGAACGTGGGGATTGCAACCCTTAGTTAGACGAGCGGTATGACTATATCGGGAGTGTACAGAAACGGCCGGCCACGCTTTTGCTTGCGCGGTCGGCCGTTTAACGTTTTCGCAGATAAAACCTGCCAAAACAAACCTGTCCCCTTTTGGAAGGTTATTCGTGCTGGCTGGTGCGGTGCTCGTACTCCTCGGGGGTGATGACATCCTCGATGCGCAGGTTGACGCCCGCCACCTCAAGGCCGGTCATCGCGGCAAGACGCTCGGTGACGCGCGCCTTAACGTCGTCAAAGATCGCAGGCGCATAGGCGCCGTACTCGATAATGACGGAAATGTTGACGACCACGCAGTTGTCATCGGTGACCTCGACCGTCACGCCCTTGGTCAGGTTCTCGGCACCAAACTGCTCCTGTACAAAGTGCATGAGGTTGCCCTTCATGCCCAAGACGTGCGGCACCTCGCGAGTGGCCATGGCGACGATCTTCTCGATCACGCCGTTGGAATAGGTCAGCGAGTCCTCGGACTCGTCAGCCTCCTCGTCATCCTCGTCTTCGGACTCGGCCTCGACAAGCGCCTCGTCCTCGAGCGTCACGCCTTCGGCCTCGGCGGTGACGGTCTCGTCCGCCTCGAGCTCGGTATCGGCCACATCGACCTTCGTATTAAAAGCCATGGTTCCTCCTTATGCCTGCCGCGGATGCGACAGTCGAATACATATTAGCGGCCGCTAAACAAACGGCCGAAGAAGTTGACGATGCCGTTCTCGCCGTCGCGAATCTGGCCGATCACGGCGCCGATCAGCACAAAGAACGCAATGACGAGCGTATCCCACAGGCCGAGCGTGAGCACCAAAACGGCGAGGATAAAGCCAGCGACGGCACCAAGCGTGGTGTTGGGATGACGCACAGCATAGCTCCAGATGGCAGCGCCCGTACCCTTGATGAGACCCATAGCCTCGTCAAAATCCACGGCTGCCGCGTCTTGCAACTCGGTTGCCTCTGCTTTGGAATCAACAGGTTCGCTCGCCGGCGTGGCGCTCTGGTCAATCGTCAAGCGCGGCGTACGAGCGGTCTTATCTTGATTGGTATCACTCACCGGAAACCTCCACGGTCTGGACGGTAGTCTTGGACGGCAAAAAACGGACGCGCGTAGTCGTACCCGGCGTGCCGAGCATGGTGTCGCAAGCTTCCTCGATGCGCTGCTGCATCGCGGTAGCCAGAGATGCCACGTCCTTATCGTCAAGCGCGATAGCCTCGACCTTAAATCGGACGTGCGAATCGTCGGGGCCTTGGACGCGAGCCTCGACATGCTCGACCATCACGCGGTCGTCGCGCTCGGCAGCAGCCCTGGCACACGAAGAAAGCGCCGCGAGCGTGACCTCGATATTGCGCTCCCCCGCCGGATGCACGCAGGACGGCTCGCGACGAGCAAACATCAGGCGGAAGAAGCTTACCAGTACGCCGATCGCCACAACTCCGCCGCATGCCGTCACGACGATGCGCGGCATGGGGTCGCGCATCAGCAACATAAAGCGATACGTATACGGCCCCCAAAACTGGCAGACAAGCGTACCCAGCGCCACGATGGTGGCGGCAAGATACACGATCGCTAGGGCTCGTTTGAGTACGCGCACGCGGCGCTCCCTTCAAATCTCGGCTCTCGAAATGCAAAACGGTTCGCATCATTATAAAAGAGCCGGGTCCGGTGCTCTACGCACGCGGATCCGGCTCATCTATTCCACGAGGCTTGCATGCTCGCTTCATTATGCCCAGATATGCACGGCTTAACCCGTGCGGGCGCTACTCCTCCTCGAGGGCAGCGATGACCTCGTCGGTCATGTCCATGGTGCTGTAAACATCCTGGACGTCGTCGAGCTCCTCAAGACGGTCGATGAGGCGCTGAACCTTCTTGGCGTCGGCGCCGGAGACCTCGGTCGGGGTGGTCGGGACCATGGTGGTCTCGGAGCCCTTGACCTGGACGCCCTGCTCCTCGAGCGCCTTGGAGACAGCCATGACCTCGTTGGCAGTGGTCCAGACGATCCACTCCTCGCCGGCGTCCTCGTAGTCCTCGCCACCGGCCTCGGCGATGGCCATCATGAACTCATCCTCGTCACCGGCAGCACCGTTGGCGATCATGGTCTCCTTCTTGGCGTTCTCGTCCAGGATCTCCTTGGCGACGACGATCTGGCCCTTGCGCTCAAACTGGAAGGCGACGGAGCCGGAGGTGCCCAGGTTGCCACCAGCGTGAGAGAAGGCGGAACGGACATCAGCGGCAGTACGGTTGCGGTTGTCGGTCAGGCAGTCGACGTAGACGGCGACACCGGCGGGACCGTAGCCCTCGTACACGATGTTCTCGTAGACGGCGGCGTCGGCACCCGAACCAAAAGCCTTGTCGATAGCGGACTTGATCTTGTCCTTAGGCATGGACTGAGCCTTGGCCTTGGCAACGGCAGCGGCGAGGCTGGCGTTGTTCTCGGGCAGCGGGTCACCGCCGAGACGGGCAGCAACGGTGATGTTGCGGCTGAGCTTGGAGAAGAGGGCGGAACGCTTGGCGTCCTGCGCGCCCTTACGATGCTTGGTTGTGGCCCACTTAGAGTGTCCGGACATACGTGTCTCCTATCGGTTTCGACCTAAAGCCCAGCGCAGATGCTCGGGCAATATAAACAAACGTCGTTATGATATACCTACTGGCCTGCGAGATAAACCCCAAAATGAAGGCGTCGTGATGATGCCACCCTTTGGTGCAAAGCAACCTGTCCCCTTTGCACCAAATTAGGACCAGAGGAGGTCGCTGCGGGTGATGGTGGCGCCGATGGCAAAGGGCATGCAGGCGATGACCGGATACAGGTAGCGCATGTAGGTCGAGCCGTTGCACGGACCAATCAGGCACACGGCGAGCACGCCCAACAGCGGCACCCAGATCGCCAGCGCACGCCATGAATGACGACGCAGCAGGTAGACCACCACGGCAATCATGATCCACACATAGGTGGCCGAGCTCATGGTGAGCGAAATAAACGGGATGCGCTGCACCGCCACACGGTACAGATTGATCAGGTGGTCGCACCAGCGCACCACGTTGCTGTCAACCGGATGGAAATCGAAGTACTTGAGGTTGTCGGGACGCGCCATGATCTCGGCACTACGCGCCGTGCTGTAGACCCAGGCATCGCGCGCGCTCGGATAAAAGTAGCCGTAATAGTTATTGATGAGCGCCGAGATATAGCACTCGGGATCCTTTTTGAACATCTGCGCCCAGACCTCAAAATAGGCCTTGATGTCCTCCTGCGAGGCGTACTCGTTAAAGCAGTTCTTGACGGCATCCGACTTATCCGGGTTGTAACGGCGGCCCAGATTCTCGTACTTGAGCACCCGGTCGATCACGGCGCGCTCCTCATCGGTCACCAAGCCGTCGCAAGGAGCCTCCACGATGGCGCCGTCCTCCTTTACCGTGGGGTTGACGCCCGAGTTGAGGCCGTCGTGCTTTTGGACGAAACGAGCCGTCTGTTGGAACGGAATCGAGAGAATTTCGCGCTTGGAGCCGGGCGTGATGTCGTGCGCCGGCATAAAGACCTTGGTGAAGTACATATTAGAGGCAAGGCAGAGTGCGAGCACCGCGAGGACGCCAACCCAGCGGAAGCGCGGCGTGGCGCATGAGACCGCGGTGCCCGTCTGCTTAGCCGCACGACGGGCGACATGTACATCCCATGCGCAAAACGCCGCCGCAATCACGCAGGCCGCCAACGGAAAGACCAGACCGCCATTGCGCAAAAACGTGGAACCCATGGCAGCCAGCGCAAGCAACAGCCAGTCGTGGCGCGCAAAGAGCACGGGCCTCTGTTCGCCCGCACGCTCGGCATTGGCATCACGACGGGGCAAGCCACATGCCACGAGCTTGACGGTCTGTACCAGCAGCACCAAAAACGCGTCGGCAAAGAGCACGTCTTTGGTGAGCAACGCCGCGTAGTTAGAGAACATCGGCATAAACGCAAAGAACAGCAGGATCGCACCGCGAACCGGCAGGCTCACGCCCAGTTTGCGCAGCGACGAAATGGAATAGGCCATGCAGGCAGCCGTGATGACAAATTGAGCGCAGGTATAGATGATGAGGCCCGCGTTAGCGCTGTTGAACAGCGAAAGCCCCAGTTGAACGCACGAGCCGATAATGGCCGTGTGCACTACGGGATGATGCCCGTTGAGCAGCACGTTGGGGTTGAGTAGGCGCAGGTAGTCGCTCGTGCCGTTGGGATAGTTGAACCACTGGCGAATCTGCGCACCCGTATCTCCCATAAAAAGGCCGGGCAGCGAAGCGATGAGCGTGGGCGCCCAGGCGATCATAAGCACCAGGAAGGGCCCGGCAAAGGGATGGACCGAGAGCACGGCGTGAGCCACACGCCATATGCGGCCAAAGTGCGCCTCGGAAAACGGGATGCGTCGGGAGCTCAGCCAATCCAGACACTCAAAAGCCAGATAGAAGGCCACGATCGCCAGGAGCATCCAGCCCGCGCCGCCAATCCAGGCGCAGATGATGCGGGCCTTGTCGCCAAGAACAATCTCGGCCGAGTCGGTGAGGTCGTAGCTGCGGCCGAACACCATGCAGATGGCGAAAAACAGCGACGGCAGAATGATCGATGGACGCCAGGTGTCGCCACGGCCAAAGAACACGTAGCGAAACGGCAGCGTGAGCAGGCAGGCAAGCGCAAGCAGCATGACCGCGTCGGTATGGCCGGCAAACGAGAGGAGCACCTCGTAGCACACGTACAGCATGCCCGAGGCTTTGGGGTCAATCGCCAAGACTGCGTTGCTCGACACCGGGGCGGGATCGATGGAAAACGCCGTGGTCGCCAACAGCGCGAGCAGAAATGCGATGAGCGTCTGCTTGGCGGGGTAGCGCTTAAACCAGACGATGCGGGCCGCGTCGCGCGCAGCCGTTGTGGAGAGATCGGAATCCTTCACAGTCCGAAAGCCTTTCTAGAAACCTATCAAACTCAGCAAAACCACCACAAAGGTGCCTGTGTCCCCTTTGTGGTGGTTAGGCGTCGAGGTAGATGCGCTGGGGGCGATTGCGGTGTCGGGCGAAGATGATGAGCGCCAGGCCGGCAATCACGAGCGGCAAACTCAGCAGCTGGCCCATGGTGATAACGCCTCCCAGCAGATAGCCCAGCTGGGCATCGGGCACGCGCACGAACTCAACGAGAAAGCGGACGACGCCGTACCCCATCACGAACACGCCCATAAACGTACCCTGGGGCAGCAGTGGCTTTTTGCGGCTGAGCACCTGCAAAAAACAGAAGAGCACGACGCCCTCAAGAAACGCCTCATAGAGCTGGGAGGGATGGCGCGGCATATCGCCCGCAGTGCCGCCAAAGACCACACCCCAAGGCAGATCGGTCGGCTTACCCCACAGCTCGCCGTTGACGAAATTGGCACAACGGCCCAGGCACAGGGCCAGCGGGGCGCCGATCACGGCAAGGTCGGCGATGGTCCAGGCGTCAAGCTTATACATGCGGCACACGATGATACCGCCCAAGATGCCGCCCACCAGGCCGCCGTGGAAGCTCATGCCGCCCTCGTTGGTGGCAAAGATCTCGAGCGGGTGGGTCCAATAGTAGCCATCGCCGTAAAAGACGACGTAAAACAGGCGCGCGCCGATGATGAGGCCAAAGACCGCGCCGACCACGACGCTCGTCAGGTCATCGATCGTAATGCTAAAGCCCCAACGACGCTGCGTGCGGTACATAACGACCGCCGTGAGCAGGGCGCCGACCACGTAGGCCAGGCCGTACCAGTAGATAGTGATGGGGCCCGCCGAGATCGCGACGGGATCAAGCATATGGTAGAGGTCGTTGAGCATATCGATCCCCTGCTCCCTACATACAAATGCGGCCGCGGGCCTTACGCTCGCAGCCGCACATTTGGACGTAACGTCTATGCGGAGCGTACCGTCCGCAGCTTTCGCGTCTTAGAACGGCGCGTACTCGTCGTACAGGTCCTCGGCCTCGCCGGAAGCATTGACCTGCTCAACGCGGGTAACGCCGGGCACATGCTCCTTCAGGATGCGCTCGATACCCATGGAAAGGGTTAGCGAGCTCATGGGGCAGCCGGCGCAGGCGCCCTGCAGCTCCAGCTTGACAACACCCTCGTCGTCGACGCCCACATACTCCATATCGCCGCCATCGGCCTGCAGGTTGGGGCGAATCTCTTCAAGAACCTTCTTAAGCAGCTCTTCGTTAACAGCCACAGGGGCTCCTTTCTCACAATAACGCGGGCACGCCCGCGGACAGGGGCTATGTTACTACAGCCATGTACCCGCTTAGGCGCCAGCCATGCGTGCGGACACGACTTTCACGAGCAGTCAATTTGGGACGGGGCTCTTTTGGCTGTTTTGCCGCCAGCTGGCGTTGGCACGCGCTACTGCCGAGCCTGTCCCCCGGTACCAATCTGGACATCGACGATGACCTGGCGGTAGCTGATGCCGCAGGAGTCGAGAATGCGGCGGCTGATACGGCCGTCATCGGTGTCGGCATACTTATTGTCCAGGTAGACGACCTCGCCCACGCCCACCTGCGCCAGGATCTTGGCGCAGTCATGGCACGGGAACAGCGTGACGTAAACCGTGGAACCCTCGAGGTCCTTGAGCGAGCCACGGTAGTTGAGCACGGCGTTGGCCTCGGCATGGACCACGTAGTTGTGCTTGTCCTGCAGCGGGTCATCGCTCGTACCCCACGGGAAAAAGTCGTCGTTGAGCGCCGAGGGCGTGCCGTTGTAACCCACCGAAAGGATGCGGTGGTTGGTGCTGGCGATGCACGCTCCCACCTGCGTGTTGGGGTCCTTGCTGCGGCGCTGCGCGGCGATGGCCACGCTCATAAAGAACTCGTCCCAGCTAATAACGTCGCGGCGCTTGCCCGACGCGGTTTGATGAAGATCGTCCGACATGGCAGACACCTCCGCAATCGCAATAGTTTGGCCCATTGTAGCAGGTGAAAGGTAGGGGCGCTTATCCCACCAGCCCCTCGCCCTACGCGCGGCGGGGCTTTTGGTTGATGCGGTAGAGCTCGGCGAGACCCCGCAACGTCAGCGCGTCGTCTACCGTCAGGCTATGGCCGACCAGCGCCGCAAGTGCCTCGGCATCGTCGCCGGTAATGACGATGGGCACATCGCCCTCCCCCGCGGCCTTGGTCGCGCGCATCTCGGCAAGCACCATGTCGAGCATGCCGTCGATGCGGGCTACCTCGCCCAAAACCACACCCGAGCGCATGGCCTCACGCGTGTTGTGGCCGATTACATGTGTGGGCGCCGAGGGCTCAACCTGGGGTAGGCGCGCTGCTGCCGCCGAGAGCGAACGGGCGCCGAGTGCCAGCCCCGGCGCGATAACGCCGCCCACAAAGGTACCGTGCGCGTCGATGACCTCGATATTGGTCGTCGTGCCCAGGTCAATCACGATGCACGGCGACCCGTAGACGGCGCGGGCCGCCACGGCATCGGCGATGCGGTCGGGGCCGATCTCGGCCGGATCGTCGTAGTGCACGGGCATGCCGGTCTTAAGTCCCGGCCCCACGGTGAGCACGCGCCCCGTGCAGGTGCGGGAAAGTGCCGCCTTCCACGGGCGCTCGAGCGCCGGGACCACGCAGCTCAGCACAGCAGCCGCGGGCACAAGCGCACCCGGCATGCCCGCATCGGCCGCCAGTGCGGCCATGACCTGCACGAGACGCATGCGCGCCTCGTCGGCCGTAATACGGGCCGGCGTCGTGATCTCGCACGTCGCGAGCGGGCGCTCCTGCGCCGCGGCCGAATCCTCGGCAAACAGGCCAAAGCGAATGAACGTGTTGCCCACGTCGACCGTCAATATATATGCGCACCCATTAAGCATCGTCGGCGCTCCTTTCGTCTGCCCAGCAGTATATCGCCTACCTAAACCAGTCATCCCAAAATGACTAACTTGCGGCTATACTGGTGCGCGGTCGCGCGCGAGCTCACGCGGCGGCCCTTGGTAACCCGACTTCCCGCGCCGTATCCGTATCGGCGCTCCCGGGGGAAGCGGATATACGCAAAGGAGTTTTATATGAGCAATCCCTCGAACCGCGCTTCGATGCGCGGGCAACTCACGCTGCGCGGCGTCGTCATCGGCGTCCTCGGCTGCGTGATCATCACGGCAAGCTCGGCCTACACCGCCCTCAAGATGGGTGCACTCCCCTGGCCGATCGTCTTCGCTGCCGTCATCTCGCTGTTCTTCCTTAAGCTCATGGGCAACGCCAGCCTCAACGAGGCAAACGTCACCCACACCATCATGTCCGCAGGCGCCATGGTCGCCGGCGGTCTGGCATTTACCATTCCGGGCGCCTGGATGCTGGGCTATGCCGACCAGATCAGCTGGCTCGACATGTTTATCGTGGCACTCGCCGGCACTATCCTGGGTCTGCTGGCCACGGCGCTCATCCACCGTCACTTTATCGTGGACGCCGCGCTGGAGTTTCCCACCGGCAATGCCGCAGCTCAGACACTGCGCGCCACCGAGGCCGGCGGCAAGACCGGCAAGCAGCTCTTTGGCCCCATGGCCATCGCAGGCATCTACAGCGTGCTTCGCGACGCTCTGGGCGTGGTGCCCAGCATGCTGTGCACGCTCAACATCCCCGGCGTGACCTTTGCCATCTATAACTCGCCCATGCTGCTCTCCATCGGCTTTTTGGTTGGCTTCGCCCCGGTTGCCTTCTGGTTTGCCGGCGCGCTGCTAGGTAACTTTGGCATCATCGTGGGCGGCACCGCTGCCGGTCTATTCGACGTTGTGACTGCGCAGGGCATCGTCAAATCGCTCGGCATGGGTCTCATGATGGGCTTTGGCGTCGCCGTCGTCCTCAAGGACATCCTGCCGCAGGTCGCCGGCATCGCCCGCGGCCTCGCCGCCGACAGCTCCAGCGACACCGACGAGCAGTCGCTCATCTCGGGCTCGCTTAAGCTCGACGCCGGCATCATCGGCCTGGGTACTGCCGCCATCGCCGTGATCGTCGCCATCGCGCTCGACCTTGGCCCCGTCCCGGCCGTCATCGTCACGCTGTTCACCTTTGTCACCACTATCATGAGCGCGCAGAGCTGCGGCCAGACGGGCATCGACCCCATGGAGATCTTCGGCCTCATCGTCATGCTCATCGTGGCTGCCTTCGCACAGATCGCCCAGGTCAAGCTGTTCTTCATCGCCGGCATCGTGGCCGTGGCATGCGGCCTTGCGGGCGACGTCATGAACGACTTTAAGGCCGGCGCCGTGCTGGGCACCAATCCGCGTGCGCAGTGGATCGGCCAGGCCATCGGCGGCATCGTGGGCGCGCTGGTCGCCGCTGCCGTCATGGTCGCGCTCGTCACCGCCTATGGTCCGGATGCTTTCGGCCCCGACAAGAGCTTTGTGGCCGTGCAGGCAAGCGTCGTCGCCACCATGGTCTCGGGCATCCCGAGCGTGCCGTGGTTCGCAGGCGGCTTTATCGCCGGCATCGTCATGTACTGGCTCGGCATTCCGGCCATGATGATCGGCCTAGGCGTGTACCTGCCGTTCTACATGTCGCTCACGGCCTTCTTGGGCTCCTGCGCCAAGCTCGCCTACGACAAGTGGGCCGCACGCCGCGACGCCGCTGCCGGTCTTTCGGACGAGGAGAAGGCCTCCAAGGATGCCGCCTTCCAGGAGCAGGGCCTGGTCGTCGCCAGCGGCCTGCTCGGCGGCGAGTCCATCGTCGGCGTTATCCTGGCGTTTGTCTCTGTTGGTCTGAGCCTGCTAGGGTAGGCCGAACAACAACGCACCAGCGCAGAGCGCGGGGTCGGAATCAAACCGGCCCCGCGCTTTTTTGTCTATTTGACTCTTATGATCCTCACGGCGTTTTAGCCATGTCGATTAGCCTGACTTCCAGGTCAACAAACCTTGTCTGACACCTCGCCTAACGCGGTGTAGAGTAAAGACGACAGACGCAAGAAGCGGCTCAGAAGCTAAACGAGGTAAGCATGGAACTCGACAAACAACAGATCAAGCGGCTGCGCGAGCGTCATCATCGTCGTCACGGTATACGCCCTGCACACAGCGAGGCCATGGAGAATGCCACCCGTTTCCTTAAGCAGGCGTTCAACATACGCGAGGGACGCGCGCCCTATCACGTGATTCGCAAGCGCTTTGTAAACGGGGCGCGCCTGACTGGCTCGCACTTATGCATCCTGATCATTGCCATGTTGATCGCGAGCATCGGCCTCGATATCGACTCGGATATCGCCATTGTAGGTGCCATGCTCATCTGCCCGCTCATGGGCTCGGTCCTTGCCATGGCATATGGCATCGCCACGCTCGACCGCGAGATTACCGTCGAGGCCATTGCCGGTCTCGCGTTGCAGATGGCCTTCTGCCTGATCACGTCCACGCTGTACTTTAAGCTCTCACCGCTCGGCACCACCACGGCCGCCATCATCGATAACTCGACACCCACCGTCTGGGATCTTGCCGTCGCGCTCGCGGGTGGCTTTGCCGGAGGCCTGGGCAACTCGCGCGACCAGGAGCCCGCGACGCTTATCGCGGGCGTGGCCGTGGCAACCGCGCTCATGCCGCCCCTGTGCGCGGCGGGTTACGGCATCGCCATCGCGAGCGGGTCGCTGTTTCTCTCGGCGCTCTACGAATTTGGCATCAACGTTGTCTTTATCGCGCTGGCGGCCGAAGCCGTATTGCTTCTTCTACGTGTACCGCTCAAGCGTGACCTCAACGGCGACGGCATTGTGACCGCCGAGGAAAACGCCGAGGTCGATGAGCTGTCACACAAGGTGCGCCGCCGCATCATCGTGGGCACGGTGATCTTTGCCATCCCCTGCATCGTTATGACCGCGGGGTCTATTGGCTCGGCGCAGGCCGGCGTGCAGGACGGCTATGGCGTCACCGAAACTACGCGCGAGCTTGCCGCGGTACTGCCGGGCTTTAAGGATTACACCGTCGCCGTCGAAACCTCGGCCACCGAAGGCGGGGAGGAGGGCCTCGTCGAGCGCGAGGTTGTCGCCCATGTGACGACAAGCGAGACGCTTGGGGCGCACGACCGTCGTGTTGCCCGCAAGCTCATCGACCTCAATGTGCCCGAACTCGATCGCGTGGAGTTCGATGTGAAGTAACGTGATGTAGGGCGCAGTTCACGACTGCGCCCCGCTCGCTGATTTATTGCCGTGAATCAGCTGTCCGCATCGACATCGCCAGACTCCACTGTAAACGCCGGACCGGTACTCACCAGATAAAAACGGGTCACCCTGGTATCTCTAAATAGGTAGAGCAAGCCCTGATCGCGTCGGCGCGAAATATACGCCACGTGGACCGTACCGAATTCTTCGCCGTTTTCCTTCTTTAATATCAGGATGTTGGGGTCATCCGTACGCTTAAACTGCCCGTCTGTGCAGATTCCGTCTTGGTCGACCAGCTGCCATCGACAGTTGTCCTCCTCAAGAAAAGCCAGGGTTTCCCGACTTGTTTCGTCATCCCGATAGTAACCGTCAATGGCAAAGCCTTCGGAAGCACATTCCTGCATATAGGATGTTTCTCGACTTATAGCGAACTGCCCTATAGCGCCCAGGAGCACAGCTAGGCAAACCACTGCAAGGGTTATCGAAATAACACGGCGATCCATGTTAGCCCAACCGATAGTTGTTTAACGGAGCACGAAACATACCCGGAACCTCCGATATCAGGGGGAACGTCACCTACGGCCTGCCGGTAATCATATGTTTCCAACATCAAACCATATGACTACAACTCGTTGGAGATAGATTCCATAAACGGACAATGATATACGGCGAACGGCTACACTTATCAATAAACCCAGAGTTATGGAGGCCGTTTTTCGTACTGCAAGATCGCAGTTTTCGGCAGTGCGGTGAAAAATCGAGTTCTGCCGACCAGACCGACTTTTTTAGCAACAAAACCGCAGGTCACAAGAGTTCAAAAGAGCAGTGTGCTCGAAGGTTCGGAGTTTTCCCCGCACTTCCGAAATCCGAGTCCACGAAAGGCGTCGGCAAGGCCATTTACGCAACATGTATCCAGTAAAAAAGGGCCGCAGCCGGTACGGCTACCACCCTTCCGTCTCATATCTAGCCCGAAGCAGGTCGGCTACTTCTTAATACCGCGTCACAGACGCTTTGCGACCGATGCCACGGCCTCCTCGCTAACCGAATCGCAGGCAGGCGAAGGGCTGCGTGCAGATGATGTTGGACGCACCGCGATCGATCAGGTCGAGTATCTCGGCCGTGAGCAGCCAGACCTCGCCCATGTTATTACATACCGAAAGCACCGTGCGGGCCTTGTCGGCCATGGCGCCAACACCTGAAGATTTTGTCCGCAACTCAAAGAGCTAGGAGGTTGATAAAATCCAGAAACATCATGGCTAAAAGAGACGGGCACACTGTCCCTGTTTTTCGCACGAGCAGCGCAAAAATAAGGCCCAGACAAAGATAGCCCCCCATCATTGCAATGATGTAATTTGTGGGTGCCCCGATTAAACACTGTTGAGTCACGAGAAGCAATGCCCATAGAATCGACTGTACAAATGCCCTTATGCAAAACGGCCGAACTATTCCGACGATTGTGTATTCAAATAAAAATACGTACCTAAATAACAGCTCATGCAAAACTGAAACCGAACAGACCAATACCCATCTGGATATTGATTTTCCACCTATATCGAGCATGGCGGCCATAATAATAAATACGATGAAAATGAACTGCCATCCCAAAAGAATCCCACGCTGCTTGGTCTTATCACAGGAAACAGCGCCCCGAGTTGCAAAAAGATAGACTACCAACGCACAAAAGAGCGCCCCTGTAGAGCACAGCCAAGCGGGAGATCCTTTTGCAATAACCCAAATGGCCCACGGCACGCTAGCAACCATCGTACCCAGTAGATAACGTGCCCCCAGGCGCATTATTTCAGTCGCTTTTCCCAAGCTCTACCACCTCATCACTAGCTGCTATTAGGTCCATATCGTGTGTAATAACAATGACAATCTTGTGCTTGCGCAGTTCCTTCACAGCATTTATCAGAGCTTCTTTATGAGCAATATCAAGTGATGCTGTTGGCTCATCGAATAAATAGACGTCTGCCTTCTTTTCCAAGACCCGCCTAATTTCCAATTGTTTCAGTTCCCCAGGAGACATTCCCCCGCACCCCTTCTTTTCGATAGAAGGAAAATTTCTATCGCTAAGAAAATCCTTTACTGATATCGGGGTTTGTTCGGCAAACGAAACTAGATTCCGCCTAAGGTGCTCGCAGTTGATTTCTTCTTGGGCCTTACCGTTGTAGGAAATAGCCCCACCGTAACCCGAATTGAAACAACCCATTAATAAGTACGCAAGGCTCGTTTTGCCCGAGCCATTAATCCCCACAAGAGCATAGAGCTTTCCTTTGTCAAACCTGAGATTCAAGTTATTGTAGAGACACTTTTCATTTAATGTAAAACCAAAATTATGCAGTTCGATGTAATCGATCTCCAAGAGCTCCTCTCCAGCAACAGCCAAAGGCAATTTAGAGGCATTTAGACGAGATATCGATGAGAAGCAGTCTTGTACGCTACTACCTATACCGTAGATTGACCTCACGGCAGATAGCATTAAAGCCATGTAGCTCGAAACGGCAACAAGTTGGCCTACACTCATGCTTCCATGCATTACATAGAAAGCCGAAATCAAAAGAATAGTCACCTGGGACGCAGCCGCAGCAAAGGAATCCGTTGCCTGAAATCTCGAAACGACACTTTGATAGGCGACTCCGGCGTGCAGCAAAGACGAAAAAAAGCTATCTATGGATTTCAATGCTCTTTCGAATAGCACATTAACATACAAAAATCTCTGATGCGCAAGTACGGACTCCACTTTTCCGAAATACAGGGACTGCTCCTCCTTAAAGGTCAGACCTGAAACAAAAAGCGGTTTTCTGAATAAAGCATATGCAATTGCATACAAGATGCAAAATGTCACGGAAACCCAAAAGAGCGCTACGGAGCATCCATAGAGAAAAATAAAACTGATACCTAGCTGGACAACCGCAAGAAGTACCGTCTGGAGCACCGACAATCCGAAGGAAGCCACAGTATTGGCATCTGAACAAATTTGTTGAGTTTTTTCAGCTGACTCCTGCTCAAAATATAACTCAAAAGGCATCCGAACGAGCTCATCGATTTTACTTCGAACAATCGAGTATGCAGCCACGGTCGTTATCCGCATTGAAAGAAGGGTGCTTAAATAACTGACAACAATATCGATTAGTGCCGCAAAACCAATTAGAGCGCTGCTAATCATGATAGTATCGTAAGATGTTTTTTTAGATATATTGTCAACCAGAGCGCTCGTAAGCAGCGGGGATACAGAAGCCATCATTCCAGATATTATTAAGCACAACGCGAAGACTATAACCAGAAGCAATTGGGAAGAAAACCCAAGTCTGAAATATGGCAGACAATCGAAGAGCGCCGTTGAGTCCGCATCACTTCTTATGCTTGAAATCATAGGCCGCCCTCATTACTTTTATACAGTTCTTTCTTGCAGATACGCAGCTTGTCTTATTTTCATACAGCCTGGTGAAGGGACAGCCACCCATGCACATAGGAAGAAGCGAGCAGTTAAGACATTCTGAATCTGAACAAAAGTCGTAAGCATTCCATTTGGAAACTTCGAATGCGTTACTCGCTACGCTTTCAAAGATGCTGCCATAACTTCTGTCGGAATATCCTATTTCATTCCAGCATTTATATAAGGAACCATCTGGTCCAATAACTTCTGAATATTTATTGACGGCTCCGCATATGGTCGGATTAAAGCCTGGAAGAAACGGATCCATGTACCCCGTCATTTTGTAGCGAGACAAACAGGATGCTTCAATCGAGGCAAATTCGTCCTCTGAATAGCACGGAGAGTTAGCGCATGCCCCATTTATATCATCTACTGCCGCTAAATACAGTTTTACTCTATTACGAAGACCTTTTTGATCAAGCGAATCAATCAAGCGATCAATCTGATCACCGTTCGTCGGATCAACATTAACTCTTAAGATGACATTGAAGTACGCACTAGCTCTTTTTACGTTATCGATAATACGGTTGAACGTATCACCGCCAGAAGGAAGACATCTTCGTTGATTGTGTATTTCAGGCGGACCATCGACAGTCACCTGAACGTGCGTGACCCCATTTTTTGCAAGCAACTCCGCCGTTTTCCCATCTAAGAAATAACCGTTGGTCACCATGCTGGCGTTAAATAAGATTTCATCACTTCGGATTCCGCGCGTAATCTTCTCCACCGTCTCAATCGCCAATAAAGGCTCGCCGCCATACCAGGCAATCTGCAAACTTTCTGCCTGATTGTCTAAAGCCATGCCATTGATATGCTTTATTACCTGATCGACGCACTGGTCGCTCATTGAACCATAACGCTTGCCGTCCTCATAACAATACGGACACCTGAAATTACAATTCAATGTCGGAGCTATCGTAAATGAAAGTGATTTTGATTGCATGCGACAGGCCGATGATATCTCTTTTAAATGTTCGATTTCATCAAGTCCGTCGGAAACCAACAACCCCGCGTCCATCAAATTGTCGACAATTTCCGAAGGGCCATTAGCCCCATTCGCAAATAGTGCCTTCTCGTATTCCGCATCCAACGCAACAATTGCGCCGGAGTAAGAGTTATATACCAGCGTAGGCTGATTGCCTTTATCGATTACATTAAAGCGAGACTGTTTCATTTCTACTCCGTTGCATATTTCAATATTTCAACCTGCCATTAGGAGTAATTCCAGCCACAAAATTTGGTAATGCAGATCCTCAGGCCACACGGTCCTCCCCCTGAATAACTCCAACAAATATGCGCTGCACAGGACACACACGTAGAAATATCTCGAGACGAAGCAGGCATCTGAGTATTCACTGGCTTTTGAATATATTCCATCGAAGCTCCTAGCTAACGTGTATACCGCAATGTTGAAATGCGCGGCAATTCCCGCCCGTGTACACGGCACACATCCCCCAGGGATTACAGCGCCCCTGACATTTTGCGCCCTGACAAGGACACCAACTTGATAGCAAAGCAATATCGTTAGGTGTTTGAGTTGGCTGTATCCAATCCACAATGGCTCCTTTCTCGTTTTAGGCCTAGTTATACTTTGGTCAAAAAGTCAAAAGCTGTTTGATAACTTTTTGTACTAGATGAAACAATTTGTTTGCCTTGTTTAACATTTTTTAATTTACACTTAGCCTGATTAAAAATTCAACCTAAGGAAATTCTGGTGAATGTTGTTCAGCTGCAGTATTTCATAAAGGTATTTGATTGTCAGAATTACTCGGATGCAGCAACTATATTAAGCGTTTCGCCGCAAGCTGTTTCAAAAGGCATTCGAGCATTGGAATCTGAACTTGGTCTGAAGCTGTTCGAAAAAAGAGGCAGTATTCTACATCTAACAAACTATGGAGAGGAAATCCTTCCTATAGCATTAGATGCACTAGCTTCAATTGAGGGAATTCAAGCGTATGCGCAAATCACGCGTGAAAAGATAAAAATAACCCAGACACATTTGACACACGTTGCAGTCGGACTACCACCAATACTCACAAGCTGGTTCAACCAGCCCACACTAAACCGGCTCTCGAAAAAGTACAACGGTGGTAAATTTGCTGTTTCCAGATACGACGACGGCGGAACGTGCTTATCCCTTCTACTTGACGGACAAATCGACATTGCGATTGTCGCTGGGCAAGTAGACACCAATCTTTTTGAATCGCATTTTTTATTGAACGCCGAAGTCAACCTCCTCGTTGAAAGCAATCACCCATTAGCTAGTCACGCAGCAGCGAATCTAAACGCGGTGGCTCAATATCCAATTGCAAACACCTGTGACATTCGATATTGTCGAAAAAGAATAGACTCAGCATTTAAGCATCTGGGCCTTTTCCCCCGCTACGAGAGTATTAACTTAGCAGACCAGCACAATTTGTCCGATTTTCTCATTCGTAAGCATGGGGTTATTTTGACCATAGCCTCGCAAACGTCTCAAATCAGGATAGGCTATCCAGCAAAAATCGTTTGCCTA
>UQWQ01000021.1 GCA_900544755.1 uncultured Collinsella sp. | reverse complement strand
CCGCCGTTGTTTTAGTCAAACAGGCTCGGCATGTCGTTTTCCTTCATGAGGGCGCCGGCAGAGGGGAGGCTCTGCGCGGTGAACTTTTCGGCCGAGACGCCGGCGCCAAGAATCTCTTCGGTTGTGCCGACGGTGGTGACCGAGCGGCCCTTCTTGGCCGTGAAAGCCTGGACGCCCTGCGTGTTGGTGGTCGTCTTGGTCTTGAGCAGCGACGTGTTGAAGTTCATCAGGCGGTAGTCGCTCGAGACCAGCGCGATGTCGCGATCTTCCTTGAGCACCTGGGCATACAGCAGCTTGCTGCCACCATAGATGGCGTTCTTGAGGCGCTTGCGGTTGGTTTTGGTAGCGTATCCGGAAAGTGCGACGCGCACCACGCGGCCGTTCTCAAAGACAAACAGCACGTCGGCCTTGTAGTCCTCGGGGTCGATGACCCAGATGACGCTCTCGTCGGGTTCCATCTCAAGATCGGTCGGTAGGTACGAGCCCAGCTGGGCCGACTTGGTGTCCTCAAACGCCGCGACCTTGCACTTGTACACCTGGCTCTTGTTGGTAAAGACCAGCAGCTCGTGGGTGTTGGAGGACGGGAACTCGATAAAGGGTTTGTCGCCGTCCTTGTACTTGAGCGTGGTCGCCTTCTTGAGCACGCGGTCCGTCATCTTCTTTAGGTAGCCATCGCGCGAGAGCATGATCGTAACCGGGTACTCCTCGACCTCGGGCTCCAGGCTCACCTCGACGACCTCGTGGGGTTCGATCCTGCCCGTGCGGCGCGGCATCACATACTTCTTGTTGACCGCGGCCAGCTCGTCGCTGATGACCTTCTTGATATTGTTCTCGCTCGAAAGAATCTCCTCGAGTTCGGCGATCTCACCCTCGAGCTTGGCAATGTCCTTGGTGCGGTTGAGGATGTACTCCTCGTTGATGTTGCGGAGCTTGAGCTCGGCGACAAACTCGGCCTGGGTTTCGTCGATGTCGAAGCCGCGCATGAGGTTGGGCACGACCTCGGCCTCGAGCTTGGTGCCGCGGATGATGGCGATGGCCTTGTCGATATCGAGCAGAATCGCCTCAAGGCCGTGCAGCAGGTGCAGGCGCTCGGACTTTTTGCCCAGGTCAAAGTTGATACGGCGACGCGTGGACTGAATACGCCACTTGACCCACTCGTGCAAGATCTGGCGCACGCCCATAACGCGAGGGTAACCATCGACCAGCACGTTGAAGTTGCACGAGAACGAATCCTGCAGCGTGGTTGAGCGATAGAGCTTGGCCATGAGCTTATCGGGGTCGACACCGCGCTTAAGGTCGATGGCGATGCGCAGACCCGAAAGGTCGGTCTCGTCGCGGATGTCGGCGATCTCTTTGACCTTGCCTTCTTTGGAGAGCTTGACGATGCGCTCGATGATGACATCGGTCTTGGTGGTGTAGGGGATCTCGTAGACCTCGATGATGCGCTCTTCGGGAATCCAGCGCCAGCGGGAACGGATCTGGAAGCTGCCAAGGCCGGTCTCGACGATCTTCTCCATCTCCTCGCGGCGGTAGATGATCTCGCCGCCGGTCGAGAAGTCGGGCATGGGCATGTACTCGAGCAGGTCGCAGTCGGGATCCTGCAGGTAATGCATGGTGGCGGTACAGACCTCGTTGAGGTTGAAGCCGCAGATATCGGACGCCATGGCGACGCCGATGCCCTTGTTGGCCGAGACAAGGATGTTGGGGAACGTGGTGGGCAGCAGGCGCGGCTCCTTCATGGCGCCGTCGTAGCTGTCGACGAAGTCGACCGGGTCCTTGTCGATGTCCTTGAAGATTTCGGCGCTAATGGGGGAGAGCTTGGCTTCGGTATAACGCGAGGCGGCGTAGCTCAGGTCGCCCGAATAGTACTTGCCAAAGTTGCCCTTCGACTCCACGAAGGGGGCAAGCAGCGCCTCATTGCCGGTTGCCAGACGCACCATCGTCTCGTAGATCGCGGCGTCGCCGTGTGGGTTGAGCTTCATGGTCTGGCCCACAATGTTGGCGCTCTTCTGGCGCTCGCCCTTGAGCAGACCCATCTTGTACATGGTGTAGAGCAACTTGCGGTGCGAGGGCTTAAAGCCGTCGATCTCGGGGAACGCACGCGAAACGTTGACGCTCATAGCGTAGGGCATGTAGTTGACCTCGAGCGTCTGCGTGATCGGCTGGTCGGTGACCTCGGAGTGCAGGCCGATGACGTTCTCGGCGTTGACCTGCTTTTTCTTGGGCTGGTTCTTCGTCTTCTTCTTTGCCACGATTTCCTCTTGAACTTCTTATGGGCCGTCGTTATCGATTTGCTGCTACTGCAGATCTAGCTGGTCCAGGTATTCCTTGCCGTGCTCGGAGATATGGCGTTTACGGCCCGCCTCGTCGTTGCCCAGTAACAGGTTGAACATGGTTTCCATCTTGGTGACGTCCTCGGGCTCCACCTTGATCAGGCGGCGCGTCTCGGGGTTCATAGTGGTGAGCCACATCATGTCCGGATCGTTCTCACCAAGACCCTTGGAGCGGTTGATCGAGCACTTCTGGTCGCCGATCTCCTTAAGGATGCCGTTCTTCTCGAGCTCGGTGTAGGCAAAGTAGGTCTTCTCTTTGCAGTTGATCTCGTAGAGCGGCGACTCGGCGATATAAACGTAGCCCTCGTCGATAAGCGTGGGCACCAGTCGATAGAGCATGGTGAGCACGAGCGTGCGAATGTGATAACCGTCGACGTCGGCATCCGTACAGATGATGACTTTGTTCCAGTTGAGGTTGTCCAGGTCGAAGGCGCCAAGGTTCTTGATGCGCTTGTCCTTGATCTCCACACCGCAGCCCAGTACGCGCATGAGATCCATGATGATGTCGGACTTAAAGATGCGCGGATAATCCTCCTTCAGGCAGTTGAGGATCTTACCGCGGACGGGCATAACGCCCTGGAACTCGGCATCGCGCGAGGTGCGAATGGCGCCTGCTGCCGAGTCGCCCTCTACGATATAGATCTCGCGACGGCTCTTGTCCTTGGAGCGGCAGTCGATGAACTTCTGCACGCGGTTGGCCATGTCGGTCTTCTGCTGCAGGTTGGTCTTGATACTCTGGCGCGTCTTCTCGGCATTCTCGCGCGAGCGCTTGTTGATAAGCACCTGCTCCAGAATCTTGTTGGCGGCGTCTTTGTTCTCGATCAAGTAGGTCGAGAGGCGCTCCTTAAAGAAGGCCGTCATAGCCTGCTGGATAAAGCGGTTGTTGATGGCTTTCTTAGTCTGGTTTTCGTAGGACGTCTGGGTGGAGAAGCAGTTGGTCACCAGTACCAGGCAGTCCTGGACGTCCTGCCATTTGATGCTGCTCTCGTTTTTGTTGTATTTGCCCTGTTGCTTGATGTAGGCATCGATGGCGCTGGTCAGAGCGCTACGGGCCGCCTTCTCGGGTGAGCCGCCGTTCTCGAGCCACGATGAGTTGTGGTAGTACTCCTGCATCATGAAAGTGCGCGAGAAGCACATGCAAGCAGTAATTTTTACGTTGTAATCGGGTAGGTCCTCGCGATCGCGACCGCGACGGTCGGCCTCGATAAAGAAGGGCTCGGTAAGGTAGTCGGTACCGACCTTCTCGAGCACGTAGTCCTCGATGCCCTTGGGATAGTAAAAATCCTCTTCGGAAAACTCGCCATCGTCGCCCTCGATGCGCAGGCGGAAGGTCACGTTGGCGTTGACCACGGCCTGACGGCGCATGGTCTCGCGATACCAATCGTGGGGAATGCTAATCGAGGTAAAGACCTCAAGATCGGGGCGCCACTTGATGGTGGTGCCGGTGCGGTCCTCGTCGCTGGGCTCGATCTCGAGCGCCTTCTTTTTGGCGCCGACGACCTTGCCCTTCTTAAAGTGCAGAGAGTACTTGTTACCGTCGCGCCAAACGGTGACGTCCATGTACTCGGAAGCGTACTGGGTCGCGCACGAGCCCAGGCCGTTGGTGCCGAGCGAGAAGTCGTAGTCGCCGCCCTGGTTGTTGTTGTACTTGCCGCCGGCGTAGAGCTCGCAAAAGACGAGCTCCCAGTTAAAGCGCTTCTCGGAGGGGTTCCAGTCGAGCGGGCAGCCGCGGCCGTTGTCCTCTACCTGAATAGAGCCATCGCGAAAGGCGGTGAGGGTGATGAGCTTGCCGTAACCCTGGCGCGCCTCGTCAACGGCGTTGGACAGGATCTCGAAGGCGGCATGCGCACAACCGTCGAGTCCGTCCGAGCCAAAGATGACGGCGGGGCGCAGACGTACGCGCTCCTCGTCCTTGAGCTGACGAATACTGTCGTTACCATAGTTTGCGGTGTTTTTTGCCATGCTCGCTCTCTCGACACTCCTTTGCTGCGTTTTAGTCATATAGATAGTCAAGGTAGCATAGCCCAGCCCACAGACGATTCCACCTAACACGAAATCCATCGAACAATCGTTCGTGATATATTGACTGATGTTTCGCTATTGGGAGAAATAGCTGAATAAAATCAAGAGATATCTGATTTCATTTAGTAGAATCAGATATATATTAAACGAAAACGAATCAAGAGAGCTTTTATTTAATAGAACGGTGAAGATATGAAGATTATCGAACGTCCTCAATATATGGAAGCGCTTCTTGGCGCTAAGGGAACGCCGGACATCAAGGTTATTACCGGCATTCGTAGGTGCGGCAAATCTGTTCTACTGGAAGCTCTTGCCGATCGCTTTCGTGAGGTCGACCCCAATGCCAATATTATCCGCATCAATTTCAATCTCCTCGAATTCGAGGAACTAACGGATTATCGAGCATTGCATCGCTACGTTGAGGAAAGCTATTGCGAGGGTTTCGATAACATTGTGATGATCGATGAAGTGCAAACCTGCGTTGGGTTCGAAAAGGCGGTCAATAGTCTTCATGCATCGGGAAAATACGATATCTACGTTACCGGCTCCAACGCTTTCTTGCTTTCGAGTGATTTAGCGACGCTATTTCGCGGGCGTACATATGAGGTCGAAGTATTTCCGTTTTCCTTGCTTGAGTTTTCGACATATTACGAAATTCATAACCCGGACGAAGCACTTGACCGATATTTGAGAGAGGGCGGAATGCCTGGCTCATATTTGTATCCTAGCGAGCGAGCTCGCTATCGATATATTGCGAACGTGCTAGATGTCTTGGTTTTGCGTGATGTGGAAGAAAAGCATGGGGTTCGTAACAAGGTGCAACTAGAACGTGCATGCGATTTCCTAATGGACAATATCGGTAACATATCTTCTGTTAGCGGGATTGTGGCTGCGCTGGATGCTGCCGGAACACGCGTTTCCGTGGCAACGCTCGCCCAGTACCTCGGATATTTATGCCAGGCCTTTGCGTTCTATCGAGTGCGCCGCTATGACGTAGGCGGTAAAAAGTACCTCACTTCGGGTGATAAATACTATTTATCGGATCATGCAATCAGATACGCAAAACTGGGCACTAAAAAGCTCGACTTCGGGCACGTATATGAAAATATGGTCGCCATAGAGCTCCTAAGACGCGGTTGGGAAATCTATGTCGGGGTGCTTTATAAGAAGGAAATCGACTTCGTGGCAATTCGTCGCGATGAGCGAGTATATATCCAAGTTAGCGATGACATTTCGCGTCAGGAGACTTTTGAACGCGAAGTGGCACCCCTGCTTGCGATACGTGATGCGTATCCCAAAATGGTCATTGCGCGAACAAAGCACGAGGCTGTTGATTATGAGGGGATTAAGGTGGTCGACATCGCCCGATGGCTGATGGGGGAGGGGCCGGATGTCGAATAGCGGACAGTGATAGTTTACGCTCGCGTTTACTCGGACAAAACCGAGTCGGTTCTGTCCGAGTAAGTTTGAATGGCGAATCGAAATCGTTATGTCCACATGGCGATGGCGAGCATGGTTTCCATAATGACAGATATAGTTGACATCTTGTGAAGGATGCAATATATTTCTGTCATGTTGCAACGGATATCTGTCCAATACCACGAAAGGAACTCCATGCCGGGCAAAAAGAACCTACGCATGAAGGCGGCACGCGCGGCGGCTGGCCTTTCGCAAGCCGACTTGGCCCAAGCCGTGGGCGTTACGCGCCAAACCATCGGCCTGATTGAGGCGGGCGGATACAATCCCACGCTCAATTTGTGCGTGGCAATCTGTAAGGCGCTGCGCGTTACGTTGAACGACTTGTTTTGGGAAGACGAAACCGACGCCGACCCTAATACTCTTTAGGAGTTCACTATGAAATATGAAGATCTGAAAATCGTGCAAAAGTGGCGTGAATATGCCGGCCCAAAGGATGAACGCTTGGAGGCTGAGAGCGCGAAGATCTACAAGATTGGTTTCGTGCTGCTTTCGTTTGGCATGTTGATGATCTTTTTCTACCAGTTTATAGCTCGACAGGTTGCGTGGGTTCACAGCGACGCCAGTGAAATGCCGCAAGGCTTTGCAACGCCGTTCGAGGCAGCCATGTATTTGTGGCTCGTTCTCGTGATGTTGATTTGCGCAGGACTGCAAACGAGGAAGGGCTATGTCGATACCAATCGTTTTGGGCAAACCGAGCATCTTCCTGTTGGATATTTCCTGCTTGTCAGCGGTCTTAGCGGCGCCGCGTTCGCGCTTGTTATTGCCGCAATGCGCTGTATCGCTGAGGCGCAGATCGTACCGCTCGAAAGCGTCTTTTGGTTGGCGAACCTGGCCACGGGCGTGTTCTGCGGCGCGACGATTTTCGCGGCCACGTTTGCTGTTCTGTGCGCAACGTTTTTCACGGCGAAAAGACGCCGTACCAAGCTCGAGGCAGAACTCGGCTCCTCAGACGACATTTAATGCGCAATGGGCTGGCTCTGGGTATTCAGAACCAGCCCATTTTGATGTTCGATGAGCCGAGTCGGCGTCTCTCACAAAAGTAGCTAGGAGCTAGCGAGGCCTATCCGAATTGACCTTATGAGCGGTGTCGGTTTCGAGCGCCGTGCGGCGGGCACTGTAGGCGACGAGGCCGGCGCCTGCCGCGGCGAGTGCTGCAGCGGCTGCCGTAAGGGGAGCGTTGACATCGCCCGTGCCCGCAAGCGCACCCGCTTTTCCGGAGCGCTTGTTATTGCCGTGGTCCTTGCCGCTGCCGGAGCTGCTTCCGCCGGAGCCGCCGCCCTCGTCAGTACCGCCGCCACTCGAGCCACCATCGCCGTCTGCTGTCATCGGGGCGTCGTGAAGTCCTGTCATATCCGCGCTGTCGCATACGCCGACCTGAACTTCTGAGCGTTCGCATGCCGCGTCGGGCACATGAAGCTCGTGCAGTACGGCACCCAGCGCCGAGTTTGCGCCCGGTCGAATTTCCTCGAGCGTTACGGGATCGAGCGCCACCAGATTACGCGCCTTCGCATACAGCGTTACGCGTTTGCCCACTTCGTCGCTCCAACTCTCGGGGATGGCGAAGCACATGCGGAACTGTGCCGTGCAACCCGGTGCCAGCACGGCGTTGCCGTTGTCGGCTACCAGTGGGTGCGTTGCAAAACGTGTGCCCAGCGTCTCGAGCGCGTACTTCACGCGTGCCATGTCGTTGGCCGAAGCGTCTTCGGCAAGCTCTGGATCGTAGATCGAAGCCATGCGTGCGTTCGCTCCGAATCCGATGGATGCGCTGGAGAACGGCTGGCTGGAGCCCTCTCGGTACAGATCGATCGTGCCGGCGGTCAGCAAAGTGTTGCCGTCGTTTCGCACCGTGACCATGAAGGATTCGCCTGCTGCTCCGGGCACCACTGCGCCCGAGGTGGCAACCGCGCCCGTCGGAGTGGCACATGCCACCAAGGGTACTTCGATGCCGTGCAGCTCTGCCTCGCTCTGCCCCGCGCTCACAATGTGCGTGGCGAGCGCGGAGAGCATGCCTCCCGACGTCAAAAAAGTCGTTATCTGATCGACGGGATGGTCCAGCTCGCACATCACGAACGGCTCCGTGAACAAATCGCGTGCCAAGGTGCTGGCGAAGATGCGGAAGTGCTTGCCCATCACTGCTACCGGGTTGCCTTCTTCGTCGTAGGTTTGTCCCACCTTGCCATCGGTGTTCTCCACATAGAGCACGCACCTGCCGTTGTTGCTTACGCTAAACGATGCCGGGCCACAGCCTGCGGCACCCACGGGCTGCGTTCCAAATGCCAATGCGCCTCGCGTCCAAGTAATATGCTGCAGTTGCTCGTTGACGGTTGCCAAAAAGCCCGAATGTTGCGGCCACGGCACCGCATGGGGTACCGTGGCGTCTGGTGGCATAACGCTCCAGCCCGCAATGGACTGGCCGATCACGGCGTACGATGCGCAGCCGCAACCCTCTGCGGTCTCGTACGCAACGGGCACCACCATTTTGCCGTTGATATTCTCGGGTTCGCCCAGCTCGATACTCGACGGTGCTTGCGGAAAGCGGAGAACTTGGCGGAACGTCAGGCTGTCGCCCGAAACGTCCGACCACAGGGTGAAGCACTCCAGCGCAACCTCAGCCTCGCTGCCGAGCGCCTTTTCTGCGGTGGCTCCGCGGCGGTGGAGGTAGGCACCCGACAGGTGTCCGTCGACCAGCGTCTTACCCACCGTGATACGCGGGCACTGCAGGCAATGGTAGCCATCCTCTTGCAGGCGGCCGCGCGAGATGCTGCGCCACGACGTGTGCGATATCACGCGAACTCCGTCGTTGCTTATGCGCAGGCGCACAACGGACAGTATGCCGGATGTGCTCGCCGTATCGAAAAGGGTGTTGTCGCCGGCGGGGCGCTCGCCCGAGACCAGCAGCACGTAGGCGTCCTGGTTTCCCCTCCCGTCCGTATATTCCACCACGTCGAAGTCGTAATCGAATATGCCGTCGCGCTCCACGTCGCCCTCGCCAAACCCAAGGGGATAGTCCACGGGCGTGGGAGCGGACCACGTGCCGTTTGCCTTTGTGTGCACCACCAGGCGCGAGCGGCCATTGTCGCCGTAGCGCACCGAGGCGATACGGAACAGGCATTCTGCGCCGGCAATCATTGCCAGCTTCATGTGAGCTTCGCTGAGCACGCCAGCAAACAGCACGTTGTCGCTCGAGGGCTTGATGCCGCCACGCTCGTCCTCCGATACGCCGGCAGAATTGGCGTTGGGGTCCGCAACGGCGTTCGTTGCCTGTCCGATATAGGTGTACTCGTACATCGGCGCGGCGTTTTCGTCGTTTTCCATCAGCGCGTGGACGAAATGCTCAACCTGTCCCGTGTCGTCGCTCTCCGCGTCTGCCTCGAGCTCAATGCGCGTGACCGCCCGGTCCCAATCGCGTCCGACAGGCGCGACGTTTATCGCGGTGGCTGCAACCTCGGCGCGTGCGAGTAGCTCGGCATTGGTGACGATGGTGGCCGATGCGATAAATTGCGGCACACCACCTGCCTCGGCGTTGCCGCCCGAGCCGAAGCAGGCGTTCAGCGTATAAGGCGTATCTCCACCCAAGGCCAGCTCAGAGCGCTGGAGTACATACTGGTCGCCGTTGTTCACCGACATATTCCACGAATCGGCGAGTGTGGGCCACGATCCCGACCAAGCCTTGGTGGTCCACTTGAACATAACGAACTGGAGTATCACATCGACATCGACGTCTGCACCTACGCGCAGTCGCGGAAGCGGGTGTCCATCTGCCTTCTCGTACCCAATGAACAGCGTGAGGGATGCGGCGCCGCGCACGGCAGACGAGGCGACGCCCGCAACGCCGGCTCCAAAGGTAACGGCAAGCCCGATCTGGATGGTGAACGAGCCCGACGTGTTTGACCAATCGAGCGAAATGTTTTTAAAAAACGCCGCGCCGCTACCGTGCGTGTGGGCGCCCACGGCGAGCGCCAGTTTTGCCAGCACCCAGGGGTTGACGTTTAGGAAAAACGGCACCGGTCCCAAGGTGAACTGTTCGGTCCAGTTGAGGTCGGTTCTTACCTGGAAGAGGGCCTTAATATTGCCGTATGCGGGGTCGTTGTTGTCACCCCAGGTTTTGCCCGCCCAATCGTAGGCGAGCGAGCCGTACAGCTGTGTGGCGATATCCATCGTGAACAGCAGCGTGCAATGGTGGCGAAGGAGCTTGGTGTTTCTTGGGTCGGTGCCCGAACCGGCACTCATGCTCTTGTACTGATTCCACTTCCCCTCCATCTCGTCGAGGTAGCGGTTCGCCTGCTTGGCACCCGACTCGCGCGGCGATTTCTTCCAGTATTCCGGATCAGGATTGCCTGAATCGTTCATATAGCTGGCTGGTTTGTATCCTCCGCCAAACAGCACGTATCCAGCAAACGAGAAATCGAAGAGGATCGGAAATGTGGGTATCCAGCACGTGAACTTATTGCCGCCGATGCCGGGAAACGCCGCGGGGAAATCAAACGGAGTGATCTCTTGGTCCATGGTGGTGGGAATGATGGTGGTCGAGCCCGATTCCGCCTTTGCGGCCGGCGCGGTGACAACGGCCATAGGGGATGAAAGCGTGTAGGTTTTGCCCTGATAGTCGAGGACAAAGCGCAGTTTGCACCCTTCTTCCAGGAGGCCCGATGCCGCGTCGAGAAACATGTCTTCGAGTGTGAACGTCGCCAGATTATCCGCGCCCGATGCGCTGGCCTTGATCTGACCGATCTGCGTGACGGTTTCGGGTGAGCTGCCCGCGGCAGACGTCACTTTGTTGATGCGCAGCGTTGCCTGCCCACCCTGCGGCAGATGAGCCTGTACAGCGAAGGCGTGCGTGTCGGGCTGCTCGTTTGCCGTGTCGTCTTTCGGCAATGCCATAAACGTGGCTTCAGCGTACTGGATGTCCCATTCGTCGAATGTGAGCTGGCGGAAGTACGGCTCGCCGTCGGAAAGCGGACGCGTGGGCGCGGTTATGGCGGTGCCGCCCTGGATGCGCGCAAGGGGAATCTCGACATCACGGTAGCCCGCCACACTAATGGAGATGCCGCCGTTAAAGTCGTACGCGTCAAGGAGCGTTGCCTCGTCCACGTAGCCTTCCGAAAGCGGCGCGACCTCAAAGATGGCCGTGCCTTCGTCGTCGGTCGTGGCGGTGAGCTGCTTGCCTGCGGCATAGCGTGATGTGAGCGTGACCTGGGCACCTGCGATGGGCGCATTCTTGTTGGCGACGTCGACCACGACCACACCAAACATGGTGCGCGAGAGAACGAGCACCCTGAAGGGGTCTTTTTCGTCGGCATAGGCTTCGGTGGGCGCAAACGGCAATATGAAGGCGTTTGCGCTTCCCGGCACGCGCGGCAACATAATGCTCGCCAGCGAGGACGCTCCGGCAACAAGTAACGAACGGCGATCAAGCATCTTTGGCTCCCATCCCGCAGGTATCGATGGAAATAATCCAATTTTGCGAGAAGCCGCTTCGTGGCGGTAGTGCCGTTCAAGGGTCAAAATGTCCAAATTGATCGAGCGAAGCGCCGGGTTCCGGAACGCGTTCGATGCGCTTGCCAGCCCGGTCGCTAACGCAACATATGCGCGACCAGCTCGGCACGAGTTCCGATACCAAGCTTGGCATACACTCCTGATAGGCGGTTTTTAACGGTGCCCGGCGACACGCCCATATGGCGTGCGATTTCGGCGTTGGTCCACCCACGGCAGGCGAGCATGGCCATGGTGAACTCCGTGGTCGTTAGATCGTCGGCCACGTCCTCGCCCGAATCAGGGTTGTGGATGCGCCGCCAGCCGTAGCTGAATCGATACGTGATCTCGATGATGCGAGCGAAATCGTCGGGGTATTGCGATTTTAAGCATGCCTCGATAAGCCCCTGCAAAAGGCCGTGGTGCTCGCCAATGAGCTCGATAAGGCCGTCGGGACGCGCAATGTCCCAAGCGGCTCCGAAGTGTGCCTTTGCGGCGTCGACGTCTTTGAGACTCATGCAGGCCATGGAAGCCGACAGGTGCAGGAACAGCTCCGAGATGGGATAACTTCCCTGTTTCATGATCAGGGCGTTTTCCGCCATGCCTAGACTGCGGCCATATTCGCCGCGCAGGTACAGGGCATGCGCCATCACGTAGCTGGCGAACAGGCGCAGGCCTTCGGGCAGATGTGCCGCAAGCGGATAAAACTCTTCGGCAGAATACGGGGAAGGCAAGTGCAACAGGACGCTCGCGGCGGAGGCGAACAGGATATGTGTGGCGTGGACGGCAGACGATTCCTCGTCAGTTGGCGTATCGAGGATGCCCGCAAGGCAACGACGGGCATCGGCGATACGGTTGAGCGACAGACTGGCATATCCGCAGATAAGGCATGCGGAATAGCGCAGTGCGGGGTCGGTGGCGTCAAGATAGGGGCGTGCTGTCTCGGCGGCGAGTGTGGCCTGTCCGCGAAAGTACAGCGCTTCCGCCGTGGCGATGGTGCGTGAATCGGGGTCGGAAATGCCTGCAACCGCAGCGTCAATCTGCCCCGGCACAAAGGCGGTGCACATCAACGGCATGGGAATGCGCGGGTAGCCATCGCAGTCCATCTTCCATCTCCCAACAGCTGGCAACACTAGCAGCAATTGTACTCCTGTTGCTCGGGACTGGAATTTGTGGTTATCGCCTACGATTATGCCGAACGTATAAAGGAAGAGTCTATTGTCGATGCTCCCAAGGTGGCTACCGAAGCCTAGCTGACCTCGACATTAGGAAAAATTGCCACCCCTGCAAAAAGCTCCGTCGCAGCGATGGGAAACGAACCTCGCTCTGCATATAATGAGGTCATATGACGGTGCGTTTGCATACGTGCAACGCATTCCCATCGAACCGAAAAGGAGCTTTGCATGGATCCCAACAAGCGTCCCGACGACATGGTGCGTATCACCACTCCCGAACTTGCCCAGGCGTTCATCGAAGAGCAGGTTGCTGCAATCCGTGAGCAGATCGGCAACAAGAAGGTCCTGCTGGCCCTTTCTGGCGGCGTTGACAGCTCGGTCGTCGCGGCGCTGCTGATCAAAGCCATCGGCAAGCAGCTCATCTGCGTGCATGTGAACCACGGCCTGATGCGCAAGGGCGAGAGCGAGCAGGTCGTCGACGTGTTCCAGAACCAGATGGACGCCAACCTGGTTTACGTGGACGCCACCGACCGCTTCCTCGATAAGCTCGTCGACGTCGACGAGCCCGAGACCAAGCGCAAGATTATCGGCGCCGAGTTTATCCGCGTGTTCGAGGAAGAGGCCCGCAAGGTTGGCGACGAGGTCAGCTTCCTCGCCCAGGGCACCATCTACCCCGACATTCTGGAGTCACAGGACGGCGTGAAGGCTCACCATAACGTTGGCGGTCTGCCCGAGGATCTGCAATTTGAGCTCTGCGAGCCCGTTAAGCTGCTGTACAAGGACGAGGTGCGCGTCGTGGGCCGCGAGCTCGGCCTGCCCGAGAACATGGTTGAGCGTCAGCCGTTCCCCGGTCCTGGCCTGGGCGTCCGCTGCCTTGGCGCCATCACCCGTGACCGTCTCGAGGCGCTGCGCGAGGCCGATGCCATCGTGCGCGAAGAGATCGACAAGGCCGGCCTGACCATCTGGCAGTACTTTGCCGTAGTGCCCGATTTCCGCGCTACCGGTGTGCGCGAGGGCAAGCGTGCCTACGACTGGCCCTGCATTATTCGCTGCATCAACACCGTCGACGTCATGACCGCCGAGGTGCCTGAGCTCGACTGGGCGCTGCTCAAGCGCATTACCGCTCGCGTGACCGCCGAGGTCCCCGGTATTTGCCGCGTTTGCTACGACCTCACGCCGAAGCCCGTTGGCACGGTCGAGTGGGAGTAAGCTAACTCAGCTGGTAGGCGACGAGAACTAGCAGATGTGACAAAGGGACAGTCCCTTTGTCACATCCTCGATATTATGTGCGGGATGGTACGCCACGCGGCGTGCCATCCCGTTCGTTATTTTAATGAGCCGGAAGAGTCACGAGCATGGTCGTTCCGCGCTCCGAGCTCTCTTCGACCTCGATGGAGCCGCCGTGGAGCGCGGCGATCTCACAGACCAGCGCAAGCCCCAGCCCCACGCCGCCGTATGCCCTGCTGCGCGATTTGTCGACGCGAAAGAAGGGCTGAAAGATGCTCGTCTGGTATTGCTCGGGAATGCCCGGCCCCTGGTCGCGCACGCGTAGCAGCACGCGGTCGCCTTCGGCGCAGGCGTTGATTTGCACGGTCGAGTTGGGCGCGCTATAGCGTATGGCGTTTTCGGTCAAGTTGAACAGCAACCGATAGATTAGCGTGTCGCTGCCGATCATTTGCGCGTCGCCCTCACTTGTAAGCGTGATGTCTTTTTGCTCGGCAAGGGGTGCCAGGTCCGTGAGCACTTCTTCGATCATCGGCGCTAGGTCAATCACATCGTTGCAAGGGACACTGCGCAGCTCGCTCATCTCGAGCAGGGTCTTTGTCATGTGCGTCATTCGCTCGGTCTGCTCCTGCAGCAGCCCGAGCAGGCTCGCTGTATCGGCGTCGACGTCGGGGTGCTCGGCGCAAAACAGCTCGACCTGGGCCTGCATGAGCGCAAGTGGCGTGCGCAGCTCGTGCGCCGCATTGCCCGTAAACTGTCTTTGTGCGGAAAATCCCTCGTCAAGGCGGGCAATCATGTCGTTAAACGACGCGCTGCAGCGCCTGAGTTCAGAGGGCACGTCCTCGCTGATTTTTGTGTCGGCGAGGTTGTCGGGCCGCACGCTCTCGACTTGCGTCGCAAAGAAGCGCAACGGCCGCAGCGCATGTCCGCTTACAAAGTAGGCCAGCACGCCGCCGAGCAGCGTCACCGCCGCAGTTATATACCAGCTCGTCGCGCCAAACGATTCTTGGGCGTCGTTCACGACGATGGTCAGCGCGTCGTCGAGCTCTTTGTTTGTCGGGTCAAATGAGCTGGGCGAGGCCGCCTCCACCTTGCTGTGCGCCGACGCTTCTGCACCAATCGAGTCCATGTAGCGCATGCCGGAGTAGCCAACCAGGCAATTCATAAGTACGCAGGTCGAACATATCAGCAGTGCCGTCATCAACGTGATGCGCCACTGCAGCGACAGCCGCTTCATTTGCCGTCCTCCATAACGTAGCCTTCGCCGATTCGGTTGCGGATGGGGTCGTGCCCCAACGCACCGCGCAGCTTTTTTCGCAGCGACGAGATATGCACGCGGGTCGCGTTGCTAAAGCTGTTGACGCTGCTGTCCCATACATGCTCGATAAGCTCTTCCTGGCTCACCGGCCGCCCCTGGTTAAGCATCAGGTATTCCAAGATGCCGGTCTCCTTGCGCGTGAGGGATAGGGTCTCGCCGCCCACGGAGGCGAGGCGCGCCTTGGTGTCAAAGCTCAACAATCCACAGGCTAGAACAACGTCGTTTTGCGTAAAGCGCCTGAGCGTGAGACTGCGTATGCGTGCCGCCAGCTCGTCAAGATGGAACGGCTTGGTGAGGTAGTCGTTGGCGCCCGCATCGAGCCCCGCTACCTTGTCGGAGACCTCGCCACGTGCCGAGAGCACAAGCACCTTGGTCTCACAATCAGTTGTCCTGAATTGCCTGAGCACGGTCATGCCGTCGACATGGGGGAGATTGAGGTCGAGCACGACAAGATCAAAGGTCTCGACATCGAGCAGATCGAGGGCCTGCTGCCCGTCGTAGCAGCAGTCGACGCTATAGGCCAAGTTGCGCAGGCTGCGTGCGATCGCATCGCACAGTGCCCGCTCGTCCTCGATGACCAAGATGCGCATAACGTTCTCCTTGCATAGTCATTCACGCTTAACACGGATTTTATAGTCGGTATGGTCCAATGGGTCGCGAAACGAAAGGAGTGGTCAGATTGTTCAAAGCGATTAAGCCTGTGGCGCAGGTGGCTTTGCTGATCGTTGGGGTAGCCATGGTTGGCTTTGGAATTATGCGCGGCGAAGCGGATGCCGTGCTGGCCAAGGCAATCAGGCTGTGCTTGGAGTGTATCGGAATTGGATAAAAGAAAAAACACTGCATCGCATCTTTTGGCGAGATTCCGCGGATTGATTCAGGCGGCGGCGACGCTTGCGACCAATATTCACCTGCCTAACTTTGCCAAGGGGGGCATCTACCAGGGGGCGGGCAAAGCCGTCTGCGTGCCGGGGCTCAACTGCTACTCGTGTCCGGCGGCCTCGGGTGCGTGTCCCATCGGGTCGTTTCAGTCGGTGGTGGGCTCGTCTAAGTTTAGCTTTTCGTATTACGTCACCGGAACGCTCATTCTAATCGGCGTGCTGCTGGGACGTTTTGTATGCGGCTTTTTGTGCCCGTTTGGATGGCTGCAAGAGCTTTTGCATAAGATTCCCAGCAAGAAGCTCTCCACGAAAAAGCTCAAGCCGCTCACGTACATCAAGTATGCCGTGCTGCTGTTTGCCGTGGTGCTGCTGCCCGTCTTGGTGGTCAACGATGTGGGTATGGGCGACCCGTTCTTTTGCAAGTACATCTGCCCGCAGGGCGTGCTCGAGGGCGCGATTCCGCTGTCCATCATGAACATGGGAATCCGCTCTGCGCTGGGAAAGCTCTTTACCTGGAAGCTCGCGATCCTCATTGCGGTTGCGGTGCTGAGCGTGCTGTTCTACCGCCCCTTCTGTAAATGGATTTGCCCCCTCGGCGCATTTTATGCACTCATGAACAAGGTGTCGTTGCTGGGGATTCAGGTCGATCATTGTAAATGCGTCTCGTGCGGCAAGTGCGCCAAGGTGTGCCAGATGGACGTGGACGTTACGCGTACGCCCGACCATGCCGAGTGCATTCGTTGCGGCAAATGCGTGGGCGCGTGCCCCGTCGATGCTATTAGCTTTCGCTACGGGCTGGGTGTGACGGGCGACAAACCCGCGCAGTCCACGCAAGCCCGCGAAAACAAATAGGTACCTATATAAGTTTCGATATAAACGGAGGAACCATGAAACTGTCAAAAATTGCGGCTCTGTTGATGCTGCCCGTGCTGGCGCTGACTCTCGCGGCGTGCTCTGCCCCCAAGGGCGACGCGAAGGATGCCACGAGCGGCGATGCGCAGATTGCCGAGCTCATAGCGCAAAAGCCGTCGAGTGCCGAGGAGGCGGCCGAGCTGTACCAGCAGCTGCTGCAAAAGGAAAACGAGATCTTTGCGAGCGATAACGCCCTATGGGAAAAGGTGTTCCTTGCGGCCAACAAAGACACTCCCATGATTGAGGACGGCAAGAACTACGGTGACTTCTTGCTCGATACCATCGAGGGCGCCAAGGATCAGTTTGCGGCTGACGAGCTTAAGACGCTTAAGGCCGGCGCGCAGCAGGTCAAGGAGATCGAGGACAAGCTCATGGCGCTGGAGAAGGAGTTCCCCGGATGTGGCAGCACGCCCGGCGAGGGGGAGAGTGTTGATGCCTCGACCGCGGGCATGACCAACGGCGAGAGCGGGGAGACGAAGTTCCCCAGCTTTAAGGGCAAGGACTTGGACGGCAACGATGTAAACAGCGACGAGCTGTTCTCCAAGAACAAGGTCACCGTCATGAACTTCTGGTTTACCACCTGCAAGCCGTGCGTGGGAGAGCTGGGCGATCTGGAGAAGCTCAACAAGGAGCTTGCCGAGAAGGGCGGCCAGGTCGTGGGCGTTAATTCCTTTACGCTCGATGGCAACAAAGACGAGGTGGCCGATGCCAAGGACGTGCTTTCCAAGAAGGGCGTAACGTATAAGAACATCTGGTTTAAGTCGGACAGCGAGGCCGGAAAGTTCACCTCCAACCTGTACTCGTTCCCGACCACCTACGTGATCGACCAGAACGGTAACATTGTGGGAGAGCCGATCATGGGCGGCATCAACTCCGCTGAGCAGCGCGAGGCGCTCAACAAACTGATCGATCAGGCACTCGCGAAGAGCGAACAGTAAGTCCGTGGGACAGACAACTGAAGGGGAGTCGCTGGAAACAGCGACTCTTTTTTCTGCTTCGGGGTAGCATCATGGGTATACGTCGAAAGGGCACGCAGCTTTTCGTGCATTGCCTGAGCGGTGCGCGAAGCAACCAAGCTGTGAGTTTTCTTAAGCGTTCTGGGTATGGCAGTGTCAAGAATATCGGCGGCATAAGCGGCTACACGGGAAAGGTGGTGCGTTAGCTATGAAGGTGGTTATCGTTGGAGGCGTCGCGGGCGGCGCATCGGCGGCGGCACGTTTGCGCAGACTCGACGAGCAGGCCCAAATTGTCATCTTTGAGCGCACGGGTTTTGTATCGTATGCCAACTGTGGGCTTCCGTACTACATTGGCGGCGTGATAGAAGAAGAGAGCGCATTGACGCTGCAGTCTCCCAAGGGCTTTTGGGATCGCTTTCGCATTGCGGTCAAGACGAGTCACGAGGTGTTTGCCATCCATCCCGATTCGCATACGGTCGAGGTTCGCAATATGCTGACGGGCGAGGAATTTGTCGAGACGTATGACAAGCTCATCCTGTCGCCGGGTGCAAAGCCGATTCGCCCTGCGTTGCCGGGCATCGACTCGGATAAAATCTTTAGCCTACGCACCGTTGAGGACACGCTGCGTATTCACAGCTATGTTCGAGAGCGGCGACCGAGCAGTGCCGTCGTGATCGGCGGCGGCTTCATTGGCGTCGAGACGGCGGAGAATCTGTGCGAGCTGGGGCTCCAGGTGACCCTTCTGCAGCGTCCCGTCCAGCTTATGAACAACCTGGATTACGACATGGCGACCCTTTTGCATACCGAGGTGCGTGAGCACGGTATCGATCTGCGCCTCAAGGCCGATGTGACAGGTTTTGAGGAAGTTGATGGCCGCGTTGTCACCCATGTTGCGGGCGATGACCCTATCGGAGCCGATATGGTGCTGCTTGCCATTGGCGTGGCACCTGAGAGCCATCTGGCGCAAGAGGCGGGGCTCGAACTGGGCATCAAGGGGGCTATTGTGGTCAACGACCGCATGGAGACCTCTGCTGCCGACGTGTATGCCGTGGGCGATGCCGTGCAGGTCACGCATCAGGTGACCGGCGAGGACGCGGTCATTTCGCTCGCCGGCCCCGCCAACAAGCAGGGGCGTGTCGTCGCCGATGTCATAGCCGGCATGGACAGCTGCTACCTCGGATCGTTGGGCTCATCGGTTATCAAGGTATTCGACTTGACGGCGGCAAGCACGGGACTATCCGAAAAGGCAGCACACGCGGCGGGAATTGACTGCGACAGCGTGGTCCTGTCGCCCGGTTCGCATGCGGGTTATTATCCGGGTGCAACGCCCATGACCATGAAGGTTGTCTTCGAGAAGCAGGGATTGCGCCTGCTGGGTGCGCAAATCGTTGGCATCGATGGTGTGGACAAGCGTATCGACGTTCTGGCGACTGCCATCCAGGCAGGCATGCGCGGCGATAGGCTTAAGGATTTGGACCTAGCATACGCGCCGCCGTATTCATCGGCGAAGGATCCCGTCAATATGGCGGGCTTTATGATCGAGAACCTCAATCGCGGCATACTGGCGCAGTGGCATTGGGAGGATGAGCCCAACTTGCCACGCGATGGCAGCGTGCAGCTGCTCGATGTTCGTACGGAAGGGGAGTATGAGCGCGGGCATATCGATGGTTTCGTAAACATTCCCGTCGATGATCTGCGCAATCGCCTGGGCGAGCTCGACCGGGCCAAGCCGGTCTACGTGATTTGCCAGAGCGGCATTCGCAGCTACATTGCTTGCCGTATTTTGGCGCAGCATGGCTTTGAGTGCTTTAACTTCTCGGGCGGCTATCGCTTCTTTGCAGCCGTGACTGAGGCTCGCCGCGGCAGCGCTAACGTTATGCCGTGCGGGCTCGAAAAGTAGCGCGCATTGGAATGTGACAAAGTGACAGCCTCTTTGTCGCATCGGGGATGTTATATGCGGGATGGTGCGCCATGCGGCGTGCTGTCCCGTTCGTTTTTTGGCGCGGTTCGTTACATTCCTCACTGGTATCGGCCAAAAATGAGGATAGAGTAGGACAAACGCGCCGAACGTGAACGGCGGGGGAGCGGGCGAGCGCGCCCGCGCGAGAGAGGTTGCCGTCCATGCTGGATCTCAGAGTTATTTGCAAAAGGTACGTTACGCAGTCGTTTACGCAGGTAGCGCTCGACAGCGTAAGCCTGTCTTTTCGCGATAACGAGTTTGTAGCCATCCTGGGTCCTTCGGGCTCGGGTAAAACTACGATGCTCAACGTCATTGGTGGACTCGACCATTTCGATTCCGGCGACCTGCTGATCGATGGCATCTCGACCAAGGACTTCAGCGACCGCGATTGGGATGCCTATCGCAATAATCGCATCGGCTTTGTGTTCCAGAGCTATAACCTCATTCCGCATCAGAGCATTTTGGAAAACGTGGAGTTGGCGCTTACGCTCACGGGCGTGGGGCATGCCGAGCGCCGCCAACGTGCGCGCAAGGCGCTCGAGGCAGTCGGTCTGGGCGAGCACGTTGACAAGCGCCCGAGCCAGCTTTCGGGCGGGCAGATGCAGCGCGTGGCCATTGCCCGCGCCCTGATCAATGACCCCGAGATTGTGCTGGCTGACGAGCCGACCGGCGCCTTGGACTCAACGACATCCGTACAGGTCATGGATTTGCTCAAGGATGTTGCGCGCGATCGTTTGGTCATCATGGTCACGCACAATCCCGAGTTGGCATACAGGTACGCCACGCGCATCGTCACCCTGGCGGACGGCAAGATCACCGACGATTCCGACCCCTTTGATGCTGCCGAGGCCGCGCGTCGCGAGGCCAAGCCCACGCGCAAAACCTCGATGAGCTTTGTGACGGCGCTGGGGCTTTCTGCCCGAAACCTCATGACCAAGAAGGGCCGTACGGCCATGACTGCCTTTGCAGGTTCGATTGGCATTATTGGCATCGCAGCGATTCTGGCGCTGTCCAACGGCGTAAACGGCTACATCAAAAAGGTCGAGGAGGACACGCTCTCGAGCTACCCGCTCACGATTTCCAAACAAGATTACGACCTGTCATCCATGATGGGCGGGCATGGGGCTACCGATGAGGAGGCGTCCAAGGGCGAGGGCTCGTCCGATGACGCTACCGGTGGCAAAGCTAAGGGAACCGACAAGATCCCTGTGGTCACGGCCGTAAAGGATATGTTCGCAAGCGTTAAATCTAACGATATGACGAGCTTTAAGACATGGCTTGACGACGGTGGCGACGGTATCGACAAAGAGGTCAACGCTATCCAGTACGGCTATGGCGTGACGCCGGTTGTCTATCGTGCGGGCAAGGGCGACGAGAAGCCCGTCCGGCTTGTCCCCAACGCTATGACCGAGGCCATGAGCGGAGGCGCGAGCTCGGCGGCAACGGTGAGCATGGAATCCATGGGAACCTCGGTCTTTAACGAGATGATTGACGACCAGAGTCTGCTCGACAGCCAGTACGATGTCGTTGCCGGCCATTGGCCTACGTCTGCCAACGAGGCCGTGATGGTGCTTTCGAGCCGCGGAACAGTGGGCGACTACACGCTCTACAGTATCGGCGCGCTGGATATCGATGAGCTCAACGACCTGGTTAACAGTGCCATGACGGCCGACGGCAAGGTCAAGACGCCCAAGACCGGCAGCGACTTTACCTACGACGATGCACTGTCCACGACGTTTAAGGTGTTGTCGCCGGCCGATGCCTATCGCAAAAACGAAGAGACCGGCATGTGGACTGACATGTCTGGCGACGCCGACTTTATGAAAGCCAAGGTTGCCGACGGTATTGACGTGCGCATTGTGGGCGTGGTGCGACCCAACGAGACGGCAAACGCGAGCGCATTGTCCCCGGGCATTGTCTATACGCATGCGCTGACTCGCCAGCTTATGGAGCGTGCTGCCGATTCGCAGATTGTGCAGGAGCAGCTTGCCCACCCCGAGACGGATGTCTTTACGGGCAAAACCTTCGACGAGCTGCAGGGCGAAGCCAAGCAGGGCGTGGATTTGGGCAGTATGTTCAGCGTAGACGAGGCGGCACTGAAGAGCGCGTTCTCACTCGATACGTCTGCGCTCTCGGGCGCGGCAGGTGGCATGGACCTTTCTGGTCTCGATTTGTCCGGGTTGGACATTGACCTTTCGGGTGTTGGGCGAGACATCGACTTCGGTGACATCATGGCCAAGGCGCCGGCCCCGGATTTCTCGGGCATCTTTGACGGTCTGGAGCTCACGCCCGAGCAAATGCAGCAGGTGGGAACGCTTGCCAATCAGCTGTTTGAGGGCTTTATGCAGTCCGATCAGTTTAAGGCGCTGTCGCCCGAAGATCTTAAGGATGCGTCAAAGCTTGCTGCCGCATTCTCGGCGTATCTTGAGAATGATGCCGCGGCCCAGCAATACCTGGCTCAGCTCAGGGCACTCGGCGGCGATGCCCTGGCCGAGCGTCTGCAGCAGGTGATGGGCGACTATGTGCAAAAGCAGCTGGCTCCGTATTTGCAGCAGTCTATGGATCAGGTGATGAAGGCGGTCAGCGAGCAGATTGCGACGACGGTATCAACCCAGCTCAAGGCGGGTGCGGCAGGGCTCATGGACCAAATGGCGACGCAGATGTCTTCGAGTTTTGCCAACTTGGCGAGCGCCATGCGCGTGGATGCAAACGCCTTTGCTCGCGCTATCCACTTTAGCATGGACGCTGAGGACCTGAGTTCGCTCATGATGAGCTATGCCAAGGCGTCAAAGCTCACCTACGAAAACAATCTGGCCACGTTGGGCTATGCGGACGAGGCGGACCCCATCTCGGTCAAGATTTTCCCGCGCGACTTTGAGGCCAAGGAGCGCGTGCTCGATCACATCGATGCGTACAACAAGCAGGTCAAAGCCGCCGGCCATGATGAACAGGCGATCTCGTACACCGACTACATGGGTATCATCATGGGTTCGGTGACCGACATCGTGAACACCATCAGCTTGGTGCTCATCGCATTCGTGAGTATCAGTTTGGTGGTGAGCTCCATCATGATCGGCATCATCACCTACATCAGCGTGCTGGAGCGCAAAAAGGAGATTGGCATCCTGCGCGCGATTGGCGCGTCAAAGCGCAACGTGGCCAACGTATTTAATGCCGAGACCTTTATCGAAGGTCTCATTGCCGGCGTCTTTGCCATTGTCGTCGTGGTGGCTGTGAGCCTTCCGGTTAATGCCTGGGCGCTTGCGGCCAAGCAGGTACCCAATCTGATGAGCCTGCCCGTGCAGGATGCGCTGGTGCTTATTGCAGTTTCGGTGCTGCTGACGGTCGTTGCCGGCCTGCTGCCGGCCCGCAGCGCATCCAAGAAAGACCCTGTGGAAGCCCTACGCTCCGAATAATGTGACAAAGGGACAGTCCCTTTGTCACATTGGATGAAAAGGCGCGGGAAGGGGGTGGCCCCTTCCCGCGCCTTCTAGTTTGTTTTGCCCATCAGCGTAATACGGACGCTTGGATGGGTGTACTCGTCAAACTCGTCCTCGGGATCCGTATCAAACGAGTAATACGTTTTGATGAGGTCGTCACTCGTCCTGATAGAGATTCTCTCGTAGAGTGAGCCGTTCAAAAATGCCTGCCTAAACTCTTCGGGGAGTTTCTGCGGTGCCAAGAGCTCGGGGCTCACCGTCTTGACGTCAACGGTTTGAACGGCAGAGGAAAGCTCGTCAAGCTCGCGTTCGATGCGGGCAAGGTTATCCTCGAGGCTCGCGCTGGGGTCGACCTCTGCCGCGTAGCTCACTTCCTTGAGCGTCCCCTTGTTGTCAAAGTCCAGATACGTATAGGTCTTCTGGGCGTCGGAGTCGCCTTCGTGCAGATAGCCGCGGACATGATAGCCGTAATCTTGATATCGCTCGTAGGGATCATCGGCGGACACGTGCTCGCATGCGGGCTCTAATGCCTTGCGAGCGATGGCGATCTGCTCGGCCGCGGCCGCTGCGTTCTGTTGCATCTCGATGTTTCCCTGCGCCAGCTGCGGGATATAGGCACCGCACACGATCGCGAGGGGCAGCGCCACAAGCGCGACGATCCACTTTTTTGCACGGGGGATAGGCACGCCACAGGCCTCTGCCATGGCCTTTGCGTTGGCAAAGCTTTCGGCGAGCACGTCTGCCGCGGTGGCGACGGCGCCTACGGCAGCGGCGACTTCTGCCGCGCCGCCCAGGTTGCGTGCGGTCTCGTTGTCGCTGTTCTTGAGCAGGCGCGCGGCGGCCTGCGTACCGATAACACCTGCGATTTGTGCCGAGCGGTCTTTCTCAGCCTGCTCGACGACGAGTCGGTGCTGCATTTCTTTCCACTGCTTGCCGCGCATGCCAAAGCGCGGCGCGAGCGCGCAGTAGCAGAAGATGGCGAGCTCGACGGCGGTGAGCGCCAAGGCGGTCATCATGCCCGTCTCCTGGAAGCTTTCATGATGGAAGACGATATCGTCAATCATTTCGAAGGGAATAATCAAAAAAGGCAGCACAAACGCCATGGCAAGCGCTGCGCCGGCAATCTTGGGATAGATGCAGTATCGCTGGATACGCTTGCGTTCTTGTTCGGAAAGTGTTGCCATGGCTGATCCTTGGTGTCGTAACGGTCGTTGCGGCGCATGGGGCGCGGGGCGCATCAGTTTGAGCTAGCGCTGGATAAGAACATAGAGCAAGATGCTCATCGCGATGAGCAAGAAGCCTGCGATGTTAAACATCAGTGTGGCAAAGTTGCCCACGATGGGGCGTTCGACATAGCTTTTGTCTGGGTTGCTGGGGTTGTAGTACACGGTCATTTGGCTACCGAGGGGCCAAAGCTGCTCCGCGAGGGTGCCTAGGCGGGCGATGGGGCCTGTCTGCACGTGCAGCCAGCCCTTGGCGTCTTCGTAGGCGGTGGCTTGCGTGCGGATGGGGAGTCCCGACAAGCTTTTGGTCTTTATGCCACGGAATTGTTTTTTCGCGCGGTATTGCGTGCCGTCGACGGCGTATTCCAAAACGGGATACATCCTGCCTTCGCCCATAAAGCGATGGTCGATGACCGTTCCCATGGTCACGGCGGTACAGGCCTTGGCTTTCTTGCGAGCGGCGGCTTTCATGAGCGCGCTCACTCCGATAAGCAGGATGCCGATGCCCCCAACCAAGATGAGCGCGAGCAGGGATATCTGCGACGTGGTCACGGCGTTCTCCTTTGGCGCGATACCGTCATATGTGACTCAGTATAGAGCACCCCCGCCCTCGGTGGGCGTATTATGTGACAAAGGGACAGTCCCTTTGTCACATTGATTTGAGAATGGATGTTGATGTATTTATCGCTGGCTCCTATGGAGGGGATTACCGGGCATGTGTTCCGTCGCGTGCATGCGGAGTGCTTCGGCGCGCTCGATTGTTATTACACGCCGTTTTTGCCGCCGCCGCGGGTGGGCAATCGCTTTGGCGGCAAGGCGTTTAAAGAGGTCGATCCTGCCAACAACCAGGGACTTAACGTGGTGCCCCAGCTGATGTCCAAGAATGCGGACGAGTTTGTGTGGGCGGCGCAGGTGCTTGCCGATATGGGTTACCGCGAGGTCAACCTCAACCTTGGCTGCCCTTCGGGTACGGTGGTCGCGAAGGGCAAGGGTTCGGGCTTTCTGCGCAATTTGGATGAGCTCGAGGTGTTCTTGAGCGACGTGTGCGAACGCTCGCCCTTGCCGGTGTCGGTCAAGACCAGACTGGGGCTCGAATGCGATGACGAGTACGAGCGCGTGCTCGACCTCTATTGCCGAATGCCGCTGGCGGAGTTGATCGTGCATCCGCGCGTGCAAAAGGACCGTTATACGGGCTCACCGCGCAAAGAGTTTTACGGCGAGACGCTGGAACGGGCGCCGTTCCCCGTGGCCTATAACGGCGACATCTTTGATCTTGAGGACATGGATGCGCTGGTGAAGGCCTATCCCGGAACACGCCACGTAATGTTGGGGCGCGGCTTGCTTGCGAATCCCGCGCTGGCTCGCATGGTTAAGGGCGACCCTGCCGCTACCGCCGCTGAGCTGCAACGCTTCCATGACATGCTGTTTGCGGCCTATGCGGACGAGATTGGGGGCAACGCGGTCTTTCGCATGAAGGAGTGGTGGTTCTACGCCAAATGCGCCTTCGCCGATCCCGCGACCGTTCACAAACTCGTACGCAAGACCAAAAAGGTCGATGAATACCGTGCCGCTGTCGACCGTGTCTTTCGCGAGCAGCAGCTTGCGCCCATCGCCCGCTTTTGTGGCTAAATGATCCCTTGGGGACGGAGAAGAACGGATCGCCTGTGCCGGACCCATGCAAAAAACTGTACGCCAGCATCCAAGGATGTCGAAAAATATCGTTTTTGGATGCTGACGTACATGTTTGGTTCGGCAGGGGACTAGGCAATCATTGCATCGAGTGTAATGAGTTCCCTGAGTCGCTCCGTGCGCGTTTGCCCATGGCGCTTTGCCTTTGCGTCAAATGCTTCAAGAACCGATTCGCCCACACGTGCCGATAAAACAACGCTTGGTTCATCGGAAATCGGCGGCCTTCCCAACTTGACGGTGTGGCCCTTCGGCCACTCATCTTTTTCGTATGCCGCTGCGGCTTTTTCTAGCTCACCGGGAGCAAACCCCATCATCT
>UQWQ01000020.1 GCA_900544755.1 uncultured Collinsella sp. | reverse complement strand
ATGCCCAGCAGGATCGTTTTTCCCTCAAGTTGCATTGAATTGTTGGATGCCGCCGTCATCGCTAGGCTTCCTTACTCGGGAGCACCAGGAGGCGGTGGCAGTACGGACAGTGCGTAATCTCGCTACCGTCGTGGTTGAGGTCGCTCATGGACGAAGCCTGCAGCGCGGTGTGGCAGACCGTAGGGATGTTACCCTGGATGGTCTCAACAGCCAGGCCGCGGAACTGCTTGAGCAGGCGCTCGTAGTCGGTGAGCACGTCGGTCGGCAGCGTAGCGGCAAGGGCGGTGCGCTCCTTGGTGGCGGCATCGATCTGGGCCTGCAGGTCGGCGGCCTTGGCGCGGGCGGCCTTGGTATCGGCCTTCACGCCCTCCTCGAACTTGGCGATGATGGCCTGCGCGCGAGTCTCGCGGTCGAGCGCCTCCTTATGGGCGACAACGACGTCCTTGCGGGTGTGCTCGATCTTGTCCAGGCGCTTGGCCAGGGTGGCAAGCTCGTTCTCCAGGTCCTGCACCTCGCGGTAGTCAGAACCATCGACGTGACGCTTCTTGGCGGCCTCGATGGCGTTATTGGTCTGGATCTCGGTAGTGTTGAGATCGTCGAGCTCAATGTCCAGATCCTTGCGTTGGGCGTAGAGCTTGGTCATCTCGGACTTGAGCTTCACATAGGTCTTGCGCTTGGAAGCGAGCTCCTTGAGCTCCGGCATATTGGCAAGTTCGCTCTTGTTGCGGGCGAGCTCCAAATCGATCTGTTGCAGCTTGAGTAGCGTAGCGCCGGCGCTCATAAGTTCTCTCCTTTTGTCACAGTCCACCATTGGCAAGGGTTCAGTATTTTAATCGCATGACGGGGGTCGACCCCGGCGTCAACCGCAGAGTTCATCAAGATATCCACGAACGGCTCCTCGGAGCGATCGTGGCCGAGCAGGATCACCGGCAGCCCGCGTAAAGCAAGGTCTTGCGCCACGTGATAGCCCGCCTCGCCCGTCACGACAACATCTGCGCCCGCGGCGATGGCGAGCTCTCCGAAGTCGCCCAGGGAGCCGCCCAAAATGGCGACGGTGCGGCACGGGCGATCAGCTTTGCCCCACACACGCGGGTCGCTGCCAAAGGCCGTGGCAGCACGGGTGGCAAGATCGCGCAGCGTGCACGGGTCGTTGAGCGTTGCAAGTGCGCCCAGGCCGGTGGCCTCGGGGTCGTCCACGTGCTCCAGTGAGCTCACGGGTGCGGCACCCAGCAGCTTGCTCAGGCAGACACGGGCTTCGTGCGAGCGGTCCAGGTTGGTGTGGAGCGAGATAATGCTCACCCCGCAGCGGGCAGCCTCGTAGAGGGCCGCACTGCACTGGGGTCGTGTGGCATCCGCCGGACAAAAGGCCTCGGGTGCCTTGATGTATATGGGATGATGCGTCAGCAGCACGTTGGCGCTTGCTTCTTGGGCGCGTCGAACATTAGCCTCAGTCGCATCGAGTGCGCAGGCAACGCCGGTGATCTCCGCGGCCGGATCGCCAACGGAGAGTCCTACGTGGTCCCAGGGCTCGGTGTCCGTCTTGGGATAGCGTGCCAGTAGCGCGCGCTCAAGCTCGGCGACGATCATGCGGCACCTGCGATCGAGAGCAGCGTCTGGGCAAACTCGTCCAGATCGTCCGGATTCACGCGGTCGTCAAAGGAAATGCGCAGTGCACCTAGTGCCTGCTCGCGACCAATGCCCATGGCGCTGAGCACATGGCTCGGGTCCATGCTGCCGCTCGAGCACGCCGAGCCGGCCGAAACCTCAAAGCCGGCGGCATCGAGCTTGACGATGAGCTCCTCGGAGTCCATGCCATCAACGTAGATCGACACCATGCCCGGCAGGCGATCGGCCTGTGCGTAGTCGCCCATGGTGGCATGAATACGCGGATGAGCCGTAAGCGTGGCGTAGAGCTTGTCGGAAAGGGCTTGCAGCTTCGCGCGCTCCTGAGCCACATGGGGCGTCAGAGACGAGGCGGCAGCGGCAAAGGCGAGCTGCGTTCGCAGGTCTTGCGTGCCGGCACGACGACCGGCCTCCTGTCCGCCGCCAAAGATGCGCGGGCGCAGCGGCGTGTGGCTCTTAAGGTAGAGTGCGCCAGATGCCACGGGACCGCCAATCTTGTGGGCTGCGACGGACATGGCGTCGACGCCCAGCTCGGTGACATCGAGCGGAATATGCAGATACCCCTGGATGGCATCGGTGTGGAACAGGGCGCCAACGGTATGCGTGGCCGCGGCAAGCTCGCGGATGGGCTGCACCACGCCGGTCTCGTTGTTGGCAACCATGATGCTCACGAGCGCCACGTCGTCGCCTAGCAGCTCGACAAGCGTGGCAGGCTCAATGTAGCCCATGCGGCAGGGCTGCACCAGGTCGACGGTAAAGCCGGCGGCACGCAGCAACGGCAGGTTGTCCAGAATCGAATCGTGCTCGATGGCCGAAACGATGACACGATCGCGCTTGCGATCGCGCTGACGAGCGCCCTCGGCAAGACCGAGCAGCGCCAGCTGGTTGGCTTCGGTGCCGCCGTTGGTCAGTACAATCTCGGACGGGCGGACGCGCGCGCCAAAGCTGCGGGCGATCTCGCGACGTGCAACCTCCAGACGCGCGGCAGCCTTGCGGCCGAGCGAATGCAGCGAGTTGGGGTTGACGCCGGCAAGCTCGCTGTCGTCGTACTCGCGCTGCGCAAGGAGCGCCTCGGCGCGCATGGGCGTCGAGGCGGCATAGTCAAGATTCACGGGTATGCGGTTTTGACCTGCGGTCATAAGGGTTTATGCCTCCTGTGCGGCCTCGTTGCCCAGCTTCTGCAGCAGCGCAACCTCGGCAGCGGGATCTTCGGACTTAAATACGGCAGAACCGGCCACGAGCACGTTGGCGCCGGCCTTGACGACCTCGGCAATGTTCTTGGGAGAAATGCCACCGTCGACCTCGATCATGGGCGAAACGCCGTGGCGCTCGCACATGGCCTTGAGCTCGTGGAGCTTATGCAGAGTGCCCGGGATAAAGCTCTGGCCGCCAAAGCCCGGGTTCACGCTCATGAGCAGCACCATATCGACGACGTCGATGATGCTCTCGAGCACGCACACGGGGGTGGCGGGGTTGAGCACCACGCCGGCCTTGACGCCGCGCTGCTGCAGATGGGTGAGCGTTCGGTGCAGGTGCGTGGAAGCCTCGTAGTGGACGGTGATCATGTCGGCACCGGCGTCGGCGTACCAATCGACCGTCTCGTCGGGGTTCGACACCATGAGGTGCGCGTCGACCGGTACATCGGTGGAGCGCTTGACGGCCTTAAGGATGTCAACGCCAAAGGTGAGGTTGCCGGTAAAGTGACCGTCCATAACGTCGAAGTGCACGTAGTCGGCACCGGCGATCTTGTCGAGTTCGCCCTTGAGGTTGGCCATGTCGGCCGAGAGGACGGACGGAGCGATTTTAATGGAACCCATGGTAGTAGCCTTTCTGCGCTAGTCGGTGAGTCCGTAGAACTCTTGAGAAGGGACGCGGTCGGTGAGAATCTCGAGCGCCCTATCCAAAGTAACACCGTTGTAGAGCGTTTGCTCCACGGCAAAGGTGAGCGGAATGTCTACGCCCAGTGAACGGGCAAGCTCGCTGACGCTGCGGGCTGCGACGGCGCCCTCCACGACCATATGCGTGCGCGCCTGGTACTCGTCGAGCGACACGCCGTGGGCAAACTCGTAGCCAAAGGTGCGGTTGCGCGAATGCTCCGAGGTACAGGTGGCGATGAGGTCACCCATGCCGGCAAGTCCCATGCAGGTTATGGCCTGCCCGCCGCGGGCGTGCACCAGGCGGCTGATCTCGGCCAGGCCGCGCGTCATGATAAGGGCGAGCGTGTTGTCGCCCGCGCCGGTACCGGCGGAGATGCCGCACACGATGGCGATGACGTTTTTCATGGCGCCGCAGACCTCGACACCGGTCATGTCCTGCGACAGGTAGATGCGGAATGCCGTGGACAGGAGCAGGTCCTTAAAGGTCTCCCCTACCTGCGGATCTTTGCTGGCGATGACGGCGGCAGAAAGCCCGCCGCGGCAGATCTCCTCGGCATGGTTGGGGCCCGAGAGCGCCGCGACACGCGACTCGTTGCCGATCTCACTGGCGATGACCTCGCTCATAAGCAGGCCGGATTCGGGCTCAATACCCTTGGTGAGGCAGAGTGCCGGGGTGTCGGCGGCGATGAAGGGTGCTGCCTGATGGCATACGCTGCGCAGGTGCGTGGAGGGCACGGCAAAGATGATGGCCTCGGCGCCGTCGAGCGCCTGCGACAGGTCCGTGGCGGCGACAACGTTGCCGGGCAGCTCGTAGTCCACCAGATACCGGGGATTGCGGTGCTCGGCATTGATGCCGGTGGCCGTTTGCTCGCTGTGGGCCCACATGGTCACGCGCTCGGCTCGCTCGGCGGCGAGGCCGGCGACGGCGGTTCCCCAGGAGCCGGAGCCAATCAGCGCAACATTCATGACTCTCTCCTACTTATCGTCGGGCTCGGTGACGCGCTTGGTAAACGAGAGCTTGGACTCCTTACCGGCCATGAGCTTTTGGATATTCGAGCGATGGGCCCACACCACGGTGATGCCGATCATCGCCATGCAGAACTTGAGGCCTAGGCTGCTGTACGGAAAGACCGCGCAAGCAGCGATAGGAAGTCCGATGGCTGCGGCAAGCGAACCCACTGACACATACTTGGTGATGGCGACGGCTACGATAAACATGCCCAGCAGCGACAGGCCAATAGGCCAGTACCAGGCGAGGATGACACCCAGACCAACTGCGATACCCTTGCCGCCATGGAAGTTAAGGTAGGGCGAGAAGATATGGCCCCACACGGCTGCCAGGCAGACGAAGCCAAGCATCCAGTCGCCGGCGGCGCCGGGGGCCATGATGCTCACGGGGAAGCCATAGCCCACGCCCGCGATGAGCGGACGGGCGATAAGGACACAGATGGCGCCCTTAAGGCAGTCGAGCAGCAGGGTGAGCGCGGCCACCTTGGGGCCGGCCACGCGCAGGGCGTTGGTGGTGCCGATGTTGCCGGAACCCGCCTTGCGAATGTCGGTGTGGTTGAACACGCGGCCCAAGATCAGGCCAAACGGAATCGCCCCGATAAAGAACGAGACCACGGCGCAGATGGCGGTCAGCAGAATCGGATTATGCATCCTTTTGCTCCTTCTTCCTAAAGAAGAGTCGAATGGGCGTGCCGGCAAAATCGAAGGTCGAGCGCATGCGGTTCTCCACGTAGCGCTGGTAGGTGTCGTTGACCAGATCGCTATGGTTGACGAAGAACGTGAACGTCGGCGGGTTGACGCCCGTCTGGGTCACGTAGTGCATGCGCAGGCGGCGCTTGCCGTCCACCACGGTATGACCGAACTCGCGCAGGTCGGTGAGGAACGTGTTGAGGCGCGAGGTGCTGATCTTCTGCGAGCGCGTCTTTTCGGCGGCGTCGACCATTGCCCAGATCTTCTCCACGCTGCGGCCGGTCAGGGCCGAGATGCGCAGATACTGGGCCCAGGGAGCCATGACGCCCAGACGGCGGTCGACGGTCTCCATGCAGGCCTCGCGCTTGCGGTCGTCGTCGAGCAGGTCCCACTTGTTGAGCAGCACCACGACGGCGCAGCCGCGCTCGATGGCCAAGCCCATGACCTTCTGGTCCTGCTCGGTAACGCCCACGGAGGCGTCGACGACGAGCAGCGCCACGTCGGCGCGATCGATGGCGCGCAGGCCGCGGACCATCGAGTAGTACTCGATATTCTCGTACACGGTGCTCTTCTTGCGAATACCAGCGGTGTCAACCATGCGGTAGTGCTTGCCGTTGCGCTCCACGACGGTGTCGATGGCGTCGCGCGTCGTGCCGGCAATGTTGGACACGATAGAGCGGTCGGCGCCCAGGATGCGGTTGAACAGCGAGGACTTACCGGCGTTGGGGCGGCCGATGATGGCCACGTTCAGCGCATCGGGGAACTCGTCGGCGACCTCGTCCTCTTCCTCCGGAAGCAGGGCCACGATATCGTCGAGCAGGTCGCCCGTGCCATGGCCATGCAGGGCCGAGAGCGGTGTGGGCTCACCGATGCCGAGCGAATAGAACTCCCAGATGCTGTCGTTCTCGCGATCGGGGTTGTCGAGCTTGTTCACCAGCAGAAAGACCGGCTTGTCGGAGCGCTTGAGCATGCGAGCGACCGACTCGTCCTCCTCGGTGACGCCGGTGCGGCTGTCGACCACAAACAGGATGACGGCGGCTTCCTCGGCGGCGGCGAGGGCCTGGTCGCGGATAGACGTGGCAAAGACGTCATCGCTCTTGAGCGGCTCGATGCCGCCCGTGTCGACGATGGTGAACTCGCGGCCGTTCCAATCGGCCGTGTGGTATGAGCGGTCGCGCGTGACGCCGCGGGACTCGTGGACGATGGCGTCCGAGGTCTGGGCCAGGCGGTTAACGAGCGTGGACTTGCCCACGTTGGGGCGTCCGACGACGGCGACGATAGGTTTCATCTGCTCTCCTTTAATGGGTAGGGTCAGCGGAATTAGTAGAGTCGGCAGGCGCAATGCCAAGGATGTGCTCCAGGGTATCGAGCAACTCATGCGGCATGGTCGATACCACATGAACCTCGGCGCCGCGACTGGTAAGGCTTGCGAGTAAATCGTCACGATGATACTCGTCAAGCGTCATGCCGTCAGCGTTGAACATGAGCTTAGGCACAAAGAGCATAACCCCCGACAGGTCTTGCGGCAGCTGCTCCAGAATGTCACACGCGACGATGAGGCCGGTCACGTCCACGTTGCCGCCAAAGTAGCGGTTCTTGATGGCCGTGACAGTGCCGGCGAGTCCCTTGGGCGACTCCACAAAGCGGGCCACCGTGTCGCGTGCGCTGGCGCCCGAGAGGCACAGTAGGTGCTGGCTGCGGGCGGCGATGGCCTCGCGGACGCGGGCCAGTCGCTCAGCATCGGTAGTCAACACGTCGTCGGTCTCGTCCAGATACGAGCGGATCATGCCGATGCCGTCGTAGTACTGCGGATAGCCGTCGTAAAAGTCTGCCTCGGGAGGATCGATGCCGGCGTCCAGATAGAACTCGTCGCTCATCTGGAAGGTGTGGCGGCCAAAGCGTTCGTAGGCACGATCCTGGTAGGGACGGATCATGGCAATGGTCTCGCGCGCCAGTTCGGGCTTGTCGCTGTATGACCAGCTAAAGCGGTTTTGGTGTTTGGTAAAACCGAGCGGCACAATGCCCAGGCTTGTGATTTGCTCATGCTCCTCGCAAAAGCGCAGGGTCTTTTCCAGCTCCTCGCCGTCGTTCATGCCGGGGCACAGCACAATCTGCGCGTGAATCTCGATGCCGGCGGCCATGATGGTCTCGAGTACGTCCATGCCTCGCTGGGCGTTACGGCCCATCATACGACGGCGGACGTCGGGGCTCACAGCGTGGACCGACACGTTCATGGGACTCATGTTGCGCTGGATGACGTTTTGCACGTCCTCGTCGGTGAGGTTCGTAAGCGTGACAAAGTTGCCCTGCAAAAAGCTTAGGCGATAGTCGTCGTCGCGAATATAGAGCGTGGAGCGGCCGCCCTTGGGGAGCATGGTCATAAAGCAGAACACGCAGGCGTTGACGCAGGTACGCATGCCGTCGAAGATGGGGCCATCGAACTCCAAACCCCAATCCTCGCCGGGAAAGCGGTCGAGCTCGACGGGGGTGACGGTGCCGTCGAGCGGGTCGAAAACCTCGAGGTCGACGGTATCATCGTCGGCCTCCCAGAGCCACACGATCATGTCGGTGAGCGCCTCGCCGTTGACCGTGAGCACGCGCATGCCCGGCTCGATACCCACATCCCACGCGGGCGATTCGGGATGCACGTTCTTTACGAGCGCGCCCTCACCCGGCTCGGGGTCGCGGCTGCGCCCGTAATCGGCCACCTCGGCGGCATATGCGGGTACGGTCTGGTCCATGGTTAGCGGCAAAGCTCCTTGATGCGCGCGACGGCGCGCTCGATGTGTTCTTGCGGGGTGGAGGCTCCGGCAGTGATGCCGATGTGGTGAGCGTCGGTAAACCACGCGGCCTGGAGCTCAGAAGCTTCCTCGATGTGATGCGTGCGCTCGCAGGCGTCTGCGCAAATCTGCGCCAGGCGGCGGGTGTTGCCCGAGTTCTTGCCACCCACGACGACCATGCAGTCGCAGCGGCTGGCAAGTGCGGCGGCGGCCTGTTGGCGCTCGCTCGTAGCAGCGCAGATGGTGTTGATCACACGTAGCTCCTGCACGCGCGGGGTGATAGCGGCCACGACCTCAGCGAGGTTCTGCGCGGTTTGGGTGGTCTGCACAACCAGGCCCACCTTGCCCTTGAGCGACAGCTCGTCGGCGTCGGCGGCACAGCTCACGACCTGCGCATCATCGCCGGCGTGGCCCAGGATGCCCTCGACTTCGGGGTGGCCCGGCTCGCCCACGACGAGCACGCGGTAGCCCTCGCGCACCAGGCGCTCCGCCGCCACGTGGACTTTTTTCACGTAGGGGCAGGTGGCGTCGACCACGGTAAGACCGCGATCGTGAGCCGCATCGATCACCTGCGGGACCACGCCATGGGCGCGGATGATTACGGTGCCCGATGCTGCGTCGTCCAGGCTCTTGGCCAAGCCAATGCCAGCTTCGGCGAGCTCGCTCACCACGATGGGGTTATGGATGAGCGGACCCAGGGTATGGACCTGAGCGCTCTCCCCTGCCTGCGGCGCGCCGGCCAGCGCCATGTCGAGCGCACGCTGCACACCGTAGCAGGTGCCGGCGTGGGCTGCTATCTCGATGGTGGGCACGCCGTCCTGGTCGGACGCGGTCGCGGCGGTTTTCGTCACGTTCTCGCTCATGATTAGAACCTGCCCGGGTGCTCGGCGCACAGCTCGTCGCGCATCTTATAGACACGGCCCATGGCCTCGGATTCAAACCAGGCCAGGCGCTCCGTGCGCTTAAGCCCGGCCGGTGCATCGGAAAGCGAGACGGCCTTGCCGGCACGAATCCAGCACTTCTTGGGACGCATGAGCTTTTTGCCCGCGGGCGTGATATCGGACCAGCCGCAGATGGCGAGCGGGTTGACGGGCGCCTTGCCCATCTGGGCGATGAGCGCAAAACCGCCGTGGACCTCGGGCTTGATCTCGCGCGAGCGGATGCGCGTGCCCTCGGGGAAGATCAGGACGTCCTCGCCGCGCAGCAGCGCATGCTGGGCGGCGCGCAGGCACTTCATATCGGCAGTGCCGCGCTCCACGGGGATGCCGCCAACGCGGCTAAAAGCCCAGCGCACAATCTTGCTCTTGGCGAACTCGGACTTAAAGATGGGGCGAATGCGGCGGCCGCCAAAGAATAGCGCCGTCTCCACGGCCAAGAGCTCAGCCATCGAGGTGTGGTTGCAGATGACCACGCTGCCGCGGCTTTCCTGGCGCTCAAACAGCAGGTCAGCGTCCTCGACCTTCCAACGCCACATGAGCTTGGAGAAGGCCCAAAGGATGGCCATGACTACGACGACGGTGCCGCGGATGAGCGCTGGGAACTCTGCGTAGGGGGCGTTGTAATAGTCCCCGGGCGTCTGCTTAAACAGGCGCATGGGCTACCTCCTTTGGTTGATGAGGCCCTCGATAATGCGGACGACCTCGTCGATGGTATGGGCGGTGGAGTCGACGTGCACGGCGTCCTCGGCGGGCACGAGCGGGGCGACCTCGCGGCTGCTATCAAGCTTGTCGCGCTGCTTGAGGGCGTCGAGGGTATCGTCGACTTCGGTCTCGAGTTGCGCGGGCGTGAGCGGCTGAGCATCGTTTTGGTGACGCTGCAGCACGCGGCGGCGGGCGCGCTCGCGCGGGTCGGCGGTCAGGAAGACCTTGACCTGCGCGTTAGGGAACACGACGGTTCCGATGTCGCGACCCTCGGCCACGATATCGCGGTCCTCGGCGGCGCGGCGCTGATGGATGAGCATGGCGGCGCGCACGCCCGGGTAGGCCGAGACTTTGGACACGTTGGCGTCGACCTGCGGGGTGCGGATGGCGGCCGAAGCGTCCTGGCCGTCAATGGTCAGGCGCGTGTCCTCGCCGGTGCCGTTGGTAAAGCGAATCTCGATCTGCTCGGCGAGGGCGTCGATGGCCGCCTCGTCGTCTAGATCGATGCCGCGGTCGAGCGCGGCGAAGGTGACGGCGCGATACATGGCACCCGTGTCGAGCTTGTTAAAGCCAAGCTGGCGGGCGATCTCCTTGGCGATAGTGGACTTGCCGGAACCGGCGGGGCCGTCGATGGCGACGATCATGCAATGCTTCCTTTCGATGGTTAGCGTGCTGGTATGGTTCGCGGGCGCTGGGGGCACGGCGGGTTGTCTAGCCCGTGTAGCGCTCGCGGTAGGTGTTGCGCTTGGGTGCGGAGCCGTGGCTACCGTGGTGACGCGTGCGACTGGCGGGCGTGTCTTGGGGCTTGCCGCCGTTTCGCTTGTCGATCGCCTGCTTGGGCGGGATGCCACCGGCCTTGAGGATCTGCACCTCGCGGTCGGTGAGCTCGCGCCACGAGCCCTTGGCCACGCCCTCGAGCTCAAGGCCGGCAAAGTTGCAGCGGTGCAGGCGGATCACCGGATGGTGAATCTTGCTCAGCATGCGCTTGACCTGGTTTTTGCGCCCCTCGCGGATGATGACCTCCACGGCGGTGGTGCCGGGCTTGACGCCTTGCGGAGCCACGGCCTCTGCCTCGCGCGCGTTGATGACGCGGCAGATCGCCGGCTGGCACAGGCCGTCGTCGAGTTCGATGCCGCGGCGGAGCGGTTCCAAGTCGCGATCGGTCAGGTGGCCGTCCACGAGCGCCTGGTAGGTCTTGTAGACGTGCTTGCTGGGGTGCAGCAGGTCCTGCGACAGGTCGCCGTCGGTGGTAAAGAGCAAAAGGCCCGTGGTGTCGCGGTCCAGGCGGCCCACCGGGAACAGACCCGGAAAGCGGTCGCGGGGGACCAGGTCGGCCACGCAAGGGCGCTCCTGCGGGTCGCTCATGGTGGTGAGGTAGGCGGTCGGCTTGTAGAGCATCAGGTACACGGCGCCCTGGTTGAGCTTGACGGGCATGCCGTCGACCTCGATATGGTCGCGGTCGACGTCGACCTTGGTGCCCAGTTCGGTCGCGACCTCGCCGTTGACGGTCACGCGGCCGGCGGTCATCAGGTCCTCCGAGCCACGGCGGCTCGCCACGCCCGCGCGCGCCAAAAAGCGCTGCAGGCGCATGGTGTGCGGATAGACGGGCTGGGCGTCGGACTCGTGCGTATCCGCGTTGGGCACCGCAGCGCCGGCGCGCGTCTCCCCTACTTCGTTAGTCCTCGTCATGCAAATCCTCCGAGGTCTCGTCGACGACCAGGGTCTCCAAGTCCTCGACTGCCTCAACATCTTCAACATCGGTATCGAGCAGTTCGCGCTCTTCGTCCAGGTCCTCAGCCTGCTCTTCGAGCGTGGACTGAATACTGCGGCCGCTCAGGCGCTCGCGGATAAACTGACGCGACTGTTCGTCGGGGGCAAACTGCTCCAGGTCGGGCAGGTCGCGGGTGGAGCGCAGACCGAACTTTTCCAAGAAGGCGTTGGTCGTGCCGTAGATAATGGCTTGACCGCGCTGGGGATCGCGGCCGAGCTCGCGCACCAGGCCCTTGTCCACGAGCGACGCGATGACGCCGTCGGAATTGACGCCGCGGATGCCTTTGACCACCTCGCGCGTCACGGGCTGGTGGTAGGCGATGACGGCCAGGGTTTCGAGCGCCGCCTGCGACAGCTTTTGCGTGTCCCAGCTCAGCACGTAGGCCTCGACCACGTCGTGGTAGGCGGGGTGCGTAAACAGGCGCCAGCCGCCGGCGACCTCACGCAGCTGAAAGCCACGGTTGGCCTCCTCGTACTCAACCTTGAGCTCGGCGAGCAGCGATGCGCACTCGCCGGGGGCGATATCCAGTGCGCCGGCGAGCGCGGGCGCACTCACCGGGTCGCTCGACACCAGCAGCAGCGCCTCGAGGGCGCCTTTGAGGCTGTTTGCCTCCAGCGTTGAAAGGGTTGACATGGTTGCTGCTCCTATTCGGTGAGCTCGGGGCCCTCGCCGGGCACGTATGCCTCGGCGCCCTCGACGCGGTTGATTTGAATGGTTCCAAAGATCTCGTCCTGGCTCAGCGTGAGCGAGCCACGCTTGGCGAGCTCGAGCATGGCCAAAAAGGTGACGACGAGTTGCTCGGTCGTGGCGTCGCCGTCCAACAGCTCGCGGAAGGTGCAGGTCTGGTGCGCCATGGTAAAGCGGTCGACTGAGGCCACGGTCAGGTCGAGCGGCACGCGATGCGGTGCCACGTGCTCGGCCTCCAGCAAGAAGGTCTGTCGCTTGCCGTCCAGGTCGGCACAGATGACGGCCAGACCGCGCAGGGTGATGCCGGCCAGGTAGTCGGGCATGAGCCCCAGGAACTCGGGGTCGGGGCCGGCCACACGCGGATGCATGCGGCTTTCGGCCTGCATGCGGGCACCGAGGGCCGCAGCCGCGCCCTTAAACTGCTTGTAAGCGATCAGGCGCTGAATCAGGACCTCGCGCAGGGCATCGCCGTCGAGCGCGCTGAGTTCCTCGAGGTCTTCGTCGAACTCGTCATCGTCGTCATCTACTTTGCGCGGGGCCTCCTGCGGCACCAGCGAGGCAGCCTTGATGTCCAAAAGGGTTGCCGCGACTAGCAAAAAGTCGCTCGCCACGTCCAGGTCCAGCGCCTCGATGCGTTCGGCCTCGGCAAGGTACTGCTCGGCCACCTCGCTGATGGAGATAGCGCCGATATCTACTTTTTGGCGGGTTACCAGCTGCAGCAGCAGGTCGAACGGTCCGCTGTAGACCTGCGTCGACACGCGATACGACATCTTCGACCTCCTTTGACGGCGCCTTCGCGGCGCGGTTTGGGTGCATATTACGACCGTTTTGCACGGTCGACCTGTAAGTTTACCTTAGATGCCGGCGATTGCGAAGTTGAGCAGCTGCTCAGCAAGCGGATACACGGTAACGTCGAAATAGCGGCCGATCACATCGATGCCGGTCCACATGGGCAGTAGATACAGCACAATGATGAGGATGGGCATAGCGTATTGCTGCAGACGGTAATAATTGTTGAGCGCCTTGCCTTTGAGGAACGGCACGATGATCGACGAGCCATCGAGCGGCGGGATCGGGATGAGGTTGAAGAATGCGAGCGACAGGTTGACTACGATAAACGTGGCGCCGAAGTTCATGATCTGTGACGCCAGGGCAAAGGACATGTTGGTATAGAGGCTGCCATATGCCGCGTGCATGAGGGCGGCAGCGAGGCACGCGAGCGAGATGTTCGATGCGGGGCCGGCTACGCTCACCAGGACCTCGTCGCGCTTGGGGTGCTTGAGGTTGTTGAGGTAGACGGGCACGGGTTTGGCGAAGGCGAACACTGGGCCGCCGGCCGCGAGCATGAGCAGCGGCAGGATGATGGTGCCAAACGGGTCGATATGGTTAAGCGGGTTGAGCGACACGCGGCCGCGCGAACGGGCCGTCTTGTCGCCGAGCGCCCAGGCCGCGGCGGCGTGTGCGCTCTCGTGGATCACGATGCCCACGATGACGGCGACGGCGCTGGCGAGCAGGTTCATGAGGTAGCTGCTGGACATGGCGCTCCCCTAGCGGACGCGACGCGAGGCGCGCGTGAGCAGGTAGTCGGCCACAAACAGGATGACGGCCACGATGGCGTAATCCAAGCGGAACACGCCGCCAAAGGGCGATGTGATGACGCCGTAGCCGGCGATGGCGCTCGGCAGTGCGCGCGAAAGCTCGACGACAAAGCCCACAATCTGCAGCTTGGCGGTCAGGCCGCTAAAGCACAGCAGCACGGTCATCGCGCTCATAAAGATGCCGCAGATGCGACAGGCGATGGCGATGATGCTCATCGCCACGGCAGCGGCCTTACGAGAGTTCACGCGCGGTCTCCTCTTCGATCTGGGCGGAAAGCTCCAGCCATTCGTCCTCGAGCTTGGGTAGCTCTTGCTTAAGGCCGTTATATTCCCCCAGCGCGGCGTTGAACTTATCCTGATCGGCATAAAGCTCTTCGCTTGCCATCAATTCCATAAGCTCGTCATAGCGGGCGCGCTTTTTGTCGAGCTCCGTCTCGATCTTCTTGAGCTGGTTACACACGCCCTTGAGCTTTTTGTTGAGCGCAGCGCGGGCTTGGGCCTCGGCGCGCTTTTGCTCCTTGGTCTTTTTGCCCTCGGCAGGCTTGGGGGCGGCGACGGGGGTGTCGGCCTGGGCGGCGCTGGCCTTGGTGGACTTGGCCGCGGTCGGCGCGCCCTCCCCTGCCGCCTCGGCGGCGGCACGGGCTGCGAGGTCCTCGCGCTTGTAGAGGTAGTAGTCGTAGTCGCCGTCGTAGACCGTGACCTTGCCATCGCGGATGTCGATCACGCGGTTGGCCACGGCGCGCACCAGGTGCTCGTCTCCCGAAAGATGCGCCAGCAAACGCAACTCAATCTGCGAGTAGTCCACCGCCAAAAAGACGCTGCCTTCGCCTGCCGAAAACGCCGTCTTGACGGTACGCCCTAGCTCCGAGCGCGTCGGAATGTTTTGCAGATTGGGGTCGCTCGAAGACAGACGCCCCGTCGCGGTGATGGTCTGGTTGTACGTGGTATGCACGCGACCGTCACCACGGCGCAGCGGACCGAGCGTGTCCAGATAGGTCGACTTAATCTTGGACTTCTCACGCCAGTCCAAAATCAGGCGCACGATCTCGTGGTCGCGGGCAAGATCGCTCAACACCTTGGCGTTGGTCGAATAGTAGCCGCGCTTAGTCTTCTTGAGGCCCTTGGTCGGAAGCCCCATCACATCAAAGAGCACGTGCGACAGCTGCATGGGGCTGCCAATGTTAAAGGTCTCGTCGCCTGCCAGGTCGCGAATGCTGCGCTCGACCTCGGCAATCTGAGTCCCCAGGCCCTCGGACAGACTATGCAGGCGGTCGGGGTCCACGAGCATGCCCGCGCGCTCCATCTTGGCAAGTACCGGAACGAGCGGCATCTCGATGCCATCGAACACGTTGACGGCATTCTCACGGGCCATGTGGTCGCGCAGCGGTGCGACCAGCGCCAGCGTCAAGGCCGCCGTGCGAGCGGCGGGCGCCGGAGCGTCCTCGCCGGCACCCTCTGCACCGCGCGCCGCAGGCAACGTCATCTGCAGATACGTATCGGCCAGATATGCCTCATCGAACTCGGAGCGATCGGAATCCAGCAGATAGGCAGCGACCACGGTATCGAAGATACGCGTGGAATCGACAGCGAGCGGATCCATGAGCTCGGGCTCAGAGGAATCGATGGGCGAAAGCTCGTGCAACAGCGCCTTCATGTCCGGGCTCGCCACGCGGCCCTCCATAAACAGACGCGCGAGCACGCCGGCAATCACGCCGTGGGCGAAGTTGAAGCCCTCAACCTCAGCCGCCGCACCGCCGTCGCCCTCCTCGAGCGCAAACAGCCCCTTGGACGTCGCCAGCCACAGCGTACGCGTCAGGCCAAAGAGCGCGCCCTCTTCCTTGTCGTCGTCCACCACGGCGGCGACCCACTCGCCGGCATCAATCGCGCGGGAGACCTCAGCTGCAACGGCACCAAGCGCGTCAGCATCACCGGCGGCAGCACGCAAAACGGCGGGAATCTCAAACGTGCTGGCAGCAGCAGCCCCGCCCTCGTCGCCGATCAGCGCCAAGAAACGGTTCTGCATGGCCGTAATGCCGAGCGTGCCCAGTGCCGCAGACACCTCGTCGACAGAAAACGCCGGGAAAGACGTCGCCTCAAAGTCGAGCTCAACAGGCGCATCGGTGCGAATGGTCGCGACCTTGCGGCTCAGCAGCGCATCATCGATGTGCGCACGCAGGTTCTCGCCCATCTTGCCCTTGACCTCGTCGGCATGCGCGATAACCTCGTCCAAACTGCCGTACTGCGCGATAAGCGCACTCGCCTTTTTGGGACCGATGCCCGGCACGCCGGGAATGTTATCCGACGTATCACCCTTCAGGCCGTAAAAATCGGGCACGAGCGCCGGCGTGATGCCGTGATACAGATCGTCCACGCTCTCGGGCGTCATGATCGCCACGTCGGACAGGCCCTTGCGGGTCGAGACCACGTTGACGTGCTCGGTCACGAGCTGATACATATCGCGATCACCGGTCACCAGCAGCATGTCGCAGCCAGCCTGCTCGCCCAGGCGCGCCATAGTGCCCAGGATGTCATCGCCTTCCCAGCCCTCGGACTGCAGAATTGGCACGTTGAGCGCGGTGAGCAGCTCCTTAATCATCGGAAACTGTGCGTGCAGGTCGGGGTCCATGGGCGGGCGCTGCGCCTTATACTGCGGAAGCATCTCCATGCGCACGCGCGGCTTGCCCTTGTCAAACGCCACGACCACGCCGTCGGGATTAAAGGCGTCAATCATCTTGAGGAACATATTCAAAAAGCCAAAGATCGCGTTGGTGGGACGACCGTCCGGCGCGTTCATGGTGGGCGGCACGGCGTGGAAGGCGCGGTGCATGAGCGAGTTGCCGTCGATAACGGCAAAGGTACGGCGCTTGTCAGACATATTGAATACCTCGCTTTGGGCTGGGCACGGTTTGCTCACACCAGTTTACACGCTCCCCGCCCCGCGGCCACCGCACATCAGGCTTCCCTGCCGCCGCGGGCCCGCGCGTGATACGATGGCTCACGGTACATCAACCAGCACGATCGATCCGAAAGGAGCCTGCGTCATGGAGCGTCCCTGCGCATGGAAAAAGTACACGCCACAGCAAATCGAGGAGCTCGAGGAGCTTTGCCGCGGCTATAAGCAGTTTTTGAGCGAGAACAAGACCGAGCGCCTGTGCGTCAAGACCGGTATCAAGATGGCCGAGGAGGCGGGCTACGTCAATCTGGAGACCGTGATCGCCGAGGGCCGCGCGCTCAAGGCCGGCGACAAGGTGTATGCCGCCAATCACGGCAAGGACCTCATGCTCGTCAACCTGGGCACCGCCCCGCTCGAGCAGGGCTTTAACATCCTGGGCGCCCACGTGGACTCGCCGCGCCTGGACCTCAAGCAAAACCCCGCCTTCGAGGCCGGCGACATGGCCTACCTCGACACGCACTACTACGGCGGCGTCAAGAGCTACCACTGGGTGGCCTCCCCGCTTGCACTCGTGGGCGTCATCTGCAAAAAGGACGGCACCACCGTCGACATCAACATCGGCGACAAGGCAGACGATCCGGTCTTTACCATCTCCGACCTGCTGATCCACCTCTCGAGCGAGCAGATGTCCAAGCCCGCCAAGGACGCCGTCGACGCCGAGATCCTCGACGTAATCGTGGGCGGCCGTCCCGTCAAGTTCGATGAGGACGACAAGGACGCCCCCAAGGAGCCCGTCAAGCAGATGTTCCTGGACATCCTCAAGGAGCAGTACGACGTCGAGGAGGAGGACTTCCTCTCCGCCGAGATCGAGGTCGTGCCCGCTGGCCCGGCCCGCGACATGGGCCTCGACCGCTCCATGATTCTGGGCTATGGCCACGACGACCGCGTCTGCGCCTATCCGTCCATGCTCGCCCAGATCAACGTCGCCAACGTGGAGCGCACGAGCATCACGCTCATCGTCGACAAGGAGGAGATCGGTTCCGTGGGTGCCACCGGCATGACGAGCCGCTTCTTCGAGAACACCGTCGCCGAGATCATGACGCTCGCCGGCGAGGATAGCCCGCTGGCCCTGCGCCGTGCACTCGCCCACAGCCGCATGCTCTCCTCCGACGTGTCCGCCGGCTTCGACCCGGGCTACGCCGGCAAGTTCGAAACCAAGAACGCAGCCTTCATGGGTCGCGGCCTGTGCTTTAACAAGTACACGGGCAGCCGCGGCAAGGGTGGCTCCAACGACGCCGATGCCGAGTATGTGGCCCTCGTCCGCGACATCATGGACGAGGCCGGCGTGGACTTCCAGACCTGTGAGCTCGGTCGCGTCAACGCTGGCGGCGGCGGCACCATCGCATACATCATGGCCAAGTACGGCATGAACGTCATCGACTCCGGTGTTGCCGTCCTGTCCATGCACGCCCTGTGGGAGGTCGCCAACAAGGCCGACATCTACGAGGCCTATCGCGGCCACAAGGCCTTCATCGAGCGCGCGTAACCAACCCTTCATCAGTTGCGGTGAAATACAGACTAAACTGGCCCATAAACGGCCAAAACAGACCGTATTCCACCGCAACTTCCTTTTTGGCAGAGGAGAGTCCATGCTGCAGGTCGTCATTTCGCCCGCCAAGCAAATGCGCGCGGCCCAAGATGCTTTTGAAGTCCAGGGCATTCCACCCTTTGCGCACGAGACGGCTCGCCTCCACCGCGCATTGCTAGATATCGAGCGGAATGAAGGCAGCGGCGGCCTGCAGGCGCTGTGGAACGTGAGTGACAAACTGCTGGGGCCTTGCCTCAACACCCTGCGTGAGTTCCGGCCCATCCTGAATAACGGCGATCTCGACAATCCCGCACTCGCCCGTCACCTCTCCCCTGCCGTCATGTCCTATCACGGCATTCAATACCAGAGCATGGCGCCCGAGGTGATGGATGCCGCACAACTCGACTGGCTGCAAAACCATCTCTGGATCCTCTCCGGATTGTACGGATGCGTGCGGCCTTTCCATGGCGTTGAGCCCTATCGGCTCGAAATGGGAGCCAAGCTCGCCGTCGACAACGCCCGTGACCTCTATGCGTTTTGGGGCGACAAACTTGCATGCGCCATTGCGCCGACCGGCTCCAACACCACGGTCGTCAACCTTGCCAGCGTGGAGTACGCCAAGACCGTTCTACCCCATCTCGCAGGCGACGCCACAACCGTCACTTGTCTCTTTGGCGAAGGTGTCCGCAACGGCAAGCCCATCCAGCGATCGACCGCCAGCAAAAAGGCACGCGGCTCCATGGTGCGCTGGATGGCAGAAAACAAGCTCGAGGATGTAAGCGGGCTCACCGCGTTCGACGTTGGTTATCGTCACCTTCCCGAGCTTTCAAATAAAAACACTTTGGTCTTCCTGAACGAACAGACCTTGTAGAGCCACCGCTACTTTTGAATGTGCTGCCTAGGCACGGCGTCTATTCCGCCAAGCCGTCGGCCTTTGCAATCCCGTTTGTCGAACCGTCCTGGTAGACAATCTTGACGTGCTCAACCTCGGACACCGCAACACCCGTCGGAGGCTCCAGACGCCATTCCGTCAGCGCTATATCCATCGTCGCGGGCACATCTCCTTGATCTTTGAGCTTCACCGTGAGCGTTTTGAGCGCCGCGTCAAACGTCACGCGTTCGATTTCTTTACCTGGAATGGACCCACCACTCAGCTGCAACTGCACAAACTCATCGCGCGGGTACCAATAATCGCCCGGAACGGCGAGCGTATTGGCATTACCGCCAGTACTCCTCACCGTCATAATCGGTAGGCTATCATCAGCCTCGAACTCCCATGCAGCGCCGCCGCGACCGCCAAACGTCCAGATACAAAAGGCAATCACCAGCACGGCAAGCACCGCAAAACCAATCGCGACAAGGCCATGGTGCGCACGGCTTTCCTCGGCCGATACATCCCATTGCGTCTCTCGATATAGATGCTTGTCTTCCATGTTCGCCTCCCCACAGGCACGCTCGTTGGCCCAATCGTACCCATTCAGGCTATACTTGAGCCCATGACATAACGGGGAGCTTGCAGGACAAGACGGCAGGCTGAGATTGGGTGCGCCCGCCCTGACCCGCAAACCTGATATGGGTAATGCCAACGAAGGGAGCCGTGCCAATGAGCACACAGACCGAGCCCAAGCTCGTCACGCAAATCGACTTCGCCCGTGCCGGGCAGATCACGCCGCAGATGAAGGAGGTCGCCGAGCGTGAGCATCGCGACCCCGAGTACATCCGCGAGCGCGTGGCCGACGGCCGCATCGCCATTCCCGCCAACATCGTGCACATCAAAAAGGGCATGCGCGCCTTTGGCGTCGGTGAGGGCCTGTCCACCAAGGTCAACGTGAACCTGGGTATCTCGGGCGACAAGGCCGACGCCGCCGAGGAATGGAAGAAGGTCAAGATCGCCGAGGACTTTGGCGCTGACGCCATCATGGACCTCTCCAACTCGGGCAAGACGCGCCAGTTCCGCCAGCAGCTCATCGACGAGACGCCGCTCATGGTAGGCACCGTCCCCATGTACGACACCATCGGCTACATGGAAAAGCCGCTGGTCAAGCTCACCAAGGACGACCTGTTCGAAGTCGTGCGCGCGCATGCCGAGGACGGCGTGGACTTTATGACCATTCACTGCGGCATCAACAAGTCGGTCACCAAGACCTTTAAGGAGACCGGCCGCCTGATGAACATCGTGAGCCGCGGCGGCTCACTGCTGTTTGGCTGGATGGAGGTCACCGGTAACGAGAACCCGTTCTATGAGTTCTACGACGAGTTGCTCGAGATTTGCCACGAGTACGACGTGACGATTTCGCTCGGCGACTCCTGCCGCCCGGGCTGCCTCTACGACTCCAACGACGCCACCGAGACTGCCGAGATGATCGAGCTGGGCAAGTTGTGCAAGCGCGCTTGGGCTGCCGGCGTCCAGGTCATGGTCGAGGGCCCGGGTCACATGGCGCTCGACGAGATCGCCGCCAACATGAAACTGCAGAAGCGACTGTGCCACAACGCCCCATTCTATGTGCTGGGGCCGCTGGTGACCGATATCGGTGTGGGCTACGACCACATCACCGCCGCCATCGGTGGCGCCATCTCCGCCAGCTCCGGCGCCGACTTCCTGTGCTACGTGACGCCGGCCGAGCACCTGTGCCTGCCCAACGCCCAGGATGTGCTCGACGGCCTCATGGCCACCAAGATCGCCGCGCACGCCGCCGACATCGCCAAGAAGGTACCGCACGCCCGTGACATGGACGACAAGATGGGCCAGGCACGCCGCAAACTCGACTGGGACGCCATGTGGAAGTGCGCCCTCGACCCGGTCACGAGCCGCAAGCGCTACGAGGAATCCCCCGCCGCCACCGAGGGCACCTGCACCATGTGCGGCAAGATGTGCGCCGTTCGCACCGTCAACAAGGTGTTCGAAGGCACGACAATCGACCTCGGCATGGAGGACTAACGCGTCATCGGAGCCGCAATCGAACACAAGGTGCTCGTCAATTGTTGACGTGTGAACATTTGCTTACATTTGCGTAAAGATTGCACCGCCCGCCCGGGATCGGCATACAGCCGGCCCGGGCATCTTTATAATGCAGGCAGAAGAGCCATTTGAATCCGACCGAGCAAGGGAGCGAACATGGATCGCAGCAAGGTACCTGCCGTCCTGTCCATCGCAGGATCCGATTCCAGCGGTGGCGCCGGCATTCAGGCCGACATCAAGACTATCACGGCGCACCGTCTGTATGCCGAGACGGCCATAACCGCCATCACGGCGCAAAACACCCTGGGCGTCACCGCCGTGCAGGATATCTCGCCAGATATCGTCGCCGCGCAGATCGACGCCGTTTTTGACGATATCCGCCCGAGCGCCGTCAAGATCGGCATGGTTTCTTCTGTCGAGATTATCGAAGTCATCGCCGACCGCTTGAGCGCCTGGAACGCACAAAATATCGTCGTCGACCCCGTTATGGTCGCCACCTCGGGCGCTCGCTTGATCGCAGAGGACGCCGCCGAAGCGCTTACACGCCGCCTGTTCCCGCTGGCGACCGTCATCACGCCCAATATTCCCGAGGCCATGGCGCTGCTCGACTACGAGGTCGATTCCGAGCGCACCCAACAAAACGCTGCCATGCTCCTCACCCGCCGCTTTGGCTGCGCGTCCCTCGTTAAGGGTGGGCATTTTGTCAACGAGGCCAACGACGTACTGGCCGAACCCGCGCCACTCGATAACGAAGGCAACCATATGGGCGATCCGCTCACCACGTGGTTCCGCCACAAGCGCATCGAGACCGGCAACACGCATGGCACCGGCTGCACGCTTTCATCCGCCATCGCCTGCGCATTGGCGCAGGGCATGGATCTTGCCGACGCCGTCAACGCCGGCAAGGCCTACCTAACGGGCGCTCTCGCCGCCGGCTTTGACATGGGCAAAGGCTCCGGCCCCGTCAACCACATGTGGCAGTATTAAGATTCGCAGCCCAAAACCGCCGCAAAGGGGACAGGCACCTTTGCGGTGGCTCCCACAAACATCTCGATCTGTAACAGTAACTCGGCAAAATCGACCCTAGATGTTACAGATCAAGACAAACAATCGATATCGACCTAAATAATCTTAATCTGTAACATCTAGCCCGTTTTCGGCCTTGGAACTGTTACAGATCAAGACAAACAAACGAAACAAGCCCCCGCAAGGGGAACTCTGTGGTGGTTTGGGGCCGTGCTACTCACCGAGCATCTCTTTGAGCTTGGCTGCCACGGCATGTCCCAAGCTCTCGTGGCTCTCGGGCATCATATGCAGATAGTCGATATCGCCCGGCTCGGCAAAGTCGGCGGCATTCAAAAAGTCGCAACCAAACTGCTCAGCCACATGCGCGTAGTACTCACCAAAATGCTCAGATGCCTCAACAGAATGATCGTCAAAGTCGGTCATATACACATCGGCGATCTGCGGCTTAATCTTGATAGGAGCCATCAACAGAATGCGCGGACAAGGCGCAGCGTCGGTCCACGGAAACGCGCGGACGGCGCGAATCAGCGCCATGGCGCCGCGGGCAATATCGGAGGCCGTCACGCCAAAGACCGTCTTGCAGTCGTTGGTGCCCAGCATGATCACGATCGCATCCAGCGGCTTATGGGCCTCGAGCAGCATCGGAAGCGCGCGAATGCCGTTGAGGTTGGTGTCCAGATGGCACATATCGTCGCGCACCGTCGTGCGACCATTTAGACCTTCCTCAATCACATGCCAGCCCTCACCCAGGTCACGCTGCACCACGCCGCACCAGCGCACATCCTGCGCATAGCGCACTGCGGTACCGTCGCGCATACCCGCCGGATCATAGCCATAGGTGTTGCTGTCACCAAAGCACAGAACGTTTTTCATCTTGAGCTCCTCATTCAGTAAAAAGCCGACGGGGGCAACCCCTCCCGTCGGCTTGGCATATCACATCGCGCGCACCGCTTACAGGTACTTGCGCCAGTCATCCTCGTCCTCATCATCCTCGACTGCTGTCTGGGCCTGCTCGGCGGCGCGAGCGGCTGCGGCGCGGGCGGCAACCTGGGCATAGGACTCCTCGTTGCGCTCAGGGAAGTTTGCCAGCACGTGCTCGAACTTGGCAAAGTCCTGGTCCCAGCGCGTAGAGGGCACGGCAAAGAAGACCTGCTTGACCTTGAAGTCGCCCGACGCGAGCTCCTTGCGGAAGAGCTCGGCCACGGCCTCGGCATCAAAGCCGTTGTTCTCGCAGCCCCAAGCACCCAGCACGAGCTTCTCGCGACCAAGCTCATCGCAGATGGCGAGCACAAAGCGAATGCGGTCGCGCAGGGCATCCAGCAGAGCATCGTCGCTCACGCGATACTCCTGGCGGGCGCGCCTAACGTTGGGCGCGGCGGCCACGATCACGTCGGCGTATGCATGCACGTGGTTGCGGTCGAAGCGCACCGCAGGCACCACCAGGGCGCGGTTACGATAGAGCTCGCAGTTGATGTTGCGGCGACGGTTCTCGCCGTACCACTTACGCTGCTTATCGAGAACGTTGTACAGATACGAATCGGCGCACAGCGTGGCCTCCTGGCCCAGATAACCCTGAATATATCCACCGCCCGGATTGGTAAACGAGGCAAAGGCGAGCACGGCCATGTCGCAGAACTGCGCATAGCCGCGACCGTTATCGAGGATTGCCTGCGTGGCGGAGGCATCAAGCACAGTGACCTCGGGCAGGACCGGAGCGGGCTCCTCAGCAGGCGCGGACTCAGCTTCGGCGATTTCCTCGGCAGGCTCCTCGACGGGCTCGGGCGCCGCCTCGGTCTCGGCAGTCTCCGCGTTCTCGACGTCCTCGGCGACCTGCTCTTCGGCGGCCACAGCACTCTGAACCTTGGCCTTCATCGCCGCGACAAAGCCGGCAGGCATACCGTCAAACTCGCGAACACCGGCAAGCGAACGCTCGATATCCTTGGCGCACGCTTCGGACACAGTTGCCACGTGACGCTCGGCGGCCTTGGCACGGGCCTCGCGCTTGGGATTGGGCTGACCCGCTCGGTTGGACCTGCGGTTACGGTTCCTGTTGTCGACGTCTGCCATACGTGGCCACCTTTCCTGTCGCTGCCGCTATCGGCTTTTCCCATCCATGATACCCCGCCGCGTACAAAAAAGACGGCCCCGAAGGACCGCCTTTCACATCGTTTTACCGCGTCCGGCAGGAAGCATCGCAATGCCGCGCTTTAATCGCGACGGCCGAGGATGTTCAGAATGCGCAGGAACACGTTGATGATGTCCACGAACAGGTTGGATGCCATGAGCACGGCGTTGGGCAGCGTGGGCGGCACCGTCGTTGCCACATAGGTGTCGTAGCCGATGAAGCCGGCGAACACCACGATCACGATCAGGTCGGTGATGGACTGCGAAACGCCCATGAACATCAGCACGATCTCGACCAGAATCGTGGCAAGCAGGATGCCAAAACCAATGCCATACACACGCTGGAAGAACTTGGGGAAGGTCACGCCCAGCGCACCAAAGACAAAGGTGATGGCGGCCGTGGCGATAAAGGCGGTGTTAATGGTAGGCAGGTCGTAGTTGGCAAGACCAAACGACGCCGTCAGGCCAAAGGTGCTCGCAAAGACCACGTAGCCCACGAGTGACAGGCCCACGGACTGTTTGCTGGCAGCAGCCGACATCATGACCATGCCGACGATGGTCAAAATAAATGAGCCAAAGACCAGCGGCAAAGCGGCGCCGCTCATCATCATGCGCGCAAACGACATGGTGCTCGTAAAGTAAGCACCGGCGCCCATGGCGCAAAAGCCCAAAAAGATCAGAGCAGACATGACAAGGTTGTACGCGCGCGGCGACATCTCCTTGGCACGGCTTGCGCCGGTCTCGATGGGGCCATTCTGATAGCCCTGGATATCGTTCATAATTTCGTCCTTTCAAAAAGCACCGCGACGGCGCCGTAGCTGACAAGTTTCTTGCCATTGTACCCGAACGCCACGCGTTCTTACCTGCGGCGCTCGCTCTCGAGTGTTCGGTCGAACGCCCACACCCACCAACGCATCAGATGAGTCTGCGAGCCATCCGGTCGCTCGCGTGTCTGCTCTTCCAGATACAGTTCGGTCGCATGTCCGCCAAAACGAACCTTATAAGTCGCCGTACGAATGCCGTGAACCGTCAGGCCAAACCCAGTGGACGAGACAATCTCGTCAATCGTAAAGCAGCGACCGTCAACCCAGCAGACGGTAACCGGCACAACCTGCCCGCCCGCGAGAATGCGAGCCACGACGTCCACATACTGCTTGTGCACGCGCCGAGTTTTGCCGTCTGTCTGTCGATATTCCATGCCTCCTATTATCGAACGCATGTTTGCATATTGTAAAGCGAACAGACTGTGGTTTTGGGGTGTTGGGGCGCGCGCACGTGTCCTCATGGTGTGTTAGCAAAAAGAACACCCACGGTCAACAGGGCTAATATTCATTTTTAGTGCCAAAAAATTCACTGCTCCCATCAGAACTCGGTAAAGAAACCCGCAGGAGGTGATACGATTTATCATGTTTCTGTAACGTGCCTGCAAACTTCGAGAAAGCCCATATATGGACGTAACGTTCTCAACCTTCCTCGGCCAACTTGTGTCGAACCCAGTCCTTGCCGTCACCGTGATCCTCGCGCTCGGCGCCATCTTCGTCAATGGATGGACCGACGCACCCAACGCCATCGCGACCTGCGTCACTACGCGTTGCATGCCCGCCCGCGCCGCTATTCTCATGAGTGCCGCATTCAACTTCCTTGGCGTGCTCATCATGACGCACTTTAACGCGAGCGTCGCCAACACTATCTCCCATATTGTCGACTTTGGAGGAAACAGCACCATGGCGCTCGCCTGTCTGTGCGCGGCGCTGTTCTCCATCGTCGTCTACGGCGCCACAGCGTCGCGTTTTGGCATCCCCACCTCGCAAAGCCACAGCCTTATCGCCGGCCTGACCGGTGCCGCCATCGCCCTCGGCGGTGCGAGCAGCGTCAACGTCCACGAGTGGATGAAGGTCATCTACGGCCTGGCGCTCTCCATCGGTCTGGGCTTTGTCATGGGCTGGGTCCTGTGCAAGCTCGTCTCGATTCTTTTCGCCGCCGCCAACAGGCGACGTGCCAATGTCTTCTTTAAATACGCTCAGATCGCGAGCGCTGCGGCCATGAGCTTTATGCACGGCGCGCAGGATGGACAGAAGTTCATCGGCGTGCTCTTTTTAGGCGTGGCCTTTGCCAGCGGCCAGACGAGCGTCGGCGATGCCGGCATCCCCATCTGGATTATGCTGCTATGCTCGGCCACCATGGGCATCGGCACCAGCGTGGGCGGCGAGCGCATCATCAAGTCCGTTGGCCAGAGCATGGTCAAGCTCGAAAAGTACCAGGGCTTCTCCGCCGACCTGGCGGGCGCCGCGAACCTGCTGCTTGCCACCCTTACCGGCATCCCCGTGTCCTCCACACACATCAAGACCTGCGCCATCATGGGCGTCGGTGCCGTCAAGCGCCTCTCGGCCATCAACTTCGGCGTCGTCAAGGACATGATGTTCACCTGGTTCTTCACCTTCCCCGCCTGCGGACTCATCAGCTTTGTCATGGCCAAGCTGTTCATGATGTTCCTCTAGTCAAACCGAACGTCCATCTGGACCGTAACACCTCGCCCACCCGTCTTCGCCTCGAAAGGACCCACTCATGGCAAAGAAACCCGATTCGTTCTACTTTGACAACTACGTCGCCTGCGCCGACCTCGCCGTCCAGGCCGCCGAGCTGCTTACCAAGATTTTCGAGAACTTCGATCCCGCAAAGATTCACGATATGCTCGACAAGATGCATGCGATCGAGCATGCGGCCGACAAGAAGCACCATGAGCTTGAGGACGCCCTGCTCACGGCCTTTATCACCCCGCTTGAGCGCGAGGACCTAGATCTGATGAGCTGCTCGCTCGACACCGTGCTCGACCGTATCGAGGGCGTCGTGCAGCGCGTCTACTTCACCAACATCCAGAGCATCCATCCCGACGCCATCGTCATCGCCCACAAGGTGACCGACGCCTGCCGCGCCATGAAAGACCTGATGGTCGAGCTGCCTAACTACCGCAAGTCCAAAACGCTGCGCGAGCTCGTCATCCAGATCAACACCATCGAGTCCGAGGCCGACGAGCTCTATATCAACGCCATGCGTAACCTGCACGTTA
>UQWQ01000019.1 GCA_900544755.1 uncultured Collinsella sp. | reverse complement strand
CGGCCACATGGTCCGGCGGGGCGCCCTTTCACCTATATGTGGCCGGCACGCAGCCCAAGGCTCGCAAGCTCTTATTCAGCCACCTCGCGCAGGGCCGACATCGTAGCCGCATATTGCTGCTGCAACGCATGCATTCCCGCGCGAGCGCCGTCAACGGCATCGGCGCCGCGCAGCGCCTCGGTCACCACGACCGCCGGCTCGTACAGGTTATCGAATCCCAGGTTCTGGCTCACGCCCTTGAGCGTGTGAGCTGCCATAAACGCTTCCTTGGCGTCTCCTGCCGCCATGGCGGCCTCCAGCTTGTCCATGCTCTCGTCATCCAAAAACTTGAGGGCAAAGCGGGCAAGCATCTCCTCGCCCATCAGCCGAGCGCACGCGTCATCATAATTGGCGCCGATCTTCTCATACGCCTCACGCATGGAAATCATGGATTAAAACTCCTTTGGTCAAACTAAATCGTAGGAAGCGCAACGACCTCGGCAGGGCGCGCCAATGTTTCGGCAATACGGTCTTGCACCTCGAGCAGACAGTCGAGCAGCAGCGGGTTAAAGGTGCCGCACTTACCGTCCAGGATCATCTGGATCGCCTCCTCGTGCGGGATGGCATCCTTGTACACGCGCACGCTCGTCAGCGCATCATATACGTCGGCCACCGAAACCACCTGTGCGGCGATGGGGATATCGTCGCCCTTAAGGCCATCGGGATAACCCTTGCCGTCCCAGCGCTCGTGGTGCCAACGCGCAATCTGGTACGCATATTCCATAAGCGCATTGCCGGCGTGATGGCGGCCCAGCTCATGCAGCATGTCGGCGCCGATCGTGGTATGCGTCTTCATAATCTCGAACTCCTCGGACGTGAGGCGCCCGGGCTTGTTGAGAATCGCATCGTCAATCGACATCTTGCCGATATCGTGCAGTGCCGAAGCCAGGGCAATCGTAGAGCGCTCCTCGTTGTCGAGGGAGATGCTGTCACTACGGTGGACCAGGCAGCCAAGCAGCAGCTCGGTCAGTTTCTCGATGTTCGTAACGTGCCTGCCGCTCTCGCCATTGCGGAGCTCCATGACGCCGGCCATGATGTCGATGAGCATGCGGCTGTTCTTGACGCGCTCGTTGTACTGCTGAGACAGCAGGCTCGTCAGACGGCGTTGCTTGGCATACAGGCGGATGGTGTTGCTTACGCGGCGGCGCACGACACGGGAGTCAAACGGGCGGTTGACATAGTCCGAGGCACCAAGCTCATACGCACGCAGCACCACTTCGTCGGAATCTTCGCTCGAGATCATGATGACGGGCAAATTGTCAATATTCGATCGACGCGACAGATCGCCCAGCACCTCAAAGCCGTTCATGCCCGGCATGACAATGTCCAGCAGCACGAGCGACAACTCATCGCCATAGCGGTCGACCATGTCGAGCGCCGCGCGACCGTTATCGGCCTCGAGGATGCAATACTCGTCCTTGAGCATCTCGTTGAGAATGGCTCGGTTCATCTCGGAGTCATCGACAATAAGCACCGTAGGCTTTTCGCTTTGGAAGGCCTCGATGGATTCGGCATCGGTCACGACTGTACCGGCTTTTGCCTTAGCGCGGCTCAATAATTGGACAGCCTGGCTAACACCCTCATCGACCGTTTCGCCATTAATGCGAACGCCACCAACGCATGCCGTCAAGCTAACGCGCTCATGCCCCGGAATAATCGTGGAATGAACGGCATCGGATACTTGACGCAGGCGACGGGCAAAGTCATCAGAGGGAATATTGGGCATGACGGCCACAAACTTATCGCAGCCAAAACGCACAAGCTCGTCAGTCGAACGAACACCGCTGCGTATGGCCGTCGCCACGGCACCAAGCGCAAGGTCGCCGGCATGGCGGCCATACGTATCGTTGAAGGCCCTAAAATCATCAAGGTCGATCATGGCCACGCCGGCCTGCATACGGGCGCTACGAAGCTTTTCCTCGTAATATCGGCGATTGCGCACGCTCGTCAGCACGTCGGTGTAGACAAGGTCCTCTTCTGCGGCCTCTTGTTCATCAATCGGACGCACCATCAGCAGGACGTGAGGCTCGCCCTCGACCTTCAGAGGACGCAGGCGAGCGCGGTACTCAACGCCATCGTTGAGCAGCTGTTCCGACACCTCATCGGAACCTGCCGCCAAGGCCTCAAGACTTGACTGGCGCAGACAGGGACACCGATCGCCGGCGAGCAGGCAGTTGGGATCGCCCTTAATCTGGTCGACCGACAGCAAACGTACCACGGGGTAGGTCTTCGCGACACGGGCGACCTCGGCGGCAGCCTCCTCGTCGGTTAGATTGGCCTCGTGATTATTGAGCATAGGGGGCCCTTTCAGTAGTTTTGCTTGGTAGCAGTGGGTGCCAAATGTTACAAGGGTAGCACCTTGTCGATGCAGGTACACACGTGAATACCGTTTCTTTTTCATGAGCTGGCAGACGGTAGGGCTGAAGCCGCAGCCGTAAGGTTCTGGGCGCATCTGTTAACACGGTCGAAATGTTTACGGGAAAAGCCCGTTTTGATTATTGCGGCTGCTAGAACCCTAGGACGCCACGGACGGCCTGGGCAGCCGCTACCGGTCGATCGCGCAGCCCGTTGTGCGCGCCGGGGACCGTTACGAGCGGACAGCCCAAAAGCTCAGCCGACGCTCTCGTGCCCGCTTCGCGGGGCGTGCCAATCGAGAGCTCGCCCAAAAACACGGCGGCCACCGTTTTCGATGCGCGGACGCGATCCCAATCGGGAACGCAGGTCATAATGATCCCGTATTCGTTTGCCATAAAGCTGCGGCCGTTGCGCAGGGCATGCTTGGCTTCCGCCTCGGTTGTCTTGGGAGCTTGAGGATCCGAATCACCGATGGCACTCAGGAAGGCTCTTAATGCCCTCGAGACCTTTCCCGCAGCAATCATCTCGAGCAAAACCGGGGCCGTGCCCAGGCCAGCGCCCTCGTTTGTCACGGCGGGTTCGTGCAGCATCGCGCGCGAGACAATGGCCGGGTTTGTACGGAGAAGCTCCAGGGTCACCAGCGTACCGGCGCTGTGCGCGAGGACATTTGCCGGGGCGCCGACATGCTCGATAACGGCCTGCAGGTCGGCGGCCTGGGCGGCGAGGTCGTAGCGCCCGTCCGCGGCATCGCCGCTCTCGCCGCAACCGCGGCGGTCGTAGGCAATTACGCGATAGCCGCAGGCGAGCTCGCGGGCGATCCCGTCAAAAAATGTGCCGTCGACGCAAGCGCCGTGCACGCACACCAAGGCAGGCGCATCCGACGGCACGCCCGGCTCGGCAAACTCGCGACAGGCAATCGTGGTGCCCGCATTCTCGACCGTAAAATCCATGTTGTGCCCCATCGTCTTGCACCTTGTTAACGCATTAACTGTACCCAACCGGAAACCTCTCATAGCGCGGACATCGAGGGCAGCGTGAAAATACGAAATCTGAAAAGCACAAGCCCGAATCAGACTTTGGCACCGATGCTATGCTTAGGCACAACTGTCCCAAGGAGCATATGCCTATGTCTACGTTTTTAAATGTCAGCCCCATCTTTGGACCGGTGCGCAGTCGCCGCCTGGGCCTTTCGCTCGGTGTCAACATGATGCCGGCGTCGGGCAAGATCTGCACGTTCGACTGCATCTACTGCGAGAACGGCCTTAACGCCGAGCGCCCCTGCCATGAGCCGTATAACACGGCCGCCGTGGTGCTAGACGCACTCGAGGCCAAGCTGCGCGAGATGGCAGCCGAGGGTGAGCTACCCGATGTAATCACCTTCGCCGGCAATGGCGAGCCCACCGCCGCACCGGAGTTTCCGCAGGCTATCGCCGGCGCCATCGCACTTCGCGACCAGCTGGCCCCGAACACCAAGATCGCCGTGCTCTCCAATGGCACGCGCGCTGACCAGCCCGCTGTGCACGATGCGCTCATGATGGTCGACGACAACATCCTCAAGCTCGATACGGTCGACCCGGCTTTTATCCAGCTGCTCGACCAGCCCGTTGGCCCCTACGACGTCGAGCACCAGATCGAGACGTTCGCGAGCTTTAACGGCCACGTTATTATCCAGACGATCTTTTTGAACGGCGAGTACCAGGGCAAGTCCCTCGATAACACTGGTGAAGCGTACGTCGGCCCTTGGCTCGCGGCACTCGAGCGCATTCGCCCGCAGGAGGCGACCATCTACACGGTGGCGCGCGAGACACCGGTCGCCGGCCTTGCCAAAGCAGCGCCCGTGGTGCTCGACACAATCGCCGCACGCGTGCGCGCGCTCGGCATCCCCTGCCAGGTGAGCTACTAGCAGAACCGCACAGACTACCCGGTACTTGGCTGATGGGGTGGGCTATACTAGCTGCGAATGAAAGGAAGTTAGCCATGTTTGACAATGAACCCGTGCCCGGCCGCAACGACGCTTGCTGGTGCGGCAGCGGCAAAAAATATAAGAAATGCCACAGCGCCTTCGACGAGCGCCTCGAGCGCCTGTGGGAAGAGGGCTGGGAGGTTCTGCCCCGCACGCTCTACAAGATGCCCGCCGATATCGAGGGCATCAAGCGTTCGGCCGCCATCAACGTAGGCGTGCTCGACTACGTGGGCGAGCACATCGCCGCGGGCATGACCACCAACCAGATCGACCAGATGATCTACGACTACACCGTCGAGCACGGTGGCACGCCGGCCGACCTCAACTACGAGGGCTATCCCAAGAGCGTGTGCACCTCGATCAACGACGTGGTCTGCCACGGTATCCCCTGCGATACGGACGTGCTGCACGAGGGCGACATCATCAACGTGGACTGCTCCACGATCTTGGACGGCTACTTTAGCGACTCGAGCCGTATGTTCTGCATCGGCGAAGTCTCGGCCGAGCGCCAGCGCCTGGTCGACGTCACCCGCGCCAGCGTGGAGGCGGGTCTGGCGGCCGTCAAGCCGTGGCTGCCGCTATCCGTGATGGCCGAGGCCGTGCAAAAGACGGTCGAGGACGCCGGCTTTAGCGTGGTGCGCGAGTACGGCGGACACGGCATCGGTAAGGAGTTCCACGAGGACCCGTTTGTGGGCTTTACCACCGAGGCGCCCGATGTAGACACCATCATGGCTCCGGGCATGGTCTTTACCATCGAGCCCATGGTCAACGCCGGAGCGCCCGACATCAAGATTAGCAAGGGTGACGGTTGGTGCGTGCGCACCAAGGACGGCAGCGATTCGGCCCAGTGCGAGGTACAGCTCGTGGTGACCGAGGACGGCTACGAGCTGCTGAGCTGGTAGCCGTGGATGCGCCGGATGCTGACGGGCACGCTCGTCTAGCATCCGGCGTTTTTGTTTGAACGTTTTGCCTGATAAAACCCGCCAAAATAAACCTGTCCCTTTTTGGCGGGTCAAGCGGAAAGGACTGCTTGTGAACATCTTGGTTTTGCTGCCCGTCAACGACCGCCATCGCGCAATTCTTGAGTCGAGCGCTCCGGGCGAGGACTTTATCTACACGAGCGCCGACGCTATCACGCGCGAACAAGTCGCCAACGCCGACGTGATCTTGGGCAACATAGACCCTGCCCTACTTACCGCATGCGAGCACCTCCAGCTGCTGCAACTACAGACCGCGGGCTATGACGATTACTTGGCTGCCGGCACCGTGCCAGCCGACGCCAAACTGTCTTGCTCGGTGGGCGCCTACGGCCAGGCCGTGAGCGAGCACATGTTTGCCATGGTCCTTTCCATGATGAAGCGCCTGCCCGGCTATCACGACTTGCAGCGTGAACATCGCTGGGAGGATTTGGGGCCAGTTACCTCGCTCAAAAACGCCAACGTGCTGGTGCTGGGCGCGGGCGATATCGGCGGTCACTTTGCCACGCTCTGCCGCGGCATGGGCGCGCACGTCCGCGGCATCAAGCGCCATCCACTCGTCTACCCCATTGTGTTTGAGGACATGGACGGCATGGACGCCCTACCTGAGCGCCTGGCAGAGGCCGACATCGTCGCATCCTTTATGCCGAGCACGCCCGAGACCCGCGGTCTGGCGAACGCGGAGTTCTTTGCCGCTATGAAACCAGGTGCCTTCTTTGCCAACGGCGGCCGCGGAGACCTTGTAGTTGCCGACGACTTAGTTGCCGCCCTGGAGTCGGGGCATCTCGCCGGCGCCGCGGTCGACGTCACCGACCCCGAGCCGCTGCCTGAGACAAGCCCCCTGTGGGATGCGCCCAACATGCTCATCACGCCGCATGTCTCCGGCTGGTTCCACCTAGAAGCCACGCTCAATAACGTGGTCGACATCGCCGCGGAGAATCTGCGTCACCTGCAGGCGGGCGAGACGCTACGTTGTTGGATCGAACACTAAGTATTACGCCGTTCTAACGAACGGCGTAATGAGCCGACGCTGCGAGCCCGCCGTTTGGCCAATCTGCCGCTCAATTTCAAAGGCGCGACCAGAAGGTCAGCGCCTTTTCATTTCACGGCACCTTGGCTCAAACGGCGGGCTCTCGCTGGCGTGCGCTCTACCTGCGGTGTTTCGCTGGCGCCGGCTTCATCTGCAAGCCTTAGCAGTTCCGTCTTGCCGTTGGCGTTGTGGCATTTGCCCAGATAAAACCTGCCAAAATAAACCTGTCCCTTTTTGGTAGGTTTGGTGCAATGGGGTCAGGTTGGCTTGCGCCATACCGGTAGTTCTGTCTGCGACACTCTCGCCAAAGTGATATCAAACATACATCTAGCGTTTTCGACACTTCGCTTATTAGAGCCAGTCCGTCTCCTCGTCATAGCGGTCCGAATAGGCGTTACGCTTGAGTTCTTCAGCACTCGTTGGTCGCGCCTTGGACACGTCGACCCCTGACTCATGGCAAGCGGCGACGAACAGCTGTAAACCCCGATCAATAAGCTGAGCCCCACGCTCGGCCTTCATTTCTTCGGCTCGCATTTAGAGCTCCACGCTTTCGGCTCCGTTGATGGTTAGGTCGCGCTCGTAGAAGGCGGTGAGGGCGCGGATGGCGTACATCACGTCGCGCACACCGCCGGTCTCGTAGCTCGAGTGCATGGCAAGCTGCGGCAGGCCCACGTCCACGGCATGCATACTCGCCTGCATATTGGACAGATTGCCGAGCGTGGAGCCGCCGGCCATGTCGCTCTTGTTGGCGAAGGCCTGCGTGGGCACGTCGGCGTCATCGCAAATAGCCTGGAACACCGCGCGGCTAAAGGCGTCGGTGCAGTAGTGCTGGTTGGCGGCTTCCTTGATGACGATGCCGCCGTTGAGTACCACCTGATTGCGGGCATCGCACTTCTCGGCATGGTTGGGGTGCACGGCATGTGCATTGTCGCAGCTTACAAGCATCGAGGCGGCAAGTGCGCGGTGGTACGACTCGTCGTCAAAGCCCAACGATCCGTTAATGCGGCGCAGCGCGTCGGCCAAGAACGTCGACATGGCGCCCTGCTTGGTCTCGGAGCCAACCTCCTCGTTATCAAAGCAGCAAAAGACCGAAACGTCGTGCGCATTCTCGGCACCCAAAAATGCCTGCAGCGAGGTGTAGGCGCAGGCCAGGTCGTCGAGCTTGGGCGTCGAGATAAACTCGTCGGCCCAGCCCCAAATGCGTGCATCCTGACGATTGACCAGGAACAGGTCGCGACCCAAAATTTGCTCGGGCTCAACGTCCAGTTCGTCGGCGATCAGGGCGTCAAAATCTCCCTGCTTAAGGTCACCGGCGCTGATGAGCGGGCACAGGTCGACAGCTCGGTTGGGCGCAAAGCCCTCGTTAACGCCACGATTCATATGGATGGCAAGGCTCGGGATAATGGCAACTTCGCGCTCGGTAGCGAGCAAGCGGCTCTCGATACGGTCGCCCTCGCGCACCAGCACGCGGCCCGCAAGTGCCAGCGGGCGATCGAACCAGGTGTAGTCGATCATGCCGCCGTAGGCCTCGGTGTTCAGGCGCAGCGTCTCGCCCGCGCCGTCGAGCTCGGGCACGGCCTTAACCTTAAACGTCGGCGAATCGCTGTGTGACGCCGTGAGTTGAAAATGATAGTTACCGGCAACGCCGTCCTCGCCCCACGTAGCGGCCAGGTCTTCGCCCACCTTAAAGGCAACGACGCTCGAGGTGTTACGCTGCGTGTAATAACGCCCGCCCGGCTCGATGTCCCACGCTGCGTTCTCGGGCAGGTAGGTAAAGCCCGCCTCGTCGAGCTCGGCCATAATGGTCGCCGCCGTATGGAACATGCTGGGGCATGCCTCGATAAAGTCGATAAGGTCGTTGGAGGCCTCGATATCGTCGGCCGTCACGTGCACGCGCTCGATCGTTTCCTGATCCGTCATGCTCTCCCCTTTCGCTGGGTTGATGGTCCCCTCCAGCATACCCCGCCACGCCAGCGCCGCACTCTTCATTCCGTGCTTAATTCCGCGCCGCTCACCAAGTTGAGCCATCATGCCCGCGCTCCTTTTGCGACAATTGCGCTAACAGGACGAGAGGAGCCGTCATGAAGCCACGTAACATTGCCATCGCCTGCGGTGTCGCGGGAGCCGCCGTCGGCCTTGCCGCTGCCACCGGTATCGTTTATCACAAGCAAATCAAGTCCGCCGCGTCGCTCAAACGCTTGACCGGCTACGCGGATGGCTATGACCTGTACGCAATCGACATTGCCTACGACTACGATCTTGATCGCATCATCGCCGCTGGCGTGCGCGACGACCAGACCTACATCGATGCCGTGGTGGCGCAGGTGCTCCCCGGCGTGCCGGCACATGTCCAGGCGCCCCAGTTTGCCTGCAGCGCTTTTGTCGCCGTAGATGCCGAAGGCCGCGTGCGCACCGGTCGCAATTACGACTTTAAGGACGACACCTCGGCGCTGCTGGCGCGCAATCACCCGCGCGACGGCTATGCCTCCATCGGCTTTGCGGCCCTCAATAACCTGGGCGCCAACACTCCACTTGACTCCGTCGCCGGACGCGCCGCAGCGTTGATGGGCCCGTTTGCCCAGCTCGACGGTGTCAACGAATGCGGCGTGTCCATTGCCGTGCTCACCCTGGATTCCAAGCCCTGTGACCAGGACACAAAGCGCCCCGTCATCAATACCTCGCTCGCCATCCGTCTGGTGCTCGACCGCGCGGCTACCACGCAAGAGGCCGTCGACCTGCTTTCCGCCTACGACATGCACGCCATGGCCGGACGCGATTACCACTTCTTTATCAACGACGCCGCCGGTGACGCGCGCGTAGTAGAGTGGGATCCGCGCGATCCGGACCGCGCTTTCAAAGCGACTCCTGTACGCCAGGTTACGAACTTCTACGCCTGCTATGGCGACGAAGTGCTGCCCAACCAAAAGAATGGCGAGCTGGGCCATGGCAAGGAACGCGTCATCGCAATCGCCGATGTCCTCGACGCCCATGTCGGTGCCCAAGACGAGGCAGTCGCTTGGAAGGCCCTGCGCGCTGCGGCGCAAGAGCCCAATCCGGAAGACATCACCAGCAACACGCAGTGGTCGGTCGTCTTCGACAACACCGAGCCCGCTGCCGCCATCACGCTGCGCCGCCACTGGGGCAACGTCGATGCCTTCGCACTGTAAGGAGCCAGGCCCGTCGGCCTTACGTTCCCTGACGTTGCTTACATTTCTATACGCTTGAGCTAACACGTTTTACCCCCGTATCAACAGTGTGCGGGGGTAAACTTATGCGCATGTTATAACTTGCCCGGAAGGATTCATCATGCTCAGGATCGGTCTTCTTACCAGTGGCGGCGACTGCCAGGCGCTCAACGCCACCATGCGCGGCATTGTCAAAACGCTCATGACCAATAGCGAAGAGCCTATCGAGATCTATGGTTTTGAGGACGGCTACCAGGGCCTTATCTACAGCAGGTTCCGCGTCATGTCGCCCGCCGATTTTAGCGGCATCCTCACCCGCGGCGGCACCATCCTGGGCACGAGCCGTACGCCGTTCAAGCGCCTGGATGTTCCCGAGGCCGATGGCGTCGAGAAGGTGCCCGCTATGGTCCACACCTATCATAAGCTGCAGCTCGACTGCCTGTTTATGCTGGGCGGCAACGGCTCCACCAAGACCGCTAACCGCCTGCGCGAAGAGGGCCTCAACGTTATCGCCCTGCCCAAGACCATCGATAACGACACCTGGGGCACCGAGTTGACGTTTGGCTTTACGAGCGCCATCGACGTCGCCACCAAGTGCATCGACGACATCCACACCACTGCCTCGAGTCACGGCCGCGTGTTTGTCATCGAGATCATGGGCCACAAGGTTGGCTGGATCCCGCTGTACGCCGGCGTCGCGGGCGGCGCGGACGTCATCCTGATTCCCGAGATCCCCTACGACATGGATAACGTCATCAAGACCATCGAGCATCGCATGGAGACCGGCAGCCGCTTTACCATCGTAGCCGTCGCCGAGGGTGCTATCTCCAAGGAGGACGCGGCGCTGTCCAAGAAGGAGTACAAGAAGAAGCTCGCCGAGCGTACGAGCCCGTCAATCGTGTACGACATCGCCAAGGAGATCGAGGCCAAGACCGGTCGCGAGACCCGCGTCGCCATCCCCGGCCACACGCAGCGCGGCGGCCAGCCCGACGCCCAGGACCGCATCTTTGCGACCCAGTGCGGCGTCGAGGCAGCGCTCGGCTGCCTACGCGGCGAGTTTGGCTACATGATTGCCCTGTGTGACGGCAAGATGTGCCACATGCCGCTCGAGGAGGTCGCCGGCAAGCTCAAGTTTGTCGACCCCCAGAGCGACCTGGTGCGCGAGGCCAAGGCGTTGGGCATCAGCTTCGGCGACGAATAGCCTCGGTTGGAACCACCCCCCATCGGAGGCCCCAGGGCTTACCTCCCAAATCGTCCTCGCGCATGGCCGGCATTTGTCCTGCTCCTGCGGAGCTGCGGACAAACGCCGGCCTGCGCTGCGGAAAGATTTGGGAGGTAAGCCCTGAGGCCTCCTGCGGTAACTAGGGAGGCCGAGGCTATTCGTCTTCTTGCTGCAAGTGCGTGGGCTGAGATTTTGGGATGTTGCAGGCTCTTAGCTGAGAGTAGCACTGACATTTGTCCTGAAATGGCTGGTCGTTAGGGATTGCTACCGGTAGTTGCGGTAGGGTTGGGGCAGATTCTAACTAGAAATGGTGGTCGCTACCGGTTGTTCTCGGCATACTCGGCTCATTCGATTCGACCATCAAACGAAAGGAACCACCATGGATCTTGCGATGGCACAGCGCCTCGTCGATCGCCGCAAGGCTGCCGGGCTTTCTCAGGAGGCGCTTGCCGCCCAGCTGGGTGTGAGTCGTCAGGCTGTCAGTAAATGGGAGCGCAGCGAATCCTCGCCCGATACCGATAACCTTATTGCGCTCGCCGCGCTGTATGGCGTGTCGCTGGATGAGCTGCTGTATGGGGAGGCGGTGGCTAGCGCTGATGACTCACAGGCTGATGATGAGGCACAGAACAGCAACGCCGGCACCAAAGCTTCAGATAAGGCTGAAGAGGCTGAGGCTTCTACTGAGCACGCTGATTGCAGCGATAAGCCACTTGTCGATATTTCCCTCGCGCGCGGTATCCACGTCATTGATCCCAATAAAGGCGAAGAAGTCCATGTTGGTTGGAGCGGCATCCATGTGACCAACGAGCGCAAGGGCGAAGAGGTGCATGTGGGGCCGGGCGGCGTGCATATCGATACGCTTGAGGACGATGGACATAGCGTGCGCACCAATGACGATGGCACCGTCACCATCGACGGCGAGACGTTTTCCAGCTGGAAGGAAGCACACGACAAGCTCGACCATCATGGCAAGCATTTCCACACCAAGGTCGGACGTGCATGGAACAAATTCCCCTTCCCCGCACTTGTCACTCTCGCCTATCTGGTGCTCGGCATTGTCTACGGCACATGGGCCACGGGACTCTTCCTCGTCTTTTTGGTTCCCGTTTACTACGCGATTGGTGACTTCATCGATCGGCGCCACCTGTCTAAGCTGATCGAGGCCATCTACCCGGCAGCCGCCATCGCTTGGTTCCTCTACATGTGGCTCTGTTTGGGACAGCCCCATCCTGCATGGATCATCCTCATCACGATTCCCGTCATAAAGGCGCTCATGCGCTGGTGCCGCAAACAATGGAAGCACCGCAAACAGGCCCAACACGCTCCGACCCACTAGCACCCAACCACCCCCGCCCTTCTCCTAAGTTGCGGTGAGATAGGGACTGTTTTGAAGCTCCAAAGCGCCAAACAGTCCGCATATCACCGCAACTTACAAACAACTGGGTCAGTTCCGGCACGGAGATTAGCATTGAGCTGACCGCGCGCCAAGAAAAGGGCCTATTTACTACGTTTAACTCGAGAGGGCCGACCATACCCGCCTTTTCCGAAAACTGGCAAGCCCTCTACCTGCGGTTTTAATTTCATAATCTTTGTCACGGTCGAGGGTGTGGTAGCAAACGTAGTAGATAGGCCCATTTTGTGGCATACGACCCATACAAGCCCAATCTCGAAGGCCAAAGAGAGCCTCTCATCCACGCCTGCGAGCGAAAACCAAATAGAATGAAAGGCAAATGGAAAGCCCGTTTGACGGGGCGAACGCCGGGCCACCTAATGGTTGTCCGGCGTTTGCCCAGATAAAACCTGCCAAAATAAACCTGTCCCTTTTTGGCAGGTTACTCGGCGCTCTTGAGGGCACCGACCATGTCAATCTTGTTGAGGGTACGGTTGGTGGCAAGGTTGACGATAAACGTAAAGCCAAAGGAAAGCAGCACGGCGAGCACATAGCTTAGCGGCTCGACCTCGACGTCAAAGTACAGCGACGGCATCTGCAAAATGTACGTAAAACTCTCGGCCAGCAAGCCGCCTAGCGGTACGCCCAGTGCGGCGCCGATCGCCGTGAGGATCAACGTCTCCTTGTTGACGTAGTGGTGCACCTCGCCACGGCGGAAGCCCAGCACCTTGATGGTCGCCAGCTCGCGTTCGCGCTCGGAGATATTCGTGTTGGACAGCGTAAACACCACCACAAACGACAGGCACGCCGCCATGAAGGTCACGAGCACCACGACCGAATTGATAATCGTAAAGTTCGCCTCATAGTTTTCCCAATGCTCGGCCGTACTCGAAATCGTAAGCCAACCGTCACTCTTAAGATTCTTGCTAAACGCAATCTGGTCGGCCGACGAACCCTTAAGCAGTACAAAGACGCCGTTAAGACGTGCGCTTCGACCAAACGCGCGCTCATAGGTGCCCTGCGTCATGTAAAGCGTGTTGCCAAGATAGTTGAGCGAAATGTCGCTGACTTTGACCTTGGCAACATTGAGCAACGAATCCTGGACGTGTGCTGTATCGCCCGGCTGAATCCCCAGTACCAGCTGTGAACTCTTACTCAGATACACGTCTCCGTCACGCAAAGACAGCGGTTCTTTGGACTCGTCCTCAAGGCGAACGTAGTCGTCCAGGTCGTTCGCGCGGTCATCGGGCACCACAATCAGCTGCACGGTCTCGCTCTTGCCGCCAAACGTAAAGGTGACGTTGTCGGTCATAATCGGCAGCGTCGAAGTCACGGTCACGTTGGAATCATTGGCCGCGCTGCGCTCATCCAGCGCTGCGCACGTCCGCGAAAAATCGTCGGGATTGGCAACCGCCAACAAGTCATAGCGCGTGATATGCCCGTACTGCTTGGGCGAAAGCGCCACTGACGTATCGCGGATGCCCATACCGCAGATCACGAGCGCCGTGCATCCCGCGATGCCAAAAATAGTCATAAAGGCACGCTTTTTGTAACGGAACAGGTTGCGCGCAGCCACCTTGTTCAAAAAGCCCATGCGGCGCCAGATAAAGCCGATGCGCTCAAGTAGGATGCGCGAGCCGGCACGTGGGGCCTTGGGACGCATGAGCGAGGCTGGGGTCTCGGCCATCTCGTGGCGGCAGGCGATAATCGTGGCGCCCACCACGCCCACGGCAAACAGCGCCACCGAGACGATTGAGGACACAATGTCGTACGAAAACTGCATTTGGGGCAGCGAGTACATGTCGTCGAACACCGTAAACAGGAACAGCGGCAGGCCCACAAATCCGATGATGTTGCCGAGCACGCCGCCGATCAGACACGCCCACAGCGAGTAGTCCACGTATTTGGACAGGATGCGCTCGCGTGAATAGCCAAGCGCCTTGTACAGGCCGATGAGCGTGCGCTCCTCCTCGACCATGCGGGTGGCGGTGGTAAGGCTGATAAGCACGGCGACGATAAAGAAGATGAACGGGAACACCGTGGCGATGGCCTCGATCGAAGAACTGTCGCTCTCGACGCTCGAGTAGCTTGCGATGTTACCGCGGTCCTGGATGTACCAGGTGCATTCGCCAAGGTCGGAAATCTCGGCGCGGGCATCGGCGAATTGCTGGTCGGCGGCGGCACGGCGCTGGTCCAAGTCGACCTGAGCCTGGGCGCGCTCCTCGCTGCCCTCGGCCATACGATTGATGTTGTCCTGTTCAATCCCAAAGAGCATATTCGCTTGGCGCTCTGCCGCATCCAAACTTGCCGGCGTATCGACCGTCAACTCTTGAGCACGTGCCTTTTCGCGCCCGTCGCGGATCTTATCGATATTGCCCTTGACCTCGTTAATCTTTGTCGTGTAGGCATCCGAATAGGAATTGAGGCTCTTGGCCCCCTCGACGGTCACGTGAACCGCGGAGTAGGAAGAAGATGTCGCGGCATCCTCGCTCACATAAAACTTGTAGTCCGCGGCCGAGGCGGCACGGAAGGCGTTGACTGTCGAGTCGGAGCTCACATCAGTGGGATCGAGAACCTCGGCCGTGATGGTGTAGTCCCCATCGGCAAACTGGTCCTTGGCGCTTTGGTTCGACGAGCTCGCATCGTTGGCGGCAAAGCTCACCGTATCGCCGAGCTTTTTGCCCGAAGCCTTCAGGAACTTCGAAGTCACCGCGACCTCACCGGCGCTCTCGGGCAAATCGCCGCTCACCAGCACCGGTTGATCGATATTCTCCTTGGATAGACTCTGCACGACCACGCGCTCGCGCGTTGTGCCCACGGCGGTGTAGGCGGTCTCGGTGTAGATGCCCTCGGCTGTCTCGACGCCGTCGACCTCTTGAATGGCCGCAAGATCGTCGCGCGTAAGGCCATAGGTCGACTGCACGTTAATGTCATAGACATTCTGCTGGTCAAAATAGGCGTCGACCGAATCGCACAGGTCCTCGCAGCCCGCCTTAAGGCCGCACATCACGCTCACGCCGAGCGCCGTGATTACGACGATAGACAAGAAGCGTTTGAGGCTGCCGCGAATCGTGCGGTAGATGCCGCGGCGAAAAACCGTCGGCACCATATCGTTTGAGCTTTGAGCGGTGCGGTAGGTCGCGAACTCCCGGTCGCGACTTACGTGCTCCGTATCACGGTTTTGGCTGTTTTGGCGATCCTGGTCCATGGGCGCTACCACTCGATCGTCTCGATGGACACGGGATGTTGCTGGACCGTCTCGCTCTCCACGCGGCCGCTCTTAAAGCGGATCAGGCGATCGGCCATGGGCGCCAGCGCGGAGTTGTGGGTGATGATAATGACCGTAATGCCTTGCTTGCGACAGGTGTCCTGCAGTAGCTGCAGGATCTGCTTGCCAGTTTTATAGTCGAGTGCACCCGTGGGCTCGTCGCATAAAAGCAGCTTGGGGTTCTTGGCCAGCGCGCGGGCAATGGACACGCGCTGCTGCTCGCCGCCCGAAAGCTGCGCCGGAAAGTTGCCCAGGCGCTCGCCCAGGCCAACCTGGCAAAGCGTTTGCTCGGCATCGAGTGAATCGGGGCAGATCTGCGCCGCAAGCTCGACATTTTCGAGCGCCGTCAGGTTGGGGACCAGATTGTAGAACTGGAAAACAAAGCCGACGTCGGCGCGGCGGTATTCCACGAGCTGTGCCTCGTTGGCGGAGCTCACGTCGCGCCCGTCCACCGTCACGGTACCGGAGGTCGCCGTATCCATGCCGCCCAGAATGTTGAGGGCCGTGGTCTTGCCGGCGCCCGAAGCACCCAGAATGATGGCGAGCTCGCCGCGCTCAACCGTAAAGCTCGCGCCGTCGAGTGCGTGAATGCGCGCGTCGCCCTCGCCGTATGCCTTGATGACGTCTTTGAATTCGATATAAGCCATCGATTAATTCCCATCTGGTCGGATAACTCTTTAGTATTACCCATTTCCCACCTACCAAAAAGGGACAGGTTTATTTTGGCAGGTTTTATATGGGGAAACGTACCTCTTTGGGGGCAGCGCGGGACGCGCAGGGGCGGCCGTGCAGATCGGCACAGCCGTCTCACGTGGAATCGACCGACGCCTGCCTTTCCGTGACACCGGCAACTCGTTTTTGCTTGTTGGCATGGCCGCCATTATGCCTTGGGACTGAGCACTCAAATTCTCACTCCTCATTGCCACGCTTGCCGCAAGCTATCAGGGTGACGAGATGACGACGCTCGCTGTAGCAGCGCAGCCACACTCTATAAGCGAGGCGTTTGCCAGCAAAAAAGCGCGCGACAGGGTAAGCCCGCCGCGCGCTATCCTATGCGGACTAGTTATTGTTGTTGGTCATCGAGGCCACTGCTGCCGCAAGATTGGAAATGGGCATCGTCTGCAACCAGATGCGACCGGGACCGGTGAGCACGGTGTTGAACACGCCCTCGCCACCAAACATGATGTTTTTGACGCCCTTGACCATTTGAGCGTCGATGCTCACGGTCTCCTCAAAGCCGGCCACGTTGCCGGTATCCACAATCATCTGCTGGCCAGCAGCGAGCTCGTACTCAACCAGGTCGCCGTCGATCTCGGCAAAAGCAACACCCGAGCCCGTGAGCTTCTGCATGATAAAGCCCTCGCCGCCAAAGACGCCGGCCTTTGCCTTCTTGTTAAAGTGAATGCTCAACTCGACGCCACTTTCCGCGGCAAGGAACGAACGCTTCTGCAAAATCCAGCTCTTGCCCGGACCGATCTCGATTGGCACGATGCGGCCGGGGAAGCAGGAGCCAAACGCGATCATGCCATCGCCACGCGCGGTCCAAATGTTTTGGAACAATGCCTCACCCGAAAAAGCCTTGGAGAACATCTTGCCGATGCCACCGCCCGAGGTAGACATTTCCATGTTGGGGGTCATCCAAGCCATGGCGCCGCTTTCGGTGATCATGGATTCGCCATCGCTAAGGTTGCACGTAACAACCGGGAAAGCCCCTCCGCCGATCTCGTACTGCATGACCGTCTCCTTTCCACTCAGGAGCCGAATAACGATGCCTATATTTTAGCAGGTAGAGATGCATATGTTCACACCGCCCATGCCCTCTCCTGCGGACGTTTCCCCAGATAAAACCTGCCAAAATAAACCTGTTCCTTTTTGGCAGGTTTTAAAGGCAAACGGTGAAGGTGATCTGGTTGCCGTGACCGGATACGGTGGCGGCGCCTCCATGGGCCTCGGCGATGGCACGCACCACGGACAGGCCCACGCCCGAGCCACCCGTCTTGGAGCTGCGCGACGCATCCGCACGATAGAAGCGATCGAACAATCGGTCCAGGTCGCCCTCGGGCAGCTCGTCCACGGCGTTCGATACGACAAGCTCGGCGGCGCCCTTGCCTTTGCCGTGCGAAACGGCGCACAGGCTCAGCTCAATCACGCTGCCCTCGCTCGCATAGCGCGTGGCGTTGTCCAGTAGCAACTCAACCACCTGCGCCACCGCCGCGGCATCGGCATGGGTCCGCACGCCGGTCGCAATCGACGTCGACAGGCGTTTACCGCCTGAGACCACCACCGACTTAAACGGCGCCGCCGCCTTGTTCACCGCCTCCGAAAGATCGATCGACGCCATGGTAAAGCCCGCCGAGCCCTCGTCCATGCGTGCCAAGAACACCAAGCGCTCCGTGAGCGCCGATAATAGCGCACCCGCACTCGCCTTAGTGCTGCCTTAGCAGGTCGATGAGCATATTTAAAAAAGCAAGGTTATAGCTTAGTCGGACTTAAGGAACGGGCGGCTTCACATCTCGCCCTGCAAACAACGCCCGTACAGCGAGCGCGCTTGCCGCATGGGCGTTGCGGCCGCCTGCAGCTTATAGATAGGCACCCTCGAGGCGCAGCAGCCACTCCTTGCGATCCAGTCCACCGGCGTATCCGTTGAGCGATCCGTCGGCCGCGACCACGCGATGGCACGGCACGATAATCGAAATAGGGTTGCGAGCGACCGCAGCCCCCACCGCGCGAGGAGATACAACGGGCGCTTCATTTCCCGGCACACGATGTCGAGCCGCAACACGCTGGGCGATCTCGCCATACGTAGCGACCTCGCCACGCGGAATTGAAAGTAGCTCAAACCAAACCTCACGCTGAAACGCCGTGCCAATCAAATGCAACGGCGGCGTAAACCGAGGCTCCTGCCCCGCAAAATAGGCGTTGAGCCAAGCCCAAGAACGCTCTAGCACCGAAGAAGCCGCGCCATTGGCCGGATTTACCGTCTGCATGCCCCCGGCACCCGAAACTGCATCGGTGCCCTCAACGTATTCGGCGCTTTCTTTAAGAAGCGTGGAACCAAAGTGCTCCTGCCCCTCAAACCAAAGCCCCGTCAGACCGCGGCCATCAGCGGCAAGCAAGATTTCGCCCAAAGGCGAAGCAAACGTCGTCGTGACCACCAGCGGCTCCCTTCAAAACTCCGCAACATAATACCGCGAATTGTACAGACAACCCCGCAGATACGTCTGGGCGGGCTCGCAATTACTTAAGCGAGACTGTTTTCCCTAATCAAGCGAAAAAGACGCAGGGCATCGACACCAGAGCGGTACCCCTGTCAGCCGAGCTCTAATACTTTCCCGAGAAGTGAACGAGTAAAAACGAAGTCCCGGAGCATCCACACCTTTAGACCGCAAAACCGCAGGATTCGCGCTGCAAAACCGCAGGACATAGCAATCAAAAAATTCCAATGCTTCGGGGGTCCAAATAAGGTCGTTCACTTCACGGGAAAAGTATTAGACCTCAATAGCGGGGGATGGGGTGCCGGTGCAAAACGGCGTCAAGGGTTGGTCGAGCAGGCGGTTTCCCCATGGATGTCCGCACGACATGTGACACTTGCCCTGCCGTCCTGCTCTGCCGCGGCGGCATGTACCCAAACAACGACCCTCTAAGGAGTTCGATATTGATGAGTGACAACACCAAGCATCTCGCAAAGAAGTGCGTCAAGGACGCGGGGCCGTGCCTCGCGCTGTGCGTAGCCGGCGCAGCGGTCGCGCTGCTGGCTGTTCTGGGGCCATTCGACGTGCTCCGAAGTGCCAGTTCCCTGCACGTTTGCATGGCCCTTGCCGGCGCCATGATGACCGGCGGCGTGCTCGATCTGGTTTTTTGGGTGCTTGACCCGTTTGGATGGAAGAACGAGGGGTAAGCCCTAAGGGATGGAAGGGCTGGAACGGTTAGCTTAGTAATCGTGCAGAATGCGGGCTAGCGACTTGCAGGGAAGTGGTGATCCGATGACGGTCTATGTGACGGGCGACATTCACGGTGGGCTCGACATGCAAAAGCTGCGCGACTGGGAGCTTGGGGATAGTCTGACGAGTGACGACTATCTCATCGTCGCCGGCGACTTTGGCTTTCCCTGGGATTTCTCTGCCGAGGAGTGCGCCGATATTGCTTGGCTGGAATCGCGTCCCTATACCGTGTTGTTCGTCGACGGCAACCACGAGCGTTTCGATCACTGGGCGGAGCGCCCCATGGAGTTGTGGCACGGTGGGCTGACGCAGCGCCTGTCGGATGCCTCGCCCATACGGCGACTGACGCGTGGCGAGGTTTTTGAGCTCGACGGCTCAACGATCTTTACCATGGGCGGCGCCACGAGCGTGGACAAGGAATACCGCATTCCGTATTCCAGCTGGTGGCCGCAGGAGCTGCCGGACGAGCGCAACTTTGAGGAGGCGCGGGCAAAGCTCGACAGCGTGGGCTGGACGGTCGACTACGTGATCACCCACACCTGCTCTACGCGCATGCTTTCGTCCACGCTTTATCCAGCGCCCGGCTGGAATTGCCCCGCCGTCGATCGACTTACGGCATTTTTTGACGAGTTGGAAGACCGCTTGGACTACAAGCGCTGGTACTACGGGCATTTTCATCGGGATGCCAACCCGACCGAGCGCCATACCGTGCTCTACGACTGCATCGTTCGCCTGGGCGACGAACTCCAGCCTTGGGATGTTGCGTTGGGGTGGGGCGTATTTGGCTACTCGGCCGTTACAGCGATGTTCTCTCGGTGCGCGCGGATAACATCCCAGCTAAAGTGCTCGACCAGCCGCTCGGCAGAGCGCGGCGTGGTGTCCGGCGCGATGCCCGTTTGCCCGGCGAGCCAGCCCAGCAGCGCTTCGGGCGTGCCAAAGCGGGCGCGGAGTTCGCCCAGGTCCAGATCGCGGTCTCGTTTGGAAAGGCGGCGGCCGTCCGGTGCCATGAGCAGCGGAATATGTCCGTAGTGCGGCGTGGGCAGTCCCAACAGGTGCTGCAGATAGATCTGGCGCGGTGTGGACCCCAGCAGGTCGCATCCGCGCACGACCTCGGTGACGCCCATGGCAGCGTCGTCGATCACCACGGCTAGCTGATAGGCAAACACGCCGTCGCTGCGGCGCACCAAAAAGTCGCCGCACTCGGTGGCGAGTGCTTCGCATTGGGCGCCGTACGTGCGATCCACAAATTCGATCACGTCGTCTGCGAGGTCGTCGACGGTGGGCACGCGCAGACGTGTGGCCGGGGCGCGCAGGGCGCTGCGGCGGGCCACCTCCTCGGCCGAAAGACTTCGGCAGGCGCCACGGTAGATGGGCGTGCCGTCGCTCGCGTGCGGTGCACTCGCGGCGTGGAGCTCGGCGCGTGTGCAAAAGCAGGGATAGGTGAGGCCGGCGTCTTTCAGCCGGCGCAAGGCGCTCTCGTACAGGTCTAGGCGGTCGTGCTGGTAGTAGGGGCCTTCGTCCCACTCCAGCCCCAGCCAGGCCAGGTCGTCAATCAATTGGGCGGCAAGTTCCGGGCGCTTGCAGCGATCGTCCAGGTCCTCAATGCGTAACACGATGCTGCCGCCCTGGCTGCGGGCCGAAAGCCATGCGCACAGGCAGCTGAACACGTTGCCCAGGTGCATACGGCCCGAGGGCGACGGGGCGAAGCGCCCCACGACGGGCGCGGGAGCGGCCGGCGTCGTTGGCGCGTCGGCGGCGGTTGTTGCTATGTTGCATGCGTTGATATCCATGCGGACGAGTATAGCGCGGGGTGAGGTGAGGGGGCGTCGTCGATGCTCGCGAGTTGCCGAGGCTGCGTGTTGTGCGCGGCGGGCACCGACTCAACACTTCGATTACCGCCCCAAGCTCAGCCCCTTCAACCCCTCAAACGACAGAAACCCCGGCAGCTCTTCGCAACTGCCGGGGTTTCCGCGGAAAAGGGGGACATGATCCTCAAGCGGACGGCAAAGGGGCAAACCGTTTTCGCTCAACTGCTTTATGCCCCTCAACTGGCGGCTCAATCAGCGCATGCCGCGCCCACACAAAGCCGCTACACCTGTGATGGAGCTATGAAGTGGTATCTATTGCCGGAGCGGGCTATGCCAAGGAGTGTCCCAGATTGCCGGCAGATAAGGAACGTCCCCAGGTGCCGGCGGCGGGCGTGACTTTTGTCCCGTTTTGACGCTCCGCTGACCTAGATGTTCGTCACATGAACTCGCAAACGTGGGACAATGACGCTACTGGTACCACAGACAAAGGATGTGCCTATGAACGCCCCCGTTGCCCAGCCCTGTCGGCAGCGCCGCCTGTTTGCGCGGTTCGCTTCCGTCTGCGCACTCGTCGCGCTTGCGTTGTTGCTGCTGCCTGCCGTCGTGCACGCCGACGGCTACTCCATGAGCCAAACCTATATCGGTGCCACGGTTGAGGCCGATGGCTCGCTGACCGTTGTCGAGGGACGCCAGTTCGATTTCGACGACGACATTAACGGCGTGTATTGGGATATCAATACAGGCTCTAACCAGCAAGGCGGCTCGGTGGTCGTCAATGTGCTGAGCGTCGAGGAAGACGACGCTGCGTTTAACAAGGTCGACAGCGCAAACAAAGGCGACGACGGCGTTTACACGGTGGAGCAGTCCGACGACGGCGTAAAGATTAAGGTGTTCAGCCCCCACGAGAGCGGCGACAGCGCAATCTACTACGTGAGTTATTCCATGACCGGTGCGGTTATGAACTGGGCCGATACCGCCGAGCTCTACTGGAAGTTCGTGGGTGACGGCTGGTCGGCGGATTCCGATGACGTCGAGATGGAAGTCTACTTTGCAAATGCCGCTGCCGGGACGGCTGCCGTCAAGGGCGATAACTTCCGCGCATGGGGCCACGGCCCACTGACGGGCGACGTGTCGCTCGATGCGGACGAGCCCATGGTCACCTATACCATTCCCTGCGTGCATGAGGGCGAATTCGCCGAGGCACGCATCGCCTTCCCCAGCGACTGGGTGCCGCAGCTTGCCGTCTCGGGCGAAAAGCGCATGTCGACGATTCTGAGCGAAGAGAAGGAATGGGCCGACGAGGCCAACGCTCGCCGCGCTCACGCTCGCATGATTGCCAATGCGCTTGCCGTGCTAAGTGTTGTCGCGGCGGTGGCCTTTACCGGCACAATCGTTGTGCTCAAGCTGCGCCGCCGCAAGCCCAAGCCGCTTTTCCAGGACGAATATTTCCGCGATGTGCCTTCGGCCGACCATCCCGCCGTGCTTTCGGCCCTCATGAGCTGGAACGACGTGCCCGATCAGGCATATATCGCCACGCTTATGAAGCTCACCGACGACCGCGTGATCAAGCTGGAAGAAGCGACCGAGACCAAGAAGAAGGGTCTGCTCCGTCGCGAAAAAGAGGAGCAGACGTATCGCATCACAGTGACCGACGAGGCCTGGAAGGCTGCCAAGAAGGACGGCATCGATCGCGATGTGCTCAAGGTCTTCTTCGCCGGCGTTAAGCCCGATAAAGACGGCGTCCGTTCACGCACGTTTAGCGAGCTGGAGGAGTATGCCAGCGAGCGTACTGAATCTGTTGGCAACAAGCTCGAGGACTATCAAAGCACGGTTAAGGGCAAGCTGGAGACGCGCGAGCTTATCGCCTCGGACGGCACCATCGCCCTGGTTGCCGGCTTGGTTCTCGGCATCATCATCGTCTTTGGCATTCTGGGCTCTCTGATCTATACCGACTTTGCGGACGCCAACGTCGGTGCCGCTATGATCTCGATCCCCGTCACGATCGTGGGCTTTGTCCTGAGCTGCACCTTCCGCCGCTACACGCCGGAGGGCGCCGAGGTGGCGGCTCGCTGCAAGGCGCTCAAGCATTGGCTCGAGGACTTTACGCGTCTGAAGGAGGCCGTCCCCAGCGACCTGATCTTGTGGAACAAACTGCTGGTGATGGGCGTTGCCCTGGGCGTTTCGAAAGAAGTGCTGCGACAGCTGGCCGAGGCCGTGCCTGCGGACCTGCGCAACAGCGACGATTTCTACGACAACTACCCCTGCTACTGGTGGTATTACCATCACTACGGCAACGAGTCCCCGCTCGATTCGTTCAACGATGTGTACCACGAGACCATCCGCGAGCTGGCTTCGAGTTCCGATAGTTCGAGCGGCGGCAGCGGCGGCGGCTTTTCCGGTGGCGGCGGTGGCGGCGTCGGCGGAGGCGGCGGCGGAACGTTCTAGCGAGCGCTTGCTTTGGGGTGGATCTTTCTGGGCGGTTGCCAGGGAAGATTCATCCCATTTTTGTGCATCGAAACGGGTCAAACTTTCCGCTGAGGACCTTCGCGCAAGGGGCAGTGGACAAAAAATGCCAAATATGAGTACTATTGCTGCGTTGGTCACATATGTTTGCACATAATAATGGGCGCCTAATGAGAGTACTTCTCGTTAGGAGCCCATTTTATTGAACATTTGGGGAGTTACGTCAGCTCGTGCAGCTGGTCGTCATGCCTATAAGCATCAAAAATGCCCCGAATCGCTGCTACTAAAAAGGTAACAGTACTCATATTTGATGTATTTTGACCACGGCTATCTACAAACCCCCTAGGCCACTCATTAGGGACAGACTTAAATGACTAGTTGTTGGGGATCAGTCATTGGGGACGTTCTTAAATGACTAGGTGTGGCTGCTTGGGCTAGGCTGTTAGATCGAGTTCGTAGAGGAAGCTTTCGCGCGGCATGGCGTGGCGGCGCTCTTCGCGGTTGGCGCGGTGCGTGGCCGTGCGCTTAAAGCCGTGCAACTCGTAGAACTTCCACGAGCAGTTGGAGTCGGTGTACAGGTGCGCCCTCGTCGCTCCAAGCGAGGACAGGTGCGAGACTGCGGCATCGAGCAGAACCGTGCCAACGCCCAGGCCATGGACATCGCGATCCACGGCAAGCAGCGTGACCTCGTTGTCGTGCGGCAACGGGCTGCTCTCGAGCAGACGGTTGTTGGTTCGGATGGTTGCGCGTACAAACGAGAGATACTCGGCGCAGGCATCGGGCTCCAGCTCACGCATCTGCGATAGCAGCGCGCGTTCGGTATCCATCCAATGTTCCTTAACGGTGGCGCCGGAGCTCTGTCCCGCACGCGCGAGCGAAATGCCACGCGCCTGACCGTCAATCACCGCAACCTGCGAAAACGTCGACGACGAAAGGCAGTAGGCAAGGTCGCACGCGGCCTCAAGGCGGTTGTACTCATCGTTATCCGAATTGTTATGCCAAAGCTGCTGCAGAATCAGCGCGATGGCGTCGAAGTCTTCGGTGTCAAACGGTCGGTAGAGAACCCGCGAGACCATAGTGCCTCTTTCTTTTGCGGATGCATATCGAGCACAGTTCTACCACGCCATTGGCATCGAATTATGGTGCCCCTGTGTTCCATGAACTCACCGCGCCCGGTGCTGCGCCCATGCCCTCCGCTCGCAAGCTTTTTCTGCACATGCGACCGTTGCGGGGTGCATCGACGCGCTCGATGCGCTACATTAAATCAGTATTTTCAATGCCGCTGCGCGAGCGCTGCAGATCGACGTATCACCGACTCACAGAGCACGGCGGCGTACCAGACAGGAGGACTGCATGGGATCTGATGTGAAGATCGCACGCGCGTTGATCTCGGTTACCGATAAGACGGGCGTCGTCGATTTCGCACGGACGCTGGTCGATGACTTTGGCGTCGAGATCATCTCTACGGGCGGCACGGCTCGTGCCATCGAGGACGCGGGCGTTCCCGTAACCCCCATCGAGGAGTTCACGGGCTATCCCGAGATGATGGACGGCCGCGTTAAGACCCTGCACCCCAAGGTTCACGGCGCGCTGCTGGCCCGCCGCGATTCCGAGCAGCACATGCAGGAGGCCGCCCAGCACGGCATTAAGCTGATCGACCTGGTCGTCGTCAACCTGTACGAGTTCGAGAAGACCGTCGCCAACCCCGAGGTCACCTTTGCGGATGCCATCGAGCACATCGACATCGGTGGCCCCTCCATGTTGCGCTCTGCCGCCAAGAACGCCGCGAGCGTTACCGTCATCTCCGACCCGGCCGACTATGATGCCGTCCTGGCCGAGATGCGCGAGACCGGTGGCTGCACCACGCTTGCCACCCGTCGTCGCCTGCAGGTGAAGGTCTACCAGACCACCGCCGCCTACGACACGGCTATCTCCCGTTGGCTTGCCGCCCAGGCAAGCGACGTGGCGGACACCTCTGCCAAGCTCGAGATTTCGCTGGAGAAGGTCGACGACCTGCGCTATGGTGAGAATCCTCAGCAAAAGGCTACGGTCTACCGCTTTGCCGAGGGCTGCGAGAACACCGCGAGCTCTCAGTTCCCGCTTGTGGGCTCCGAGCAGATCCAGGGCAAGCCGCTCAGCTACAACAACTATCTGGACGCCGATGCCGCCTGGAACCTGGTCCGCGAGTTCGACGAGCCGGCCTGCGTGATCCTCAAGCATCAGAACCCCTGCGGTTCCGCCGTTGCCGAGGACATCACGGCCGCCTACGACCGCGCTTTCGCCTGCGATCCCAAGAGCGCCTTCGGCGGCATCATCGCCTGCAACCGCGAGGTTCCCTTTGAGCTGGTTGAGCACTTTGCCGATCAGAACAAGCAGTTCGTCGAGGTCATCATCGCCCCGAGCTATACCGCCGAGGCGCTCGAGCGCATGGCCAAGCGCCCCAACCTGCGCGTGCTGGCTACCGGCGGCGTGGACCACGGTGCCCAAGTGGAGCTGCGCTCCATCGACGGCGGCATGCTGGTGCAGGAAGTCGACCACGTGACCGAGGATCCCGCGACCTTTACGTTCCCCACCGACCGCAAGCCCACCGATGCCGAAATGGCCGAGCTCGAGTTTGCCTGGAAGGTCTGCAAGGGCGTCAAGTCCAATGCTATCCTGGTCTCCAAGGGCAAGGCCGGCATTGGCATGGGCCCGGGTCAGCCTAACCGCGTTGACTCTGCACTGCTTGCCTGCGAGCGTGCCGAGGACTTCTGCGAGCGCGAGGGCGTGGAGAAGGGCGGCTTTGCTTGCGCAAGCGACGCGTTCTTCCCGTTCCGCGACAACGTCGACGTGCTTGCCGCGCACGGCGTGACCTGCATCATCCAGCCCGGCGGCTCCAAGCGTGACGACGAGAGCATCCAGGCCTGCAACGAGCATGGTATTGCGATGGTCTTCACCGGAGCCAGGCATTTTAGGCACTAGAGGCTTTCCCAAGCACCCGACCTTGCCCCTCAAACCGTCGCTTGCGTACATTTAGTACGCGGCGCTCCTCTTTCGGGGCAATCTCGGGCACTTGGAAAACCCTTAATGGGATGTTTCTCTATCCCATTAAACTGTTCGGTCGCCTGACCATATCGTCAAAATAATCTCTGCAAAAGACGGCTGCTCCGTTTGGAGGGCCGTCTTTTTGGTATAAGAGGACGGAATGACTAACACGAAAGGTACAACCATGCCCCAGATTGATGATGCCGAGCTGTTTGGCAATGCCGAGGATCAGCGTGCGTACGAGGACTTTTGCGCCAATCAGGAGGCGGTCGAGAAGTTCACGCTCGACAAGCCCGCGCTTGTCTGCCGTTGGCGCATGTCCAATAAAAAGGTGCCCATGCTCAACCGCCACATCCGCGCGCTGTCCGAGCGCCTGGTGCAGGGCGAGCTACTTACCCATAACATGCTCAGCTGGGCCAAGCAGCACGTTGAGTGGTCGCTAGCCGAGGGCGATTACACCGCACACGACGGTGTGCTCATGCTGGTGATCGACATCAACGGCAACGCCGCCATGACAGTGGGGGAGTACGAGCCGCTCGCCGATACGTCGGCCAAGGCGCTGCGTGCCCGCTCCGCCGAGGCCCGCTCCGAAGCCGACGAGACCGGCGTGGCGCCCGAGCTGCTCGCCGCCGTCAACAACGGCGAACTCGCCTTTGTGGCGCCGGCGGACGAGTGCCTGTGCGGCACGGCGACGCTCATCGAGCAGCTGGCCCAGACCAAGGGCATCCCGGTCACGCGCGTAGATATTCCCGCGCAGCTTAAGGGCGCGCTGTTCCTGGTGAGCGACGAGCACGGCGTGGTCCCCGCAACCGAGACGGACGCCGCCGAGGCCGACGCCGCCACGGTCGCCTTCTTTGTCGACGGCTACGAAAAGCTTCGCGCCCGCCGCTAAATGATTATTCTGGGACGTGTCTCTATGGTTTTGTCAACCGCGTGCTTCGCGCCATTTCGGCATGA
>UQWQ01000018.1 GCA_900544755.1 uncultured Collinsella sp. | reverse complement strand
GGACTTGCAGCGACGGACCTCGGGACGCTCTTACACCACGTCTGCGCGCGCCACCCGATCAGGCTCCAAACAAGGCGATTTTGCTGCTCTGGACCGGAAAATCGCTGCTACTAATTTGGTGACAGTACTCATATTTGGCCTTTTTTGACCACTGCCCCTTGGTTCAGGACAATGCGGGCCGCTCGAATCTTGGGGCGGGTCCTTTTTCAACTATCCTCAGCTTGCCAGTTCGAAAATGGACCCGCCCCATGATTGAATCTTTATTTCAACTTTACACCTAGGTTTACAGCTGTCTTGTCAGCTGTAAACCTAGGTGTCATACTAAAGCCCCAAGATTCGCCAAAAGAGAGGGGCCTTGATGGCACAGAGCGCGAACATGGATGCGTCGGAGCTTGCACGCGATATCGCGGCCGGCCTAGCATCGGCAACGACGGCAACGGAGCGCGCGGCACTGGTGCCCGCAGAGCTCGTCGAGGCCATTCAACAACTAAAAACCCAACGTGACGCAGTGATTTTGGCGCACTACTATGTGGCGCCCGAGGTCCAAGCCGTTGCCGATTACGTCGGCGACAGCTTCTACCTGGCAAAGCTCGCCAAAAGCCTGCCGCAGCAGACCATCGTGCTGTGCGGCGTGGAGTTTATGGGCGAGAGCGCCAAGCTGCTCAACCCCACCAAGACCGTGCTGCTGCCCGAGCCGGGCGCGGATTGCCCCATGGCTCACATGGTCAAGCGTGAGACGGTCGACGCGGCGCGCGCCGAGTACGGCGACGACCTTGCCGTGGTCTGCTACGTCAACTCGACGGTCGAGATCAAGAGCTGGAGTGATGTGTGCGTCACCAGCTCCAACGCCGTCAAGATCGTGTCCGAGCTGCCGCAGCAGCACGTCCTGTTCATCCCCGATCAAAACCTGGGCCGCTTTGTAGCCGAGCAGGTGCCGCAAAAGCACGTCATCCTCAACAACGGCTACTGCCCGCGCCATCACATCATCACCGTCGAGCAGATCGTCGACGCGACGGAGGCCCACCCCGACGCGCTCGTGCTGGCGCACCCCGAGTGCAAGGCCGACGTCCTGGCCGAGGCCGACTACATTGGCTCCACCGCCGGCATCATCAAGTATGCCGAGGAGTCCGACGCGAGCGAGTTCATCATCGTGACGGTCCGCGGCGTGCTCTATGAGCTCGAGCGCCGCTGCCAGGGCACCGGCAAGAAGTTCTACTTCCCCGCGGTGCAGCCCACCTGCGTCAACATGGACCTCATCACGCTCGAAAAGCTCGTGCGCTGCCTGGAGACGGGCGAGGGCGAAGTGCAGATCGGCGTCTCGGACGAGGCGGCAGACCAGGCCAAGCTCACGCTCGACCGTATGCTCGAGTACGCAGCGCGCTAGAACAATGTGACATGAGGGACAGTCCCGCATGTCACATTACAAGGGAGAGGATTCCTGTGGAAACCAAACAATACCCCGACATGGAGTGCGACGTCGTCATTGCCGGCTGCGGCGTAGCGGGCCTGTACGCGGCTCTCAATCTGCCGACGAGCACGCGCGTGATCATGCTCTCCAAGGGCGCCGTCGACGAGTGCGATTCGATGCTCGCGCAGGGCGGCATTTGCGTGCTGCCCGAAGGTTCAGACTACGATGCCTTCTTTGAGGACACCATGCACGCCGGCCACTACGAGAACCGCCGCGAGAGCGTCGACATCATGATCCGCTCGAGCCGCTCGGTCATCAACGACCTGCTAGCGATGGGCGTGGATTTTGAGCGCAAGGCCGACGGCAGCCTCAACTTTACCCGCGAGGGTGCGCACAGCCGCCCGCGCATTGCCTTCCATGCCGACATTACGGGCAAGGAGATCACGACCAAGCTGCTCCAGGCTGTTCGCAAGCTGGATAACGTGCAGATTTTGGAGCACGTGGCCATGACCGACATCCTGACGGGCGAGCGTGACGGCGTCACGGTGTGTGTCGGTGTCGTCGCCGTTTCCGTGGACGAGGACAACTCAGTTCGTCCCGCCGACGAGCTGGCAAATGCCGCCGAGGGCGCGCATGCCGGCGAGCCGTTTAAGATCCATGCCCGCCACACGCTGTGGGCAACGGGCGGCATCGGCGGCATATACGACCACTCGACCAACTATCCGCAGCTCACGGGCGATGCCTGCTACATCGCTCAGGAGCATGGCATTAAGATGGAGCACCTGGACTACGTGCAGATCCACCCCACGGGACTGTTCTCGCCGCAGCCAGGCCGCACCTTCCTGATCAGCGAGAGCTGCCGCGGCGAGGGCGCGATTTTGCTCAACGCCGCCGGTGAGCGCTTTACCGACGAGCTTCAGCCGCGCGATGTGGTCGCTGCCGCTATTCGCGAGCAGATGAAGCGGGACGGTACCGAGCACGAGTGGCTGAGCTTTGCCCCCGTCGAGCGCGATGTAGTGACCGGGCACTTTGCCAACATTCGCGCACGCTGCTTGGAGGACGGCCGCGACATCTTGGACGAGCCCATCCCCGTTACGCCTACGCAGCACTACTTTATGGGCGGCGTGTGGGTCGACAAGGACGGCCGCACCTCGATGCCCGAGCTCTACGCAGCCGGTGAGACGGCCTGCAACGGCGTTCACGGCAAGAATCGCCTTGCATCAAACAGCCTGCTCGAGGCGCTGGTCTGGGGTCGTCGCGCCGCGTGGTACATGCGCACCGGCGAGTCGCTCGCCGTGGAGCGGGCGGGCGAGCCCGCGCTCGACGGGCGTCATCGCGCCCTGAGCGCCGACTCCCTGGCGATCGATGATTTGGCCCGTGCCGCCGGCACGCAGGCCGTGGAGGAGTAGACCATGAATCCCATTACCATGAAGCTCGTCGTCGATGATCTGATTCTGCAGGCTCTACGCGAGGACATTACGTTTGAGGACGTGAGCACGGCGAGCGTGTGCCCCACGGCGCGCCCCGCCACGGTGGAGCTCATCGCCAAGGCCGATGGCATCATCGCGGGCTTGGATGTGTTCGCCCGCACCTTTGAGCTGCTGGATTCGCAGAGCTCGGTGCTGTTTGATGTTGCCGACGGTGACGAGGTGCACGCCGGCGACCACGTGGGCCAGGTGCGCGGCGATGCGCGCGTGCTGCTTTCGGGCGAGCGCGTGGCGCTCAACTACCTGCAGCGCATGAGCGGTATCGCTACCTATACGCACAGAATGGCAGCGGCGCTCGAGGGTACCAAGACCGTGCTTGTCGACACACGCAAGACCACGCCGGGCATGCGCGTTTTCGAGAAGGCGGCGGTTGAGATCGGCGGCGGCAGCAACCATCGCTACAACCTGTCGACAGCCGTCATGCTCAAGGACAACCACATCGATGCCGCCGGTGGCGTGACGCGCGCGATCGAGATGGCGCGCGCCCACGCGTCGTTTACCACGACGGTCGAGATTGAGTGCGAGAACCTGGACATGGTACGCGAAGCCGTGGAGGCCGGCGCCGATATCATCATGTTCGACAACATGACCCATGACGACATGGCCGCCGCCATCGAGCTTATCGCCGGTCGCGCCAAGACCGAGTGCTCGGGCAACGTGGACGCTAACAATATCCGCGCGCTTGCCGACCTGGGCGTCGACTACATTAGCTCGGGCGCCCTGACGCACTCCGCGCCGATCCTCGACCTCTCGCTTAAGCACCTGCGTCTGCTGGACGGTAAATAATGAACGCCCGCGAGCGTCGCCGTGCCATCATGGCCGTGCTCGAGGGGGCCAAAGATCCTGTCTCGGGCAGTGCGCTTGCCCGCGAGGTGGGCGTGAGCCGTCAGGTCGTGGTGCAGGACATCGCCCTGCTGCGCGCTGACGGGCACGATATCGTCGCCACCAATCGCGGCTATGTACTACAGGAGGCCCCCAGCAGCCCCGCCGTGCCCACGCGCTTGGTCAAGGTTCGCCACAGCGTGGAGCAGGCAGGCGATGAGCTCACGAGTATCGTCGACGCCGGCGGTGCCGTGCTCAACGTGATCGTCAATCACCGCGTGTACGGTAAGATCACGGCCGACCTGGACATTCGCAATCGTCGCGATGTTGAGCGCTACCTGCACGATATCGAGAGCGGCAAGAGCTTTCCACTATTAACGGTGACGAGCGGCTATCACTTCCATCGCATTGCGGCAGAGGATGAGCAAACCCTCGACGAGATCGAGGCCATGCTCAAGGAGAAGGGCTACCTTGCCGATTTAATGCCCTACGAGGATGATTTGTCCTAGAACACATGCAAAAGGAGGCCTCCGCGGCGATGCGGAGGCCTCCTTTTTGTGCACGGTGTACTTTTGAGTGTGCAAGTGGGGAGTTGTTACTCCTCGACGATCTCGGTGATCGCGCCAGCGGGGCAAGCGTCCTGGCAAGCGCCACAGGCGACGCAGGAGTCCTCGTCAGCGACGGTAGCGACGTCCTGGAGCTCCAGAACGCCAGCGGGGCAGGAGTCGACGCAAACGCCACAAGCGATGCACTCGTCGGCATCAATTACGGGATGAGCCATGGTAGTTTCCTCTCTGTTGACCGACGCTACAGGCGATGTGCGTCGGTGTGATTCGGGCAAAAACATACCACGGGAGCGACCGTTTGCAATACCCTCTGACCGGCATCTTCATACCGTTCGCCGAGTATGCCACGGCTTACTAAAAAACATGCAGGTGAGGCCGCTGAGCTGCGCAAATGTTAGCTAAAGGTGACTTGAAATATTGATCGATTGAGCGCGTCTGCGGAAAGGGCATCCCGTTATTTGGCCGAAAAACGGGTCGAACTTTCCCCAGGGAAGCCCGGGGCCGCCATGTGCGCTCCCAAGCCCAAACCTCAGCCAACTCTACATAGATCTCAATAGATCTGCCGAGAACTCAAACAGTGCATCTACCTGCGCATTTGAGAACCTAAACTCTCAGAGATAAGAAATCTTATATGAATTGACTTAGATTTTGTATATTCCGGCCCATAAGGGGATACACTACATCCTGAAAGACAAGCCGAAGCGCCGCGCGACAGACCGTCGAGGCGGCGCGAACGCAAAAGAGAGAGGGAATTTCTAATGAGTAAGATTCTTGGTATCGACCTTGGTACTACTAACTCCGCAATGGCCGTTCTCGAGGGCGGTTCTCCGACCATTATCGTGAACGCCGAGGGCGACCGCACCACCCCGTCCGTCGTGGGCTTCCGTGCCGACGGCGACCGTGTCGTGGGTAAGGCCGCTAAGAACCAGGCTGTCACCAACCCCAAGAATACCGTGTTCTCCATCAAGCGCTTCATGGGCCGCAAGTACTCCGAGTGCACCTCCGAGATCAAGACCGTGCCGTATGAGGTCAAGGAGGGCCAGGGTGGCCGTGCCGTCGTCGATATCGAGGGCAAGGATTACACCGCCGAGCAGGTGAGCGCCATGACGCTCGCAAAGATGAAGGCCGACGCCGAGAAGTATCTGGGCGAGACCGTCACCGACGCCGTCATCACCGTCCCGGCCTACTTCAACGACGCCCAGCGTCAGGCCACCAAGGACGCCGGTAAGATCGCCGGCCTCAACGTCAAGCGTATCGTCAACGAGCCGACCGCTGCTGCTCTGGCCTATGGCCTGGACAAGCAGGGCACCGACCAGCGCATTCTGGTCTTCGACCTGGGCGGCGGTACCTTCGACGTCTCCATCCTCGACCTCGCCGACGGCGTGTTTGAGGTTCTGTCCACCTCGGGCGACAACCACCTGGGCGGCGACGACTGGGATCAGCGCGTCATCGACTGGATGGCCGATAAGTTCCAGCAGGAGAACGGTGTCGACCTGCGTCAGGACCCCATGGCCCTGCAGCGTCTGAAGGAGGCCGCCGAGAACGCCAAGAAGGAGCTCTCCGCAGCCCAGCAGTCCACCATCAACCTGCCGTTCATCACCATGAACCAGTCTGGCCCGCTGCACCTCAACTACACGCTGACCCGCGCCGAGTTCGAGAAGATCACCCGCGACCTGCTCGAGCGCTGCAAGCAGCCTGTCACCAACGCCCTGCGCGACGCTAAGCTCAAGCTCTCCGATCTGACCGAGGTCATCCTCGTCGGCGGCTCCACCCGTATGCCCGCCGTCCAGGATCTGGTCAAGACCATGACCGGCAAGCAGCCCAACATGTCCGTGAACCCCGACGAGGTCGTTGCCGACGGCGCTGCCGTCCAGGGCGGCGTGCTCACCGGCGACGTCGAGGGCATCCTGCTGCTCGACGTTACCCCGCTGTCGCTGGGCGTCGAGACCATGGGCGGCATCATGACCAAGATGATCGACCGCAACACCACGATCCCGACCTCCAAGACCGAGGTCTACTCCACCGCTGCCGACAACCAGACCAGCGTCGAGATCAACGTGCTCCAGGGCGAGCGCGAGCTTGCCCGCGATAACAAGTCGCTCGGTAAGTTCCAGCTGACCGGCATCCCGGCTGCCCGCCGCGGCGTGCCGCAGATCGAGGTCACCTTCGACATCGACGCCAACGGCATCGTCAAGGTCTCCGCTAAGGACAAGGGCACCGGCAAGGAGCAGCAGATCACCATTTCCGGCTCCACCGCTCTGTCCGACGACGAAGTCGATCGTATGGTCAAGGACGCCGAGGCTCATGCCGAGGAGGACAAGAAGCAGAAGGAAGAGGTCGAGGTTCGCAACCAGACCGACAGCCTGTGCTACTCCACCGAGCAGACCCTCAACGAGCTGGGCGACAAGGTTTCCGCCGACGTGAAGTCCAAGGCCGAGTCCGCTATCGCCGACGCCAAGAAGGCGCTCGAGGGCTCTGACGTCGAGGCTATCAAGGCCGCTGGCGAGTCCCTGCAGTCCGTAGCCTACGAGCTGGCTCAGGTTGTCTACGCCGACGCTCAGCAGCAGACCGACGGCGCCGCCGGTGCCCAGCCTGCCGACGATGACGTTGTCGACGCTGACTACGAGGTTGTGGACGACGAGGACAAGTAATCATGTCCGCCCGTAAAGCTCGCACGGAGGCGGCCGCCGCTGGCGCCGCCCCCGTTGACTCTGAGGAGAAGGACGTGAAGATTCCCGTAGAGGCCGTCGACGATACCGAGGCCAACGAGGCCGAGGCCGCCGAGGCTGCCGAGAACCAGGTAGAGGATTCCAACAAGGAGGCGACGATGACCGAGGACGAGATGGTGGAAGCTGCTATCCGCGCCGGTGAGGAAGCCGCCGACAACGACTTTAAGCTCAAGTTCGAGCAGGCCCAAAAGGAGCTTGCCGACGTGCGCCGCGAGCTCGATGCTGCGGCAGAGGCCCAGAAGGTCGCCGAGGATAAGGCAAAGGACGCCACCGAGCGTACCGCCCGTCTGCAGGCCGACTGGGAGAACTTCCGTCGCCGCACCGCCAACGAGCGCATCGCCGAGCGCGAGCGCGCGACCGAGAAGCTCGTCACCGCGCTGCTGCCGGTGGTCGACGATATCGAGCGCGCGATCGACCATGCCCGCAGCCAGGAGCTCGCCGACGACTTTAAGCAGTTCGTCGACGGCGTTGACGCGGTGCATGCCAAGCTGCTCGATGTGTTTGCTCACGAGGGCGTTGAGCCCATCGACCCCAAGGGCGAGGCGTTCGATCCGCTCGAGCACCAGGCTGTGGGCCGCGTCGAGGACGCATCGCAGTACGACGAGACTGTCAACGACGTGTACCAGAAGGGCTACCGCATGGCGGACCGCATCCTGCGTTCCGCGATGGTGACGGTGACCTACGGTGGCGAGAAGCGCCCCGCACCGGAGCCCGAAGCGGCGCCCGAGGATGCTGCGGCTGATACGGCTGAGAGCACCGAGGAGTAATTGAGAAGGGCCCCGGGGCAACACCCGGGGCCCTTTCTGGCCTAGTGCCATATGAAAGCATGAGCCGCCGTCCGCTGGACGGCGGATGAAACAGGAGAGGAGCTACGATGGCTGCAGGCAAAACCTTCTATGACATCCTGGGCGTATCCAAGAGCGCCTCCGACAAAGAGATCAAGAGCGCGTTTCGCAAGCTCGCGCAAAAATATCACCCCGATGCCGGCGGCGACGAGGCCAAGTTTAAGGAGATTAGCGAGGCCTACGAGACGCTTTCGGACGAGAAGAAGCGCAAAGAGTACGACCAGATGCTCATGTTCGGCGGCATGCCGGGCGCAGGCGGCGCGTATGGCGGCGGCTACGGTGCCGGCGCGGGCGCCAGCGGCTGGGGCGACATCTTCGACAGCATCTTTAGCGGCAACGGCGCTTGGGGTAGCGATTGGGGCTCGGGCTTTGCCGGGGCTGCGGGTGCTGCCGGTGCCGGCGCGGGTCGCAGCCGCGCGCGCAAGGGCGGCGACCTGTCGCTGACTGTCGATGTAACAGCCGAGGACGCGTTTCGCGGCGTGACGCACAAGGTCACCTACCGCATTCCCTCGACGGGCGAGCAGCAGACCATCACGGTCTCGGTGCCTGCGGGTGCGGTCGACGGCGGCAAGCTACGCTACAAGCGTCGCGGCGAGTATGGCGTTGCCGGAGGCGAGCGCGGCGACCTGGTCGTGACCACGCATGTGGAGGAGCATCCGCTGTTTAAGCGTAAAGGTGCCGACGTGACCATGGAGGTGCCGGTCTCGGTCTACGAGGCGGCGCTCGGCTGCACGGTGGATGTGCCCACGCCCGGCGGCGCGACGGTTCGTCTGAAGGTGCCCGCTGGCACCCAGACGGGCAAGAAGTTCCGCTTTAAAGAGATGGGCGCGCCCGACGTTAAGCACCGTGGTCGTACGGGCGCGCTGCTCGTCGAGATCAAGGTGCAGGTCCCCACGAGCCTGTCCGACGATGAGCGCGATGCCATGACCAAGCTGCGCGAGGCCGACACGCGCGATTATCGCGAGAAGGTCAACCGTTACAAGGCGACGTACTAGGGCGGTCGCGGCGCACGCCCACGCCCGCGGGCTTATGATGGACGATAACGAGACGGAAAGGGGTCAGGTAGCATGGCCGAGGACAATAGGAACAAACCGCTGTACATGATCAGCGTGGCGGCCGAGCTGACCGGCATGCACCCGCAGACTCTGCGCGTCTACGAGTCCAAGGGCCTGGTGAATCCTCAGCGCTCGGGCGGTAACACGCGCCTGTATTCGCGTGCCGATATCGAGCGTCTGGAACTCATCAACCAACTGACCGACGAGGGCATCAACCTCGCCGGCGTGGTGCGCATCCTCGATATGAAGGAGCGTGCTGAGGAGCGCGAGCGCGAGAACGAGAAGCTCCGCGCCCGCGTACGCCAGCTCGAGGACGAGCTGCACGAGTACAAGATGCAAAAGAAGATTACCGCCCTGGCCCCGCGCGACGGCTCGGTCAACCCCGAGCAAGTCATGCGCAAGCTGCTGGGCGCCGGAGGGGATCTGTAGTTACGCGGTTTTACCAAACCGCGTAACGGCTCGACGCTGCGCGCCGCCCAGAGCGACAATTTGTCATTCAAAAGGCAAGGCATGACCAGAAGGTCTATGCCTTGCCTTTTTCATGCCAACTTGTTCGCTCTGGACGTCGCTCGCTGTCCGTCCTCTACCTGCGGCGCTGCCTTGCTCCGGATGCGGTAGGGTAGTCATTGGGGACGTTCTTAAATGACTAGTCGAAAGGGACACTCTTGCACCAAATCTGCCGGCCCACGCTGGGCTCGTCCTTTACTTTACTGAGATAAAGTGAACGTGTAGATTCGCAACCCACTCGCAACCGTTCTATGGCACGATATTGAACGAATGTATGCTATGCGCCCAAATCTTTTGGGCAGAGTGGGAGACAGTATGGTCAAGCTGTACGAGGACGGCATCTACCTGCGCCGTTGCAGCGAGGTTGTGCCTGCGGCCGAGGCTGCCGAGCGTGGTATTACGCAGACGCCCGAGGATGCCAAGCGCGGCACCATCGCGTATTCGATCCTTCAGGCACACAATACGTCCGGCGACCCCGAGGCGCTCAAGATTCGCTTCGATGCCATGGCGAGCCACGACATCACCTTTGTCGGCATCATCCAGACGGCGCGCGCCTCGGGCATGGAGCAGTTCCCGCTGCCTTACGTGCTCACCAACTGCCATAATTCGCTGTGCGCCGTGGGCGGCACCATCAACGAGGACGACCACGTCTTTGGCCTCTCGGCTGCCAAGAAGTACGGTGGCATCTTCGTTCCGCCGCATATCGCCGTTATCCACTCCTTTATGCGTGAGAACTTCGCGGGCTGCGGCAAGATGATCCTGGGCTCCGACTCACACACCCGCTACGGCGCTCTGGGCACCATGGCCGTGGGCGAGGGCGGCGGCGAGCTGGCAAAGCAGCTGCTGCGCGACACCTACGATGTCGCCTATCCCGGCGTCGTCGCCATCTACCTCACGGGCGCCCCGCGCCCCGGCGTTGGCCCGCACGATGTGGCACTCGCCATCATCCGTGCCGTCTTTGCCAAGGGCTACGTCAAGAATAAGGTCATGGAGTTTGTGGGCCCCGGCATCGCGAGCATGACGACCGACTACCGCAACGGCGTCGACGTCATGACCACCGAGACCACCTGTCTGTCGAGCATCTGGGCTACCGACGAGGACACACACGCGTTTTTGACCATGCACGGCCGCGGTGACGACTATCGTGAGCTCAAGCCCGCCGATGTCGCCTACTACGACGGTTGCGTCGAGGTCGACCTGTCGAGCATCAAGCCCATGATCGCCCTGCCGTTCCATCCTTCCAACGGCTTTGAGATTGACGAGCTCAACGAGAACCTCGAGGACATCCTCCACGAGGTGGAGCTCGAGGCCGCCAAGATCGGCGAGGGCAAGACGCACTTTAGCCTGCTCGACAAGATCATCGACGGCAAGCTGCACGTGCAGCAGGGCGTTATCGCCGGCTGCTCGGGCGGTAACTACGACTCCGTGGTGCAGGCTGCCCGTGTGCTCAAGGGCGCCAACACCGGCTGCGGCGAGTTCTCGCTGTCGGTCTATCCCACAAGCCAGCCCGTGGCGCTCGAGCTTACGCGCCGCGGCTATATCTACGACCTCATGGAGGCCGGCGCGATCGTGCGCACGGCGTTTTGCGGCCCGTGCTTTGGTGCCGGCGATACGCCTGCCAACAACGGCCTGTCCATTCGCCACACCACGCGCAACTTCCCCAACCGCGAGGGTTCCAAGCCGGGCAATGGCCAGCTGAGCGCCGTGGCCCTGATGGACGCCCGCTCCATTGCAGCGACGGCTGCCAACGGCGGCGTGCTCACCCCGGCGACCGACCTGCCCGAGGACACTTGGGACGAGGCCTGCGAGTACACCTTCGACGATGCTCCCTACAAGAAGCGCGTGTACTGGGGCTTTGGCAAGGCCGAGCCTGCAGACGAGCTGGTCGAGGGCCCCAATATCAAGCCGTGGCCTGCGATGGAGCCACTCGGCGACGACATCCTGCTCAAGGTGTGCTCCAAGATCATGGACCCGGTCACCACGACCGACGAGCTCATTCCCTCGGGCGAGACAAGCTCCTTCCGCTCCAACCCGCTGGGTCTGGCCGAGTTTACGCTGAGCCGTCGCGATCCGGCCTACGTGGGCCGCTCCAAGGAGGTCGACGCTGTGGAGAAGCGTCGCGTTGCCGGCGAGTCCGCGGGTGACCTGTCGGTGCTCGATGTCGAGCTTGCCGGTGTGTTCGAGGCGCTGACCGGTGCGGGCGTCGCGGCAGATGCCAAGGCGACCGAGTACGGCTCCATGGTTTACGCCAAGAAGCCTGGCGACGGCAGCGCCCGCGAGCAGGCTGCGAGCTGCCAGCGCGTGATCGGCGGCCTGGCCAACATCGTCCACGAGTACGCCACCAAGCGCTATCGCTCCAACGTCATGAACTGGGGCATGGTGCCCTTTCAGATGGAGGCCGAGCCCAACTTTGAGGTGGGCGACTACGTCTTTGTGCCGGGTATCCGTGCCGCGCTCGATGGCGACCTGCAGAGCATCGCCGCCTACGTGGTGCGCGCCGATGGTGCGGTCGAGCAGATTGAGCTCTACATTGCCGATATGACGGCCGAGGAGCGTGCCATCGTCAAGGCCGGCTGTCTGATCAACTACAACAAGTTCAAGGCCGCTGCCGAGTAACGCAGTTAATTGTCTGCCCGGGGCTTACCCTTTCCCGCCCGCTCACGCGCTTCGCGAGGGTCGCGTTCGGGAAAGGGTAAGCCCCGGGCTACATTTCTGCGTTCTCGTTGGGTCTTGAGGGACGCTAGTAAATAGACTTGCTTGATGCCGCCTCTGTTAATGGGGCGGCTTCCTTTTGTCGAAAACCACCACAAAGATGCCTGCCCGACGGGTCCTTATTTCGATGGGGTCCAGGTTATTTCGTCGTCAAATAGCCAAGTGCGTGCCGAGCCACTGTTGCGCGCTGTCTGCGGATCGGGCTCGCAGGTTTGTTCGTAGGCATCTTCGGTACACTGATCCATAAAACTGACGACTGCCGTCTGGTCGCCCTCCATGACGTAGATTACGTCGCCATCCGAGATATAGACCCCCGGCCCTTCATTGTCCACATAGCCGGGGTCGTATGAGACGTTGCACAGTCTGCTCCCGTTTGCCGCATCGAGTTCAAGGGTCGAATAATACCCGCCATTCATTTGGCTGTTCTTGGCTCGATATATTACGGCGCCGTACCACCGCTTAAACGTCTTGCCTTTGAGCAGCTTGGCTGCCTTACCGATAAGCTGCTCATCTTTGGTATAGCGCTTGGCCCCAAGTTCGATACGGGGATAGTTGCTGACCCCAAGCGCTGCGGGCGTACCGTCAAAATCGACGGTGATCGAATCGGGTTTGACGATATCGGTGAGGATTTCGATGGGATAGCTTACGGTCTCAATCACCGCCTGCGTTGCAGAGGCGGGGAGAAATGCGAGATAGATAATGCCCACGCCGACTGAGGTAATCGCAAACGCTAAGACGAGCAGGCCGATATAGGTGGAGCGTTTCACGGCGGGTACCTCGCAAACAGTATGCATTCATTAATATAAGTGATACCAGCTTACGACAATATTCAAAAGAAAGCGACCGCCCGGAATGAGGGGGCTGAAAGGCCCCATTGGGCTTCGATTTGGGGTCGCCAAACGTAGGCTGGGCTTGATGCCGCCTCTTGTAATTGGGGCTGATTCTTCTCTGGACCACCATAAAGGGGGCAGGCGCCTTCGTGGTGGTTTCATTGGTCTCAATCTGTAACAGCTGGGCTGCAAAAAGCGGGTTTGGTGTTACAGGTTGAGATTTTCGGACGGGGCTCCGCGGTTAATCTCGATCTGTAACATCTGGACCCCAATTTGCCGAGTAGTTGTTACAGATTGAGACAAACGGTTGCCGTCGATCGCTTCATCTAAATCTGTAACACCTGGGACCGAAAAGGGCCGCTGGATGTTACAGGTTGAGACAGCGGGGTGTGTTGGAGCGAAAACCACCACAAAGGCCCCTTGCGGTGGTTTTTGAGGGGCCAAATGTTTTCCTGTTAGAGTCCAACGCGGACTGTTGGCACCTTTAGTTGTTAGCGGCGGGAAACGGCCGCATGATTAAATAGTTGAACTATTCTCACTACTTTCACTATTTGCACTATTGATACTATAATCACGATAACGACGACAGTAGGAAGGTGGGGACATTGAAGCGCACGATAATCAACCCGTTTAAGCCGACCGCTGGCGCTGAACCTCCGGTCCTTATCGGACGCGAGCGGGTTATTGATGATTTTAGGGACGGCATCGAAGAAGGCGTGGGCGCCCCCGGAAGGCTCATGCGCATTACCGGCCCGCGCGGGTCGGGCAAGACGGCGCTGTTGACAGAGCTCGGCGATATTGCGAAGTCGTATGGTTGGCGCGTGGTTGACGTGACTGCGGCGGGCAGTATCGTCGACGCCATCCAACATGAGCTCGCACGCACCTCGGACAATACCGAGCTTCATTTAGAAGCAAGTCTTGGTGTGGTGAAAGCGGGCGTATCTAAGTCCTTGACCGGGCCTGAGACGTTGCGGGGCGTCTTGACGAGCGTGGCGTCGCGGGAAACGCAACATGGTGCCGGTCTGCTGGTGACGGTCGATGAAATACAGGATGCGGATGCTGATGACGTGCGGCTCGTTGCAGCGGCCGTGCAGCACCTTATCCGCGAACGCAAGAATATCGCGTTTGTATTTGCTGGCTTGACCATGGGCGTAATGGACCTCATCAACGGCCGTGCCCTTACATTTCTACAACGAGCTAAGGCTGAGGAGCTCGCCTCGATTCCGCTGTCGGATGTTTCGGATTCGATGGCTTCAACCGTGGAAGGTGCCGGTTTGCACTTGGATGGCAAGGCGCTTGAAATGACGGCTTGTGCTACGAGGGGATATGCGTATCTCGTGCAACTCGTGGGCTATCGCGTATTCGCGAATGCGCGCAGGCATGCCGACCGCGATGCGTCGATTTCACTTGAGGATGCCCAGAAGGGCATTGAAGATGCGTATGGGGAGTTTGAGGGCTCCGTGCTCGACGTTGCCCTTGCCGATTTGCCGCTTCGCGCGATTGAGTACCTCATTGCCATGGCCAAGCATGAGGGGAATGTGCCGACCAAAGAGATCGCAGCGGGGCTCTCCTTGCCCCCTGCGAGCCTGACAGCGACACGACGGCAACTTATCAAGGCACAGGTTATCGATGCGCCCTCACGTGGCATGGTGAGGTTCTCGATTCCATTGCTGCGCGAATATCTGCTTAAGAGCTCGAATGAAATCCTATCAAGATATTGATATTTGTCGGATAGCTTGAAGGGGCCAAAAGCCAACGTCAGAGACTAAAAACGGCCTTCAACGCCGGCGATTGGTCCCTGCCAACCCAAAGAAGCCGCCGCAGGGATGGTTCCTGCGGCGGCTTCTTGCATCGTAGGGCGGAAATGATCGCCGAAAACCACCACAAAGGGGACGGGCACCTTTGTGGTGGTGGGGAGCGAGCTCGATGTCGCCGTTCGGGTTGAGCAACATTTCAATGAAAACCTCTACAGGATTTCGTCCGGGCTGGCGGATTTGGTCGTTTTGGGGATGCCGAGTTTGGACGATGCGAAATCGTCAACATTGTCCTTGATTCCATCTTTAGTGAAGACGGTGACCGTATAGGTGCTGTGCCCAAATTCGCTTTTGTCGCGTATCGCCCAGGCCTGCCAGTAGGCAGCTCTGCCTCGCTCTCTGATTTTTCCTATGCGGCGGAGTTCTGTTCGCTTTAATTTCTGGTCGCTGTCGACGGTTCGGCCGACCTCATCGGTGAGCCCGCACTGTTCAAGCAGTTTGTCGAGGACTTGGTTCATGTGACGCTCATCGGTGTTTGGAGCATAGTCGTAAGCGAGGGTGATGGAGGCAAGGGGTTGGTCATCGATCAGATAGTTCATCGCTTGAGGTTCAAGGTTGAAGTAGGGAGAACGTCCGTCGACCTGACCGAGCAGCGGCAGCTTTGACCGCCAAAGCCCGGTGGGAATTGCATCTTCGTAGAGCACACCGCGGCAGATAAAGGAGAGCGAGGTGGCACGCGAGCCGGCGTCGACCATCCCGCACAAATCGAAGGGCGAGGCGATACCCAGGGAAAAGGGTGTGACGACGATAAGAAAGAGCATCACGATGGGTATGGCGAGAATGGCAATGACGTTGCGAGCAGTAGAATAAGACGACTTCATATCTGCTCCTTGAGACGAAGAGCTATCAAGAACGAGAGAAATGAATATGCTTTAATCACAGTTCATTTTAACCTCAATACGAGCAGGAATAACGGATATTAGGAGCGAGCTCGATGTTGATGTGGACCAACACAAAAGTGCCTGTCCCCTTTGTGGTGGTTCCGTTTGTCTCGATCTGTAACAGCTGGGCTGTTAAAAGCGGGCCTGGTGTTACAGATTGAGATTTTTGGACGGGGCTCCGCGCTCCATCTCAATCTGTAACACCTGGGACCGAAAAGGGCTGCCAGATGTTACAGATTGAGACAGTTGGGTTCCACGGTCGCGCCGGACCGAAACTCTCAAGTCCTATCTTTCAATCACTCAGAAAATCTTATATATAGAGACTTAGATTTGTGTATAAGATCGCGCAAAGCTGGCAACAATACTTCTCGAACAACGTGAAGCCGCCCCGTAGGGCGGCCGCCCCAAGAGAGGTGATTCCATGAGAATCGATAAGCTAGCAATGACGTCGCGCGAGGCGTTGCAGACCGCCATGAGCACGGCCGCCGACGCGCAGGCCGGCGCGGTGGAGCCGATTCACCTGCTGTCTGCCCTGCTCGGTGCCGGCGAGCGCAATATCTCCGTGATCATCGAGCGCATCGGCGCCGACCCGGCCCAGCTTGCACGCTTCACACAAGATGCCATCGACCATGCGCCCAAGGTGTCGGGCGAGGGTCAGCAGATGGGCCTGTCCAACGAGCTCGTCCGCGTCATCGAAAAGGCCGAGAAGAAGGCCACCAAGATGGGCGACAGCTTTGTGGTGACCGAGCATCTGCTGATGGCACTTGCCGAGGACAAGGGCGAGGCGGGTCGCGTGCTGCGCGACGCCGGCGTCACCAAGGAGCGCATCGAGCAAGTCTACGAGGAACTGCGCGGCGATGACCGCGTGACGTCTGCCGAGGACAAGACGCAGTTTGAGGCGCTGGAGCAGTACGGTCGCAACATCTGCGACCTCGCCCGCGCCGGCAAGCTCGACCCGGTCATCGGCCGTACCGACGAGATTCGCCGTACTATTCAGGTCCTGTCCCGTCGTACCAAGAACAACCCCGTGCTCATCGGCGAGCCGGGCGTCGGTAAAACTGCTATCGTCGAGGGCATCGCCCAGCGTATCGTGGCCGGCGACGTGCCGAGCACGCTGCGCGACCGCGACCTCATCGAGCTCGACATGAGCGCGCTGGTCGCCGGTGCCAAGTACCGTGGTGAGTTCGAGGACCGCTTGAAGGCTGTACTCAAGGAAGTCCAAAAGGCGCAAGGCAAGGTCATCCTGTTCATCGATGAGCTCCACACCATTGTGGGCGCGGGCGCTACCGAGGGCTCCATGGACGCCGGCAACATCCTCAAGCCGGCGCTTGCCCGTGGCGACTTGCACGCGATCGGCGCGACTACGCTTGACGAATACCGCAAGTACATCGAGAAGGACGCGGCGCTCGCCCGTCGTTTCCAGACCGTTATGGTGAGCGAGCCTACCGTCGAGGACACCATCTCGATCCTGCGTGGCCTCAAGGAGAAGTACGAGATCTTCCACGGCGTGCATATCACCGATAGCGCGCTCGTGGCAGCTGCCGACCTCTCCGATCGCTACATTGCCGACCGCTTCCTGCCCGACAAGGCCATCGACTTGGTCGATGAGGCCGCAAGCCGCCTGCGCATGGAGCTCGACAGCATGCCGGTCGAGATCGACGCCACCACGCGTCAGCTCACCCAGCTGCAGATCGAGGAGCAGGCGCTCATGAAGGAGACCGATGACGCCTCCAAGGAGCGTCTGGAAGCCCTGCGCCAGGAGATTGCCGAGGTCCAGGAAAAGCTCAACGTGCAAAAGGCCGGCTGGCTCAACCAAAAGAACGCCATCGACCACGTGCAGGAGCTTAAGGGCCAGCTTGACGAGGCCAAGAGCGAAGAGGAGCGCGCGACGCGCAACGGCGACCTGGGTCGTGCGTCCGAGCTGCGCTTCTCCGTGATTCCGGGCCTGCAGCAGCAGATTCAGGAGTCCGAGGCTGCGCTCGAGGCACAAAAGCAGCAGGATGGCGAGGGCCTCAACGAGCAGGTGACCTCCGACGAGATTGCCGAGGTCGTGAGTGCCTGGACCGGCGTGCCCGTGTCCAAGATGATGCAGGGCGAGCTCGACAAGCTCAAGGGCCTGGAGGGCGAGCTGCATAAGCGCGTCATCGGTCAGGACGAGGCCGTGTCCGCCGTGGCCGCGGCCGTGCGCCGTAGCCGTGCGGGCCTCTCCGATCCCGACAAGCCCGTCGGTAGCTTCTTCTTCCTGGGCCCCACCGGCGTAGGCAAGACCGAGCTCGCCAAGGCGCTGGCCGAGTGCCTGTTCGATGACGAGCGCGCGCTCGTGCGTATCGACATGTCCGAGTACATGGAGAAGTTCAGCGTCCAGCGTCTGATCGGTGCGCCTCCGGGATACGTCGGCTACGACGAGGGCGGCCAGCTCACCGAGGCCGTGCGCCGTCGTCCGTACTCCGTGATCTTGCTCGACGAGATGGAGAAAGCTCACCCGGATGTCTTTAACGTGCTGCTGCAGGTGCTCGACGATGGCCGTCTAACCGATGGCCAGGGTCGCCAAGTGTCCTTCAAGAACACGATTATCATCATGACGAGCAACGTGGGCTCTAAGGCCATCGCCGATCTTTCGGGCAAGGACGAGGAAGAGATGCGCCATCAGGTCGATGCGGCCATGGCTCAAACCTTCCGCCCCGAGTTCCTCAACCGTATCGACGATATCGTGGTGTTCCATCCGCTCGGCATGGCGCAGATCGAGAAGATCGTCGACATCCAGCTCGCCGACGTCCGCGCACGCCTGGCCAACGAGCGCATGACGCTTGCCATCACCCCGGCGGCCAAGCAGATGCTCGCTGTGGGTGGCCTGGACCCCGTGTTCGGTGCCCGTCCGCTCAAGCGCCTGGTCCAGCGCGAGGTCGTGGACGCCATCGCCGCCGCTATCATCGACGGCACGGTGCGCGAGGGCGATCAGGTGACAGTCGATGTCGACAAGGACGGCGGCTTTACCGTCGTGTGCGACAATACGCCGTCTGCTACCTACGAGGTCCCCGACGCGCAGTAGGTTTTTGGCGCATGCCTTACAATCTGCCTTTTGAGCCGAACGCCAAGGGCGGCGGATCCAATGGGGTCCGCCGCCCTTTTTCGTGCGACAATCGATAATGTTGAACACGATTGCATGGCAAGGAGATATGCAGATGATAGACAAGAACAAGACGAATGCGCCGGTCGCCAACGCCGCGCCGGCCGCACCCAAGCCTGCACCCAAGCCTGCGCCTAAGCCGGCACCCAAGCCGCGCGACCCCTACATCCGTGCCGAGAACGAGGATGACGACGGCTACGATCCTTATAGCGATCGTCGCCCCGAGCGCGAGCCCCTCTTCGAAGCTGACCCCTGGCGTTAAGTAGCTCATTTGGGACGGAGCTTTTTAGCTACTTTGTTTTCGGCTAGAGGCGTTCATGCCTGCCCCCCTCGGCCGCTCGATATCCTCCGGGAGGGGCCACTAATAGAAAACTTGCTTATCCATTAATCAAGATACGCATAATCTTGCTCTCCTGCTAATCAAGAATCATTATAATCTTGATTAGCAGGAGAGCAAGATTGGAGAATTATGGCATTCAACGACTTGGTGGCTCAAAAAATAAAGGACTTTGAGCAACAGGGGATTCCGCAGGTCTTTGAGCGCGACCTTGATCTGGGCAACCCGCAGGAGCCAAAGCGCGACAACATCGTATATGTGATTGTGGGCGCCCGTCGTTGTGGAAAGACGTATCGCCTGTATCAGGAGATGCGGCGGCTTCAGGGCCAAGGCGTCGAGCTTGACCGGATGCTATATTTCAATTTTGAGGATGAGCGCTTGCGTCCGTATGAGCCATCGCTACTAGCGGACGTGCTCGATACATTCTATGCACTATATCCTGCTGCTCGAGGCGAGGGCGCCTACCTTTTCTTTGACGAGATCCAGGAAATACCCGAATGGGGTGCGTTTCTGCGACGCGTGGTCGATACGGAGAAGGCGACCGTTTACGTGACGGGATCTTCTTCTAAGATGCTGTCCTCAGAACTTAAGAGCGAGTTCAGGGGCCGTTCTCTTGTGCGAGAGCTTTTTCCGTTGAGTTTTTCGGAATACGTCCGATATAAGACGGGGGGCGTTCCTGAGTCGAACGCGCCCTTCTCCTCGAGCGATGCAGCGTTGCTCAGACACCATCTGGTCGGATATCTCGAGCGAGGGGGATTCATCGCGACACTTGAGCAGACGCCCGCAGACGCGATTCAGCTGCTACAGGAATATGCGTCGCGAACGGTCGCCATGGACGTCGTTGAACGTTACGACGTCAAGAACCCCCGTTTGGCCTCGCTGTTTCTGGCGCGGTGCATGGCATCTTCGGGACGAGAGCTGTCAGTGAACAAAGTGTACAACGAGTTCAAGAGCAGACAGATATCCGTCAGTCGAAATACGCTCAGCGACTTACTTGAGTATTACGAGGACGCCTACCTGCTGTTTTCGGTGCCGGAATTCACGCGTTCGCTTGCCAATAATACGCGGTCTGCGTCTAAGGTCTACGCCGTCGATCCTGCGATGTTCGGAGCGTTCTCCCCCGCATCGGCACTGGATCAGGGTCAGAGGCTCGAGACCGCGGTGTTCAATGCGCTCAGAAGAAGGACCCCCGCCGTGCGGCCCGGTTCGGTTTGCCGCCTGCTGATTAAAGATAAGAATAAAAGCCATGAGGTGGACTTTGTGGCTGGGGATGCACTGCTCATGCAGGCTTACGGCCTGATTCAGGTAAGTGTGGATATGACAAGCGAGAAAACGCGCGAGCGCGAAATTGCCGCGCTCGATGCCGCGATGGCCCAGTTTGATCTTGGCGAGTCGGCAATCGTTACCATGGATGAGCAGGCCGATATTCCATGCAAACACGGCGTGGTACATGCTGTGCCCGCATGGAAGTGGCTCCTTTCCTAATCGTCTATGGATTTGCGAGGCCAGGACTCAGGTGTCATGGTCCGCTAGTCCTGGGCCTTGATGCTCGGCAGGAGAATCTGGGCGAGGTAGTCGGTCTCGAGTTTGGTCGCGGCGTCGGCTTTACCGTCTTTGCCGACCAGTACGTTCTTGATCTGGCTATAGGTGTAGCGGTTGCCGGTCGTAAGCTCGACAAGCTCAATGGCCGTGTCCATGGGGTAGGTCGACACGGGATTCTGCGTCCGTCCGTTGATGGTCTGGGGCACCACGTACGGATAGACGGGGCCGCTGGCGTAGACGGTATAACCGTTGCCTAGATTGGCCGCACCCAAAACCGTATCGCCCTCATCGGGCGTAAAGCTCTCGCCCTCGCGCACCGCGACGAGCGTCACAATCGGCGTATCGCTGTCGCCGGCAAGATAGATGCATAGCGTGCTGCCATTTTGCCAAGTCTCGACCTTGCCGTACCATTCGACGGGGATATCGAGCTGGTAGAGGTCGGTTGCCTTGTGACGGGCGTCGGCATCACGGGCCGCCTGTGCCTTTTGCGCGCTCACGGCATTGACGGCGGCGTCGCGCCGCGCGGTTGCCGCCTGCTGGAGCACCTTGGCGGTGGCGGCGGAGCTCGCGCCTCCCTCCTCGGCATATTTGGCGGCGGCATCGATCTGGTCGTCGGTTACCGTGTCGGCCGAAGGCACCTTAAGCTCAAAGGCGGCCTGGCTGCTTAGGTCCTGTCCGTCGCTCTTGATCGTGACCTGCGCCTTGGTGGTCGGCACGGTATAGACGGTGCCGTCGGACGCGATGGGGGAGGCGGCAATGGAGAGCGTGTAGTCACCGGGTAGCAGTTTGATGCCACGGCCGTGCTCGTCAACATAGAGTGTTTCGCTCACAGAGGAGCCGTCAGAATCCTGGCCGCTCACCTGTACGGGAATCTTGGAGCCGGTGGAACAGTCGAGCCCCGCGGCATGTACACCAATCTGCACCGACATCATCGTGTGGGCATTGGCGGCGGCGATGGCAGCCTGCTCTTGCCGGTATCCGTTCCAGGCTGCGTAGCCTGCGCCGCCGGCGACGAGCGCAACGACCACAGCGCCGGCGACCATCAGATTGCGGCGCTTGGGCGACATCTTACGATGACGAGCCTCGGCTTCGCGTGCCGAAGGAACGGACGGTAGGGGAATATCGCCCATGGCGATGGTCTCGTCCACGGCAGGCGCAGAGCCTAAGCCAGGGAGCTCGCGGGTCAGCGAATCTTCGGCCGGCAAGTTGTCGAGCAAGATGGTTTCCTCGCTCGTGTCGGATTCGGGCTGGTCGTCGGCCTCGCTTTCGGCGTCTTCGTGATCTGCCTCATCTTCGGCAGGCTCAACATCGTCTTTTGCATCCTGATCATCGGACTGCGCCTCGATTTCCGGCTCATCCTGCACATCAACGCTCGAATCGTCAAACGCAATCTCGGCCAGCGCGATCTGGTCTAGGCTCTCCAGGGCCTCGGCACACGCTTCTGCATCTTGGGCCGCGTCCTCTTGGCCCATCGTCTCATCTTTCATATATCCCCCAAGCTCGATATCGGGACAACACTGTACCCAAAAACGGGGCTCCATAGAGCCGCCGCATGATTTGAAATCCGATTTTATATATGCGCGTTTTTTTGAATAGATGAATAGAGGCGCAACGACAAAAAGCCCCCGGAAAGCGAGCGAATCGCTTTCCGGGGGCTCTGTGAGACATTGGATTGAAAGGCCTGGTGAGCGGTCCTATGCCCAAGTGCCAACAGCGGCCAACACGTTACTCGGCGTGCGCGTAATCAACCTTGGCGCGGCGAGCGGTAGCCTTCTCCCAATCGCTGGTGCCCTCAAAGACATCCTGCTTGTAGGGATTGCGGCCGAGCTTCTTGGCGCGGTAGGCGATGTAGATGATTGCGGCGACGTTGGCGATCAGTGCAGCGATCGAGACCGCGGTAGCGGCGCCGGGGTCGAGCGTGGAGTGGGTCACAAAGATGGACTCCTCCTGGAAGTACGGGAATACCTGGGCAAACATGCACCAAATAGCCAGCGTAAAGGCGCGGTTCTGGATCCAGCCGCCCTTGTTCCAGATAAAGGCGGCGACGGTGGGCGCCAGCAGCAGCGCAAAGCCGCAGAACCAGGAGTGGGTGGGCAGGCAGTTGTAGGTGTAGCAGAAGTTCCAGATGTCGTAGGCGATGATGTAGACCCAGGTCATGTCGGGCCACAGCATGTCGGTCTGATCCTCGGAGGCGTAGACGCTCCACCAACCGGTCATGCAGAAGATGTTGATGATACCGGCGATGCCGTTGAACACGTTGTTCCAGCCAGCCAGCTGCGTGGCGCCCTCGGAGGTGACCCAGGTGGACTCGCCCAGGACAAAGAAGTGATAGGCGCTCTCAAAGTCGGATACGACGGCGATCATGATGTTGATGGCAACGATCACAAACGGCCACGCGCGGAACCAATGCGCCTTGCCGATCTTGCCCCACTGGTACTTAATGGCAATGAAGCCCCAGCAACCGGCCAGCGCCGCGTATACCTTGGCGTAGTGGAACCAGCTGTTCTGGTACACATGGGTGGGGTTGGTGAGCGCCCACTCGGCACCCTGCGAAACGCCGATGGCGATAGCGACGCAGTAGATGGTCATGGCAAGCGGAGCTACGCCAAAGATGATTGCAGCGCCCAGCTTGGTGCGGCGGCCGACCTCGTTGAGCACGATCAGGCCGATAAAGACCATCGCCCAGCCGACCCAGTGGATAAGGGTATCGCTACCCCAGACATCGAACAGCATGCTGCTCTCCTTTCACAAGCCCGCGGCCCCTCTTCTGATCGCGGGCAGTTTGGCCAAATGTCGTCAGTTCTGGGGCTTGCGCTCCTGATACTTGGCGGTATAGCCCTCGATATGGAGCGTCGAGGCGATGATTTCCTTGACTGTCTCGTCGGGCACATCGGGGTGTGTGCGGATATACATCAAAAGACCCATGATGAGGGTGTAGAACGTCTCGTAGACATGGTCGATGCGCAGCTCGTGATGGGCGACAAAATCCACCACGGTGGTGTCGCAGATGTACTGCGCCACGCGCTGGACCACGTTGTGCAGAAAGCCGCCGTAGAGCGCGCCGCTGCTCGAGGTGAGCGTACTCGGCAGCTCGTGGCCGCTGGCGACCAGACGCTTAAAGAGCGGGGCGACGGTGTCGAGCGCGCCCTCGATATCGCCGACGGTGCGGCCGGCGTTCCACTGCTCGAGCTCGGCGATAAAGCCGTCGATCGCCTCGTCCATGACGGCGGTGACGGCGGCGTCCATGTCGGCAAAGTAGTGGTAGAACAGCGAGCGCGTGCAGCCGGCTCGCTTGGTCACGGCCGAGACGGATAGATGTGACACGCCCAGCTCGGAACTCACGGCGCGCACGGCGGCGAGGATCTCGCGACGGCGTTCGTCGCCCGTCAAGCGCTTTGCCGCGCTGTCGGACGCGAGGACGGCATCAGCCACAGAGATGTTTGCCGTGTTATCGCTCATACGTTTGCCGCCTTTCATCCGTTTGGGCCCGACCGTTCGCCTAACAGTCTTGAATATTGTTGACGGTTCGTCAATACTGTTTTTGACACAATGTCAACAATAACGGGTGAATGGCATGGGGGGCATGTCGAGCCCGTACAAAGAGGGGCGCTGCATGCCTGTCGGGCTGTGGCAAGAGAAGGGACAACCATGATTCTCAACGGACCGGGGATTAGCTATACCGAGCCCGATATCGGCGCGGAGCTCGTGCCGCCGATACCGGAGCATCCGCGCGAGGCCATCGTCAAACTGTGCGAGCACTGCACCAACCGCCTGCTGCATCGCGACGAGCTGCTGGGCTACGAGTACTGGTCGTTTGCCGAGGCCGCAACCGACGAGCAGGCCGAAGTGCTCTGCAAGATGAAGATGCGCCGTCCCTACACGCTGCCCGAGATGGTCAAGCTCACCGGCATGCCCGAGCCCGATATCGAGAAGATGCTCGACGACATGAGCTACACGGGTCTGCTCGAGTACAACTGGGAAAATCCCGAGCGCGCCAAGCAGTGGGTGCTGCCCATGCTGGTGCCGGGTTCCGCTGAGTTCCTCAATATGCGCGTGAGCCAGCTCGAGGAGCATCCGGTCTATGCCAAGTTCTTTGAGCAGGCGTCCAAGGGGCCGTTGTCCAAAGCCACGCCGATGGTGCCGCCCGGAGGCGCCGGTATCGGCATGCACGTCATTCCAGTCGAGAAGGCTATCGATGCCGCGAGCACCTCGGTGCCGATCGAGCATATCGAGCACTGGCTCGACAAATACGAGGGTAAGTATGCCGCCAGCACCTGCAGCTGCCGCGCGAGCCGTCGCGTGATGGGTGAGGGCTGCGCCGACGACCCGGCCGATTGGTGCATCGCCGTAGGCGATATGGCCGACTACGTGGTCGAGACCGATCGTGGCCATTACGTGACCCGCGACGAGGTTTACGACATCCTGCGCCAGGCCGAGGACAACGGCTTTGTGCACCAGATCACCAACATCGATGGCGAGAACAAGATCTTCGCCATCTGCAACTGCAACGTCAACGTGTGCTACGCCCTGCGCACCTCGCAGCTGTTCAACACGCCCAACCTGTCGCGCTCGGCCTATGTCGCCAAGGTCGAGAAGGACAAGTGCGTGGCCTGCGGTCGCTGCGTTGAGGTGTGTCCGGCCGGCGCCGCCAAGCTGGGCCAGAAGCTCTGCAGCAAAAAGGCCGGCGGAAAGGTGCCCGAGTATCCGCGTCAGGAGCTGCCCGATGCCACCAAGTGGGACCACACCAAGTGGTCGCCCAACTACCGCAACGATAACCGTATCGAGACGCATGAGTCCGGCACCGCGCCCTGCAAGACGGCCTGCCCCGCGCACGTTGCCGTTCAGGGCTATCTGAAGCTCGCGGCCCAGGGTCGCTATGACGAGGCGCTGGCGCTCATCAAGCGTGAGAACCCGCTGCCCGCTATCTGCGGCCGCGTGTGCAACCGCCGCTGCGAGGACGCCTGCACCCGTGGTCGCGTGGATGCCGCCGTGGCTATCGACGAGGTCAAGAAGTTTATCGCCCAGCGCGATCTGGATGCCGCGACCCGTTATGTCCCACCTGTGGTGACCCCGACGCGCGCTGGCGGCTTCGACCAGAAGATCGCCATCATCGGTGCCGGTCCGGCCGGTCTGTCCTGTGCTTTCTATCTGGCCGAGAAGGGCTACAAGCCCGTCGTGTTCGAGAAAAACGAGCGCCCGGGCGGTATGCTCACCTACGGTATTCCCATCTTTAAGCTGCAGAAGGACGTTATCGAGGCCGAGGTCGAGGTTATTCGCCTGATGGGCGCCGAGTTCCGCTATGGCGTGGAGGTCGGTCGCGATGTGACGCTCGATGAGCTTCGCGCGCAGGGCTTTAAAGCCTTTTACGTGGCCATTGGCTGCCAGGGTGGCCGCCTTGCCGGTATTCCGGGCGAGGATGCCGAGGACGTGACCGTGGCCGTCGACTTTTTGCGCGAGGTCAACAGCGGCAAGATCGACGCGCTGCCCGGGCGCACCATCGTGGTGGGCGGCGGCAACGTGGCCATCGATGTCGCGCGCAACGCCTGCCGTCTGGGTTCCGAGCACGTTGAGATGTTCTGCCTGGAGAGCGAGGTCAAGATGCCTGCCAGCGAGGAGGAGCGTCGCGAGGCCATTGAGGACGGCGCGCACATTAGCTGCGGCTGGGGCCCCAAGGAGATTCACCTGGACGAGGCCGGTCGTGTGTGCGGTATCACCTTTAAGCGCTGCACGCGTGTCTTTGACGACGAGGGCCGTTTTGCGCCCGAGTATGACGAGAACGACTTGCGCCGTGTCGATGCCGACCGTGTCGTCATGTCGATTGGCCAGTCCATTGTGTGGGGCGACCTGCTGGCTGGCTCCAAGGTGGAGCTCGGCCGCAGCCAGGGTGCCCTTGCCGATCCGCAGACGTACCAGACCGCCGAGCCCGACATCTTTGTGGGCGGCGACGTCTACACCGGTCCCAGCTTTGCTATCGACGCCATCGCCGCCGGTCACGAGGCCGCCGTGTCCATCCATCGCTTTGTGCAGCCGGGCTCCACGCTCACCATCGGCCGCAACCAGCGCCGCTACACCGCGCTTGACCGCGACGATGTTGTGATTGAGAGCTATGACAACGCAAGCCGCGAGGTGGCACGTGTCGACCGCGAGCGCGAGAAGGCTGCGCCCTTTAGCGAGTACGTCGAGACCTTTACCGAGGAGCAGGTGCGCGCCGAGACCGCTCGCTGCTTGGGCTGCGGTGCCTCGATCGTCGACCCCAACAAGTGCATCGGCTGCGGCCTGTGCACCACCAAGTGCGCGTTTGACGCCATCCATCTGGATCGCGACCGCCCCGAGTGCTCCACGATGGTCAAATACGAGCAAAAGCTCCCCAGCCTCGGCAAGTACGCTTTGAAGCGTGCGATCAAAATCAAATTTGGGAAGAAATAAAAAACGCAACAAACAAGAGAACGGCGTAGAGAACGGTTGGACAGCGAGCGAGTCCCAGGCGTGGCGAGGTGCCTTGAAAGAGGAGGGCATAGGGCTTTTGCCCATGCCCGACGATTGAAAGGCAGATCGTCCGTCTGGGGCTCGCGCAGCGTCAAGTCGACCGCCGTTCGTTAGAACGGCGGAAGAAAAAGTGCATGAATTAGGAATCGTCTATCACATCATTCGCGATGTCGAGAATGTGGCGCGCGCCAATGGCGTGAGTCGCGTTTCGAGCGTGACGCTGCTCCTGGGCGAGGTCTCGGGCGTCGTTCCCGATCTGCTGCTTGATGCTTGGCGCTGGGCGGCAGATAAAAAGCCTATCACGCAGGGCGCGGAGCTTATTGTGGAGCCTGTCGAGGCCGTGACGCATTGCGAGGCGTGCGGCTGCGACTACGCGACGGTCGAGCACGGCAAGACCTGCCCCCATTGCGGTAGCGGCGAGACCTATCTGCTGCAGGGCCAGGAGGTCATGATCAAGCAGATCGAGACCCCCGACGAGGACCCGACAGACGCTGCCCCCGACGGCCTATCCGATGCCCCCGATGCCGTCGACGCCGCCAACCCCCTCCACATCGCCTAACTTAGTCGTTGGGGACGTTCTTAAACGACTAGTCATTAAAGAACGTCCCTAACGACTACTTTGCTAGAGCATATTTCTTACCATTAGTCAAGCACCATCTGTTTAAACGAAATAGCCTCAACGCGAGCACATTTGTGTCTGTTTAAAACCGGCAATAATGAACAGCGTGCTCAATTCGGTCATGTAAATAGATCAGCTATCAATCCTCAGCAGCAAATCAGCCAAAATACTGGAATGTAATCAGCTTGTAACAAAACAAGACGTTTAAACAAATAGGTTGATTTTCAATCTCAACGCAACAGCCTGAACGGGCCCCGCGTTTCCGCAGCT
>UQWQ01000017.1 GCA_900544755.1 uncultured Collinsella sp. | reverse complement strand
ACGAGCTGCACATGGAGCTTTGGCTCATGAGCTGCCGCGTGCTCAAGCGCAATATGGAATTCGCCATGATGGACGCCCTCGTGGACAGGGCGCGCGCTCTGGGCATTAAAAAGCTGGTGGGATACTATTATCCCACTGCCAAAAACGCCATGGTCAAGGAGTTTTACGCCCTGCAAGGCTTTTCAAAGGTCAGTGAGGACGAGGCAGGGAATACGGTATGGGAGTTCCCGATCCGTGATGACTATGAGAAAAAGCAGAATGTGATCGAGGTCAATACCTAAGGAGGGCACACAAATGGATCTGCAAACCATAGAGACGGCAGCCAAGCTGCGCAGACGGATCTTCCTTACGGCGTACTCCGGCGGAATGGCGCACCTCGCCTCCAGCTTTTCCGCGGTGGAGATCCTGTACGCCCTGTACCTCAGGGGCGTTATGAACCACGACCCCCATGATCCGGCGAAGCCGGACCGTGACCGCTTTGTGCTCAGTAAGGGCCACGGCGCGCTGGCGCTGTACGCGGTGCTCTGCGAGGCGGGGTATCTGACGGAGGCGGAGCTGTTCACCTATCTGAAGCCGAACTGCCACATTGGCGGCGAGCCAAACACCCGGGACATTGCGGGCATTGAGGCGTCTACCGGCTCTCTGGGGCACGGATTGTCCGCGGGCGTCGGCATGGCGCTGGCGCAAAAGCTCGACCGGACAGGGGCAAAGACCTATGTGCTGATCGGTGACGGCGAAAGTCAGGAGGGCAGCATTTGGGAGGCCGCAATGTCCGCGGCGGCACTCTCTCTGGATAACCTGATCGTGATTCTGGACTGCAACAGCCTGCAAAAGTCCTCCCGGGTGGATGACACCATGGGGTATGTCCACTGGGACGAGAAGTGGCGCGCCTTCGGCTGGAACGTGCTCTCCATTCCGGGCAACGACGTCCAAGCCATCGATGCCGCGCTGACGTTGGCCGCCGAGACCAAGGGCAAGCCCACGGTCATCATCCTCAACACGGTGAAGGGCTACGGCTCGCCGGTTATGGAGGACAAGGCCGCCTGGCATCATCACTTGCCCAACGATGAGGAATATGCCCAGATCATCGCCGATTTCGCTGCCCATAAGGAGGCCATCAATGGCTAACAAGATCGCCAACCGCAAGGTTATCTGCGACACGCTGCTCGAGGCCGCCGAGACCGATAAGGACATCGTCGTCCTGTGCTCCGACTCCCGCGGCTCCGCATCGCTCACGCCGTTCTTCGATCAGTACCCCCAGCAGTCCGTCGAGGTCGGCATTGCCGAGCAGGACCTGGTGAGCATCGCAGCCGGCATGGCTTCGTGCGGCAAGAAGGCCTGGGCCGCCTCGCCGGCGTCCTTTGTGACCACGCGCTCGTATGAGCAGTGCAAGGTCGATGTCTCGTACTCCAACACCAACGTCAAGCTCATCGGCATCTCGGGCGGCGTCTCCTACGGCGCCTTGGGCATGAGCCATCACTCCGCGCAGGATATCGCTGCCATGAGCGCGATTCCCAACATGCGCGTGTATCTGCCGAGCGATCGCTTCCAGACCGCCGAGCTCGTGCGTGCCCTGGTCGCCGACAACAAGCCGGCCTACATCCGTGTGGGCCGCAACCCGGTGGAGGACGTGTACACCGAGGACGAGTGCCCGTTCCAGATGGACCGCGCCACCTGGGTGCGTCGCGGCACCGATGTGACGATCGTCGCCACCGGCGAGATGGTCCGCCATGCCGTGGACGCCGCCGATCTGCTGGTCGAGCAGGGCATCTCGGCGACGGTGCTCGATATGTACTGCGTCAAGCCGCTCGACGCCGAGGCCGTGATCGAGGCCGCCGGTGCCACGCGCGCCGTCGTGACCGTCGAGGAGCACAGCCCCTTCGGTGGCCTGGGTTCCATGGTCGCGCAGGTCGTGGGCGAGCACTGCCCGCGTCCGGTCAAGTGCCTCTCCCTGCCCGATGCGCCGGTCATCACCGGCACGAGCCCCGAGGTCTTCGCGCACTACGGCCTGACGGGCGAGGGAATCGCCAAGACGGTCGTCGAGTTCCTTCCCGCAGAGTAATTGGTGCATCGGGGACAGGTTTGCACCAATCCTTTTAGGTTGAATTCTGAGCAGGCCGGCTGCGCTCTCATGAGCCGGTCGGCCACTCGCTCCTTGTCCGTCGGGTTTTAGTTTTGAATCGACGGGGGAGACAGGAGAGTACATGAGCAAATACATCATCGGAATCGATCAGTCCACACAGGGTACTAAGGCGCTGCTGGTGGACGAGGGCGGCCATCTGATCCATCGCGCCGACCGCTCACATCGCCAGATTGTCAACGAGGCCGGCTGGGTGAGCCATGACCCGGCCGAGATCGCCGCCAACGTGCTGGCTGTGGCACGCACCGTGGTGGAGGAGACCGGGGTCGATCCGGCAGACATCGCCGGCGTTGGCATTTCCAACCAGCGCGAGACCACCGTTGCCTGGAGCCGCACGACGGGCGAGCCGCTGTGCGATGCCGTGGTGTGGCAGTGCGCCCGCGCCCGCGAGCTGTGCGACGAGCTGGCTGCGCGCGAAGGCGTGGCCGAGATGGTGCGTCACACGACGGGTCTGGTGCTCTCGCCCTACTATCCGGCGGGCAAGATGGCCTGGATTCTCGCGAACGTTCCCACGGCTGCCGAGGCCGCGGCGGCGGGCGAGCTGTGCCTGGGCACCATCGATGCCTGGGTGGTCTGGACGCTCACGGGCGGCGCGGAGTTTCGCTGCGACTGGTCCAATGCCAGCCGCACGCAGCTTTTTGACCTGCGCCGTGGCTGCTGGAGCGAGCCGGTGTGCGAGGCCTTTGGCGTCGATGCAGCCTGCCTGCCGCAGGTGACCGATTCCGATGGCCTGTTCGGCATGACGGACCTGGGCGGCTTTTTGCCGGCGCCCGTGCCCATTCACGGCGTACTCGGCGACAGCCATGCCGCCTTGTTTGCCCAGGGCTGCCATAGCCGCGGCATGGCCAAGGCGACCTATGGCACCGGCAGCTCGGTCATGATGAACGTCGGCGACGAGTTCGTTGCCAGCTCGCACGGGCTTTCGAGCTCGCTTGCGTGGCGTATGGACGGTGTGACCGAGTATGTTCTCGAGGGCAACGTGAGCTACGCCGGCGCCGTCAAGACGTGGCTGCGCGACGATCTTGAGCTCATCAATAACCCCGAGGAAGTTACCGACCTGTGCTACGCCGCCAATCCGGCGAGTCGCGTCTACTTTGTGCCGGCGTTTACCGGCCTGGGCGCGCCGCACTGGGCGAGTGACGCCGAGGCCTGCGTCTTTGGCATGACGCGCACCACGGGCCGTGCGGAGTTCGTAAAGGCCGCCGACGAGTCGATCGCCTATCAAATCTTTGACGTGATTGATGCGATGGTCGAGGATTCGGGCGCGGCACTGGCCGAGCTTCGTGTTGACGGCGGCCCCACGCGCGACGCGTACCTGATGCAGTTTGAGAGCGACTTGGTTGGCTCGCCCATCCGCATCGCGAGCAACGACGAGATGAGCGGTCTGGGTGCGGCCTGGGCCTGCGGCATTGCGCTGGGCATGTACACGCGCGACGTCGTTGACGTCTACGGCGCTCGCGGCATCGTGGAGCCTGCCATGTCCGCCGACGAACGAGCCAAAAAGATCGCCGGCTGGCGCCATGCTGTCGACGCGACCATCGCCTACACTGCCTAGGCGGCTGCGCGGCGCCCGCAGGCTATTCCCGGGCAGCTCATTTGGGATGGGGCTTTTTTGACTGGTATGATTGGTGCGATCATTCGAACCAGCTAAAAGAGCCCCGTCCTAAATTGACTACCGAGAGGATCTGCCATGGAGCGCATCGCGAGTTTTTCCGTTGACCATCTGCTGCTCGAGCCCGGCGTGTATATGAGCCGCATCGACCGCGATCCGGCGACCGGCGCCGCCGTCACCACCTTTGACCTGCGCCTGACCACGCCCAACAAGGAGCCGGTCATGAACACGGCCGAGTGCCACACCATCGAGCACCTGGGCGCGACGTTCCTTCGCAACCATGCCGAGTGGTCGAGCCGCATTGTCTACTTTGGCCCCATGGGCTGCCGCACGGGCTTTTACCTCGTCGTATTTGGCGAAGTGACGAGCGAGGAGATCCTGCCGCTCGTGCGCGAGCTGTTTGAGTTTGTCGCGGGCTTTGAGGGCGATGTCCCCGGTGCCGCTCCCGAGGAGTGCGGCAACTACCTGGATCAGAACCTCCCCATGGCAAACTGGCTCGCGCGTCGCTATCTCGACCGCGACCTGGCCGATATCGATGAGAAGCACCTGCATTATCAGCAGGCGTAAGGGCTTTATCGCCCAAAGCGCGCGCATTGGGCGCCTTCGCTTATGCGGGGGCGCCTTTTTGTTGAGTGGTCGGGACGAGCGTTCAAAATCGCTCATGTTTGTTCTAGAATGTTCGTATAGTCACATTTACGAACAGGAGCGAACATGCACATCTATTCTGTCAACGATCCCGAGTTCAAATCCTATGGCAACGTTTGGGATGACGTTCCGTCCGAGCTCACGTCGCTCGTGCTCGAGGCGCTCTCTGCCACGCCCATCCCCGAAGGCAGCAAGTACGTAGCAAGCGCGCCGGAGCTCGAGAGCGTCAAGGGTGCCGATAAACTGGGCTTTCTCATGTTTGGCGGCCGCCCCTTCCAGCTCGGCTGGTGCAACGGCCACAACACGCAGCTCAACTGCCTGGAGTATCACCGCGCCAGCGAGTTTAACCTGGGCGCTCGCGACTTTATCCTGCTCGTGGCGCATCGCTGGGAGATCGAGGACGGCAAGCTCGACACCGCGTGCGTCAAGGCGTTCCGCGTGCCGGCGGGTACGGTCGTCGAAGTCTTCAACACCACGCTCCACTACACGCCCTGCATGGTCGACGGCGGCTTCCAGGTGATGGTGGCGCTGCCGGCGGGCACCAATGGCCCGCGCCCCGAGGCCGCAGCCGACATGCCTGCCGCCGGTGACAGCTACTGCTACTGGAAGGCCGACAAGTGGGTTCTCTGCCACGCAGATAGTCCCAAGGCTGCCGAGGGCGGCTACGTGGGCCTCGTCGGCAAGAACCTCGACATCGCCTGTGACTAGCATCTTCCGTCTCGATTTGTAACATCTAGCGGGCTAAATCGTCTCTACCTGTTACAGATTTAGACAAACTGCGGGGGGCTGCCCGAAAATCTCGATCTGTAACACCAAGCCCGGTTTTGGCTGCCTACCTGTTACAGATCGAGACAAACCGCCCCAAACCACCACAAAGGTGCCTGTCCCCTTTGTGGTGGTTTGGGGCGGCGGTATCAGAAAGTGTCAGGCAGGGGCGGCTGCCGGGCCGCCGTGTGCGAAAAGAAGTGTCGGCCTGCGTCGTTGCCGTTGAGTAGCGCGCTGCTTACGGGGATACTGAAACCACGACAAACAGCGTGTGAAAGGATTGATGCATGGCTTTCCGTAAAGACTTCCTGTGGGGCGGCGCGACGGCTGCCAACCAGTGCGAGGGCGCTTACGACGTGGATGGCCGCGGCCTGGCCAACGTGGACGTGGCGCCGCACGGCCCCGAGCGCTATGCGGTGGTCTCCGGCCAGCGCAAGATGCTCGACTTCGAGGACGGCTATTACTACCCCGCGCAGACCGGCATCGATTTCTATCACCACTACAAGGAGGACATCGCCCTCTTTGCCGAGATGGGCTTTAAGACCTTCCGCATGAGCCTGGCCTGGACCCGCATCTTCCCCAACGGCGACGAGACTGAGCCCAACGAGGCCGGCCTGGCCTTCTACGAGGACGTGTTCCGCGAGTGTCAGGCGCACGGCATTGAGCCGCTCGTGACCATCACGCACTTCGACTGCCCGATTCACCTCATCAAGGAGTACGGCGGCTGGCGCAACCGCAAGCTCATCGACTTCTACAAGAACCTCGCGGCCACGATCTTCACCCGCTACAAGGGCCTGGTAAAGTACTGGCTTACCTTCAACGAGATCAATATGATCTTGCACCTGCCGTTTATGGGTGCCGGTCTGGTCTTTGAGGAGGGCGAGAACAAGGAGACCGTCGAGTACCTGGCCGCCCACAACGAGCTCGTCGCCAGCGCTTGGGCAACCAAGATCGCTCACGAGATCGACCCTGAGGTCAAGATCGGTTGCATGCTTGCCGCAGGTAGCTACTACCCCTACAGCTGCCGTCCGGGCGATGTGCGCCAGGCGCAGATTGACAACCAGAGCAACTATTTCTTCGTCGACGTTCAGAGCCGCGGCTACTACCCGGCCTATGCCGTCAAGAAGCTCGAGCGTTTGGGCATCGATGTGGGCATGACGGATGAGGACCGCGAGATCCTGGCCGCCAACACCGTCGACTTCATCAGCTTTAGCTATTACAGCACCCGTTGCTCCGCCGGTGCCGATAACCCCGATGTCGAGCGCACCCAGGGCAACGCCTTCGCCGGCGCCAAGAACCCCTACCTGCAGGAGAGCCAGTGGGGCTGGGCCATCGATCCGCTGGGCTTCCGCATCACCCTCAACGACCTGTACGACCGTTATCAGAAGCCGCTGTTTGTGGTCGAGAACGGTCTGGGCGCCAAGGATGTTGTCGAGGAGGATGGCTCCATCAACGACGACTACCGTATCGACTACCTGCGCCAGCATATCGCCGCGATGCGCGATGCGGTGACCGAGGACGGCGTTGACCTGCTGGGCTACACCACCTGGGGCCCGATCGACCTGGTGTCTGCCGGCACGGGCGAGATGTCCAAGCGCTACGGCTTTATCTATGTCGACCGCGATGATGCGGGCAACGGAACCCTCAAGCGTTCCAAAAAGAAGAGCTTCGACTGGTACAAACACGTCATCGAGACGAACGGCGAGGACCTGGCCTAAGGCTTCCCAACAACCATAGCCTCCTAACCAAAACGCCCGGCGAGCAGTTAATGCCCGCCGGGCGTTTTGTTAAAAGAAGTGAAAGCACTCATTGGGGACGTACTTAAATGAGTGCCCGCAGAATGAGAGTGGATAATCTCCCGTTTTTAGCCTGTTTGTGGGCTCAAAGTGGGAGATTATCCACTCTCGCCATTTGGGCGTCCAAAAATCCTCGCTCGTTTTGTCTTAGTCATTGGGGACGTTCTTAAACGACTAGTCGCTGGCGACGTCCCTCGCCGTCGGCGGATTTTGGGACATGTGGCCCGCTTTTTGGGCCCGCCTGTCGGTACACTAAAAGCACTATGGGTACCCGCGAGCGACATATCGGCCACGCGGTCGCCCGATCCGCACCCGTGGCGGATCCCAGGGGCGGCAGGCTCTTCGCCATGCCGCGATTCCTTGTTGGTATAACACATCAGGTGTACCGTCACCGCGTCTTTGCTATCGCCGGCGCCATCACCGTGCTGTTCCTCATGCTTTTGGCAGTCTTGCCGGCGCTGTTTGCCTCCGACCCCAAGCTTTCCAACGCCGTGCCCGCCTATAGCGAGGTGTCCGAAGAGGTCGTGGATGCGCTCGTCCACTCGAGCTCTCTCCCGTTGCTTGTCGCCGCAATTATATTTTCGATCTGGGGTGTATCGGTCTATCTACGCTGTTTGGACTATGTGTTGCGCCGCCGCCTTGTTGCCGTCGCCACCATCTGTGCCCTCTGGATGATCGAAGTCATTCTCAAGTACAAGTCGTTCACGCCGTTCTATGCCACCGTGCTGTGGTACCTGTACTACGTGCCCATGACGCTCATTCCGCTGCTCTACCAGTTGTGTGGTCTGCGCCTTGCGGGTCTGGAGCAACACCGCCTGGGTCGCCGCTACTGCGCTGCGCTTTGGATTGTGGCTATCCTGCTTATCGGATTTGTGCTCACCAACGATTTTCACCAGCAGGTCTTCCACTTTGACCGTACAAGCGACACCTGGAGCAACGATTACACGTACGGCTGGGGTTATTTCGCTGTCTTAGTGTGGACGGCCTTTAACTTTGTGGCCTTTTTTATCCTGGTGGGCCGGTCCTCGTCCTTTCGCATCCAGCGTTTCTCGGGCACGGCGGCGCTCGTACTGCTGGGTGGCGCATTCTTTGCCGTCTCGTATGCGTTGCGCGTGCCCTGGGCATGGAGGCTCAACTTTTCGCTCGTCTATTGCGTCCTGTGCGTGGTGGCGATGGAAATCTGTCTCGATTGCGGTGTCATTCCGTCGTATCACGACATCGCCGGCATCTTCGACACCTTGCCGCTTGACCTCAAAGTTCTAACGCGCGACCTGCAGGAAGTCTATGCCACGCCGGCGTCAAAGCCAATGCCGGTAGGCGTGCGCGAGGAGTTGCGGACCCAGGAGCACGGCCACGCCCATGCCTTTGCTGTGGCGTCCGATCCCGATGTGGTGTACCGTGCCTTTCCACTGCTGGGCGGATCGGCCCTGCTTGCCCAAGACGTGTCGGAGCTCAACGAACTCAATCGCGAACTGGCGCAGCGTCGCATGGAGCTGCAGCGTCAAAACGAGCTGCTCGCCGCCGACTACGACCTTAAGACGCACCTGGCAGATCAAGAGGCCGAGACCTTGCTGGTCCAAGACGTGGACCAAGCACTTGCCCGCGCGCTCGAAGGGATGTACGACCTGCTGAGTTCGCTGCCGCCGTTGACCGACGAGGCGTCTTCGCACGAGCGTTACCGCATGCTGCAGCGCGCCAAGATGCTCGTCGCCTATTGCAAGCGCAAAGGGTCGCTCACGTTGGCACAGCACGGTGAGAGCGGTTTTGATCGCGACCGCATTCAGCTCATTGCCAACGAGCTCGCAAGCGACCTGCGCACCATCGATATCGAGTGCGCCTCGATTATCGCCATACGGCGCCCGATGCACGCCAGTACGGTAAGCGCCCTGTACGACTGCGTGTATGACTTTGCGTTTTTTGCCTACACCACCGACCATCCGGCGCTTATGTATCACTTGGGCGACCATGACCGATGCAGTGTCGAGCTGCGCGCCACGCTTTTTTCCAACGATGATGAAGATCTTTCTCAGACGCCCGCTGCGCAAGAGCTCGAGAGCGCGCTGCAAGGGCGTAACGTGGCGTACCGTCTTGAGGGCGAACCCGGTCAGCTGCGCATGATCGTCTTGATGCCGCAGGCGGGTGAGTGACGATGCAAATTTCGTTCATCCTTCCCCAAATCGTTGCGCTCGATGTTGTCTTTGCCCTGGCTGCGTGTCTGCAGATGATCCACGTCCCGCTCATCGCATCGCGCCGCTCGTCCTATAACCGTAAGGTGATTTGCGCCTACGAGACGAGCCTTGTGCTTCACCTGATGATTTCGGCGCTCATCTTATTCGCGTCGTCTGGCTCGTATCTGGTGGCGCCGCTTGACGTTTGCGCCAGGGCAATGGGCGGAGTGCTGTGGCTCAATGCCGCGATCTTTGCCTATGGCGTGGTCCTCATGGTGCACTATCGTCGCCCTGTCATGCTGGCCGAGCTGCTGCTTGTTGGCGCCGTGACACCGCCGGTGGTTTTTGCCATGGGCTCGGTGTGGGCCGTTGTCCTTATCGCAGAGGGAGCGTTCTTCCTGTTCCGTTCCGTCGCGGCGCTCTTGATGGACGTCCGTAACCGCCAGGAGGATATCACCGCGTTCTCGACGATCGAAACCATCAACGTGATTCCCGTGGGCATCCTGTATCTGGACTCGAGGGGCCGTCCACTGCTCATGAACCGCTGCATGCGCAAAAACCTGGTGGAGCTTCATATGCCCACCGACCTAGGCGATATGAGCGGTACATGGAACGACCTGCGCAAGCTCAGCATGCAAATGCCCGAAGGCGGTAAGAACCGCGTGCGGATCAACCTGGACCGCTTTGGTGAGGCGCGTGCGGTGGTCGAGGTTTCTCCCGCCGAGATTCGCCTGTTTGTGTGCGATGACGTTATGGTCTCGGGCCGTTCGTTCGAGCGCATAATCGGTCTGGACGTGACAGAGTATGCGCATGCGCATGACCGCCTGGCGCAGGCCAACCACCTGCTTGAGCTTGCGGGCCAAGAGCTCCAGGCCCAGATCGAAGAAGTCAAAAAAGTTGCCGACAATGCGGCCTATCTGCGCATGCGCGCCCGCGTTCACGATGTGATCGGCCAGCGCCTATCAATCCTTCATCGCTATTTGGAGGAGGGGCGCTTGGACGACGAGTCGCTCGAGCAGATCGACCCGCTGCTGCGCTCAATCGCTGCCGATCTGCGCAGCGGGGGCGACACCGAACCGGCAGAGCAACTGGGCGATATCGTCCATGCTTTTGGCCTGGTGAGCGTGCAGATCGATGTTGAGGGTGCGCTGCCTGAGGACGCGCGTGTCGCCGCCGCCTTTTTGCAGATTATCCGCGAGGCCTCGACCAACGCCACCAAGCATGCGCAGGCGCATCGGGTCCATGTGCGCTTGTGGCAGGAGAGGACGGATGCTGACGCCGTCGCGCACATGACGATTTCTAACGACGGGTCCCCGGCCCCCGTATCGTATCGCGAGGGAACGGGTATCCCAGGTATGAGACATGTCGCGCAAGATCTGGGTGGCAGCCTAGAGGTCCACGCCACCCCGCCCTTTACGCTTACGGTATCCATTCCGCTTAACGCCAACGACACGTCCCAAAGGAGAAGCTCATGATCCGCGTGTTAATTGTCGAAGATCAGGCCATCCTGCGCGAGAGCCTGGCGCGCTCCGTTGGCGACCAGCCCGATATGACCGTCGTTGCCGCGATCGCCGATGCCTCCGAGGCCTTGGGTGTCGCGCTCAAGGAGCGCCCGGACATGATACTGATGGACGTGTGCACCGAACACGATTCAAACGGCATCGTGGCGGCGGCACGCATCAAGGAGCAGCTGCCCGAGTGTCGCATCATTATCATGACAGGCATGCCCGAGATCACCTTTGTCGATCAGGCCCGCGAGGCGGGCGTCGATAGCTTTGTGTACAAGAACGTCGGTATCGACGAGCTGTTCGCCGTGATGCGCTCCACGCTGGCGGGTTACTGCACGTTTCCCAAGCCGCCCGAGAGCATCTTCTCGGGCACGGCGGCCCTCGACGATGTCGAGCTGTCGATCTTGCGCCTTGCCTGCGAGGGTAAAAGCCGCCGCGAGATTGCGGCCGAGCTGTTTATGAGCGAGGGCACCATCAAGCGCCGCATCTCGGAGATCCTGAGCAAGACCGGCTACGACAACATCATGCGCCTGGCCGTGCATGCGGTGACCGAGGGTAGCATCGTTCCCAACATGGAGCGCCCGTAATCGACGCGCTCACCCGTGTTCCGGCGCCGCAAAGATAGGCCGCCCACCGTTTCGCATCTAAAAACGGCGGGCGGCCTGCTTGTATGGGCAGTGCTGTCGGCATAAAGCGACGGGGCCGCAGGATCATTTCCTGCGGCCCCGTCTGGTGTGCGCGGATGTGTCCGCCAATCCGCGGCTGATGTTACGTGCCGTTACGCGATGGTTGCGGTGTAAGAGGCGACGTCCTCGTAGGAATCGGTCAGATAGGCGTCGATGCCGATGGTCGTGTTGACCAGGTCGTCAAGGCTGTCAAGCTCGCCGTTCGAGAACGTGAATTCCTCGGTGGCGTTGGTACCGGGCATCAGGTGAGCCGAGAACCAGGGGTCCTTCATAGTGCCGTTGACATTGGTCTTGCCGCTGGGGGCGTAGAAGGTCAGGTCCTTGTCGCTCTTGTTGGTGATGTTGACGACAAAACCGATGTCGCCCCACTCGTCCTTGAACTTCTCGGTGATGGTGATGGTGCACAGGTCGTCATCGGCAACGGTGACGGCGGGGGAGATTTCAATCTTCTGGACGTCGTCGTCTTCGACGGCCTCGTCGATCTCTTCTTCCTTCTCGGCCGCCTCGCGATCCTTCTTCACCGTGCCGGACAGGTCCTTGTCGGACTTGCTAAAGACAAGATTGCCGTCATCCTCTTCGAGGATGAGCTTGCCGTCCTTGAGCTTCATGTCATGCGACTCGTCTTCGGCGGTGATGGTTACGGTGGTGGCGTCCTTTGCCTCCCATTTAAGGTCGACGACTTCAAGGAACAAGTCGAGGGCACCTGTACCATCCTCATCGAGAATCAGGACGCAGTGTACACCCCAATCCTCGAGCATCTTCATGTACTCATCGGTCAGTTCTTCGCCCTCCAGGGTTCCACCCGAGAGTTCCCAGCTGCCGACGAAGTTGGCCTTGGGGTCTTTGCCGCCGCCGCTGCAGCCCGTCAGGGCAAAGGCGAGCGCAAGGACGCATGTCAGAAATGCGAGTACGGACTTTTTGAACGTTGTCTTCATGGTGTCCTCCTTTATCGAACGAAACCCATAGAAGCAAATGCGGGGGTGGCGGATCCCCCGCCAATTACCAGATAGAGGGGCTAGGGCCTGGGCGTTCCGCAGTTGCTGCAGAACTTGCCGCCGTTTTCGCTGCCGCAGTTGGGGCAGAACCACTTGGCCGGTGCCGGGGCGGGTGCGGGACTGCCGCACCCGGAGCAGAACTTGCCGGTGTTGGTGGCGCCGCAGCTGCAGGTCCATGCACCGGCCGCAGGCGTGGCAGCGGATGCCGGCGCGGGAGCGGGTGCCGGAGCCGGCTGCGGGGCGGCCTGCTGCTGTGCCTGGCCGGCGGCGAACAGCTGGCTGGCGTTCATGCCGCCCATGCCACCTGCCATGCCCATGCCCATAAAGCCTGCCATCGCGCCGTTGGGATTGGCGGCTGCCGCGCGCATTGCGTCGCTCTGGGCGCTGGCAATGTTGGCTGCCGCCATGGTGGGATCGCGCATGACTGCGGCCTTCTGCAGGTCCTTGATCATCTGCTCGTCTTCTTGCGAGGCGGCGATGGAGTTGACGCCAAAGCTCACGATCTCGACACCACGCAGGTCGCGCCAGTCGGCAGAGAGGACCTCGTTGAGCGCACGAGCGAGCTCGGTGGTGTGGCCGGGGATGGCGCTGTAGCGGATGCCCATCTCCGAGATCTTGGCGAAGGCGGGCTGCAGGGCGGTGAGCAGCTCGGACTTAAGCTGGCTGTCGATCTTGTCGCGCGTGTAGCTATCGGTCACGTTGCCGCATACGTTGGTGTAGAACAGCAGCGGGTTGGTGATGCGGTACGAATACTCGCCGTTGCAGCGCACGGAGATGTCGACGTCCAGACCAATGTTGTTATCGACCACGCGGAAGGGCACGGGCGAGGCGGTGCCGTACTTGTTGCCGATGATCTCCTTGGTGTTGATGAAGTAGACGCGCTGGTCCTTGCCCGCGTCGCCGCCAAAGGTAAAGCGGCTGCCGATATTGGCGAAGGTCTCCTTGATGGAATCGCCCAGGTTGCCGCTAAAGACGCTCGGCTCGCTGCCGGTATCGAAGACGAACTCACCAGGCTCCAGCGCGACTTCGATGATCTTGCCGTTTTGCACCACGAGCATGCCCTGGCCGTCGTTGACGGCGATGACCGAGCCGTTGGAGATGACGTTGTCCTCGCCGCGCGTGTTGGAGCTGCGGCCACCGGTGCGTTTGCTGCCCTTGCAGGCCAAGACGTCAGCAGGCATCGATTCGCAGTAGATAAATTCCTTCCACTGGTCGGCCATGACGCCGCCGGCAGCTCCCAATCCAGCTTTCAAGAGTCCCATGGTGATCTTCCTTTCTCGTCAAAGGCCGGGTGGTATTGGTCAGGATGGTTAGTCGTCCTTGTCGTCCTTCATGACGACGGTGGTCTCGGTGTGGCTGAAGGTGTCGTGCTTCTCGACCAGGTCGAGCTCGCCGCAGTACTCGTCGGCGTGGGTGGCCTCGTTGGCCGTCTTGAGCTGGCCTACCAGTAGCACGTCTCCGATAATCACGATGATCAGCGGCGCGACGATGTTGATGAGGATGCCCTCGATATCAAAGGCGAGGTAATCCGGATCGAAGGCGTTCTCGCCCATAAAGAGAATCTGGGAGAGGACAAATCCGATCACAAAGAACAGCACCGAGGCAATAGCGAGCTTGGGCTTGGAGCAGGGGAGCTCGCCGACCAAGCGGCCGGTCTGGCCGTTCATGGCAAACAGGTAACTCTTGCCGTTCCACGAGGTGGAGAGCATCCAGACGGGGAACAGGGCGTAGTCGCTGTCTTCCCAGGTGTAGTCGAGCTGCTTGCTTTCGACCGTGGCATCGTCGTATTCGTCGACGACGGTCTCGCGCAGGGCCGAGATCGTGCTTTCTTCCATACGGCGCTCGGCGCGCGCCTTGCAGGTCTCGCAGTCCTCGTCGTAACGGTTGGCGATGTAGCCGGGCATATATGCGACCGAGAACGGACGCAGCGCGTCGTAGTCAAACGGCTCGATGGCGTCCATGTGGCCGTCGGGCATCTTGGACGATCCGTCGACGGGCACGCGCTTAAACGAGATATTGCCCTTGCGATAGGCATCGTAGTGGTCGGTGGTCGTGACGGTGCGATCGGATTCCTCGGTCACGGTCTCGTTGGTCGCGTCAAAGTACACTTCGCCGTCAACGCGGGCGCCGTAGAGCCAAAACGGCACGTAGACACCTTGGACCTCGTCGATGTGGTTGCCGGTGACAAAGCTCTTGGGCAGCAAGATCTTGCCCTTATAGTGTTCCTTGAGTGCGGCCGTGACATCGTCGCGCCCGAGCTTAAACGGAATCACCAGGTCGGGTGAGAAGTCGCCAGAGAGCTGGCCGGGCGCCACGGCGGAGTTACCGCAGTACGGGCAGGTGGTGACGGCGACGGTGCCGTCGGACACGAGCTCGGCGCCGCACGACGAGCAGATGTAGCCGGCGTTTTGGGCGAGCTCCTGCACCGCGTCGTCGGCGACGGACTTGGGCGTTGCGGCTGCCGCATCGGCTTTGGCATCTGCCTTGTCCTGGCGCTCGCGATAGAGGGCCTCGACTTCTTCGACTTCAAAGCGTGAGTCACAGTAGTCGCAGACAAGCTTTTGCTCGGCGCTGGCAAAATGCAGGGGACCACCGCAGGCAGGGCACTGATAGTTAACGCTCTCGAAGGCCATGATCGGTCCTTTCCGTGCCGGAGACTATGCGCCGATGGCGCCGCCGCAGTATTCGCAGCGCCCACTGGCATCGGGAATGGTGGTGGCTCCGCAGAAGGGGCAGGTCACCGCGGTCTTGGGGGCCTTGGCGGCCACGACGCTGTCGCGCGTCTCCTGGCGCAGCTGCACCAGCGCGTCGCGGACCTCGGTTGCCTGGCGCTTGGCCTCGCGGTATTCGATGGAGCCGCGCTGATCGATGGTGGAGTCGTTTACGCGCAGGTTGATCTCGGTAAAGTACGGCGTGTTGACGTGAATGGTCAGATTAAAGTCGTAATCCAGGTCGTAGCGCGGCGGGTTGTAGCTCTCGCGCTCGCCGTCCTTGGTCTCGCGATAGATTTCGGTGCGATGCTCGTCGATATCCATATCGCAGCCGAGTACCTGCGAGAACTCGATGATGTCGGGATTGGCGTCGCGCCAGCGGCTCTGCGAGGTGATGATCAGCAGGCCCGCGTCCTCATCGAGCATGATGTTGGTGCGCCCGGCAGAAAGCGTGCGCGTGGGGTTGAACGACGCCAAGCGCTCGGCATTGGCCTCGCGGTAGGCGAGCTGCTCGCGGATATCGTCCGCGGTGCTGGAGCGATAGCCGTGAAAGTAGGGGGAGAGCTTGCCGGCGCACTCTTTGCACAGGTAGCCTTCATTGATTTTTGTCTTACCTAGAAGTCCCAGCTCGGTACCGCAAATCGCGCACTCTTTCTTCTCGAACATCTTGTCAAAGAAGCCCATGGCTGCCTCCCATCAACTGGTAGCGTGTGTCACTTTTGATGATGGGGGAGTGCGCAGCCTTTCACGATACCCAGACGGCTCAACGAGTCTCCACAACTGGGACACATGGCCCATTTTTCCTACTCATTGGGGACGCACTTAAATGAGTGAAACTATTCATTTAAGTGCGTCCCCAATGAGTGCTCGCAGAACGAGAGTGGATAATCTCCCATTTTTGGCCTGCTTGTGGGCTCAAAGTGGGAGATTGTCCACTCTCGTTGTTTGGGTGTCCAAAAATCCCCGCTCGTTTGGCACTTGGGGACACTCTTTGTCGAATGTGGGCGTCGCCCTTGCTATGCCACAGTCACGGCGACCTGGGTGTAGCGGGTGCAGGAGCACTCGGCGCGCGTCTGCACGGTGAGGGTGAGCACAAAGCGGTCGCTGGGTCGTGCGTCGGCGGGCACGATGAAAGTGGCATCCTCCGTGCATTCTTGCCATAGCGACAGATCCTGGACGCCTGCATAGCTCGACGGGTCTACGGCGACATCCCAATGCGCATCGAAGCCCCTGCCGTCGGGGTCGACGATGGTCGCCGCAAGGTCGATGCGCTCGCCGGCTGCGGCGCTGCGGTCGGCCGTGACCTCGACAACATGCGCCGGATGCGAGCAGGCTGCCGGATCATGGGCACACCATTGCGCGCGGGCGGCAAAGTCTTCCTGATAGGCACGCAGGTAGGGATTGAGATTGTCGTCTGCGGGCGTGCTGATGGAGGCAAAATCGGCGGGCGCCTTCGCATCGGGGTGTCCATCAAGAAACATGCGGCCGAGTAGCGTATCGAAGTCGCGGTCGTCAATACCGCGCAGGCCAAACGGCAGCAGCGGAATATAGGTCATGCTGTCGCCTTCGGCCATAAAATCGCCGCGCTCAAACTGCACCGCGGGCATGCCTTCCAGGCCCCAATCCAGACGGGCATGCTTGCCAAACTGAAAGCGCTCAGGCTCGTTTTCGTAGACCTTACCATCGCCATAGAGCATATAGCGTGCCATGAGGGGGCCGTTGCCCTGCGTGAGATTCTGCTCGGGCCAGGGAGCCTTAAACAGCGGCAGCGTATCGGGCTGAGCTGTTTTGGCGTCGAAATAGTTGCCATACATATAGGGCGTACGCCAAAAGATGAGCTCGGGAAAGAGCTCGCGCCCATGGTCGAGCCACGAGTTGTCCTGTCCCACGCCATCGGCAACGCCCATCACGCGCACCTTCTGATAGACCTGCTGCTGCACGGCGGGCCACTCGGGCGTGGCGCGATAGCGCTCGGCAATACTCATGAGGGCGCGAACGATCGTATTCATACCACCCCAGCTGAGCAACCATAACGTACGCGGATCATCATCCAGAATCGCCTGCGCAATTACGCGAGACCCCTCAGTTTCCTCAGTCACATCACCCTCAAAGGCAACATTTCCCACAAAGGTGCGCTCGATCATCTGGGCGGGCGTGGGAAACGGCGGCTCACCGGCAGCGGCCGCATTTGCCTGCAACTGCGGCCAAGCCTGGGCATATTCATTACTCCAGAGACTCTCAATCCAATGCTCGGGAAACGGCCGATACTCACGAAGCTCGCCGGCTAGCGGATCGGGCTCATGAGGCACAACAGCCCACTCATAAGAGCGCCGCCCTTTGGTCCGCCAATGCGAATTCACCTCGCCGAGCGTATGAACCCCATCCCCAAGAAAGTGATACTGCGAAGCCGTATACACCACAGCCTGAACATCAAGCAAGTTGAGATACAGAGCCAAATGAACAAGTGAGTTCATATCATCGACTTCCATATCAGTGGTAACAATCACCCGAGTCAACTTCTGGGACATAGGAACAGCTCCAATCAAAATCAATTCAGCCAGTTACGCGCAAGGCAAGACTAAACCCCGGTCCCCGCGATGGGAGGGCTTAGCGGTCGACCCTGGCCGACCACTCCCAGCAGCCCACCGGCTCGCCGTCGATGAGTACGTTGCCCCCGTCGAAGTCTTGATAACACAGGTCGTTGAATTGGTGGATCCACACGCCGTGGTTGAACGTCTTCTTGGCCGAGCCGTCGGCCTCGCGATACACGCCGGTCAGGTCCTCGACATGGCTAAAGTAGGTGAGGTGCACGTTGGCGCCGGCATCGCGCAGGCGCGCCGTGAGCGGCAGCACGGTCTGTTGCGGTGACACAAGCTCGTCGCCCTTGGAGTGCGTAAACCACAGCGGCGTCTTGGCGAGCGCGGCTACGTCCTCGTCCGTGGCGTTGTACCACGGGGCGCAGCAGGGAAGGCCCGCGGCGAAGAAATCGGGGTAGTCGGCGCACAGGCGCAGGGTCATAAAGCCGCCGTTGGAAAGACCGGCGACCACGATGCGGTCGGTGTCGATGCGGTCGGCATGCTCGGCGACAAACTCGTCGATAAGCGCCTTGAGCACGGAGGAGTAGATGCTCTGGTTGGAGCGACCGAGTTGCTCGACGCCGTTGTCCATCCAAAACGTGGGCGACTGCGGCACGAGCACCCAGGCAAAGCCGCCAAAGTAGCGCTGGATCTGCGCCTGGCTGATGGCCGTCACGCGGTTGCCGATATAGGCGCGCGTGGCGCCTTCGCCCTGCGTGGCGCCCTTGCCCTCGCCGGCGCCGTGCAGATACACCACGAGCGGTGCCTTTTGGGGCATGGCCGTGGCCTCGGGCGCAAAGGGGTTGAAGCATGCCGAGTCCTCGGCCTTAAAGCTGGGCTCAAAGAAGCCGTATTCGAGCGCGATACCGTCGACGGCGGTCTTTTGCGTGGCGTTGCTCCAGCCTTTGAGCGCGGGGCAGATATCGCCACGGCAGGTGTCGAAGACCAGGCCGCAGGTGAGATCGTCGCCGTCATTGCCGGGAAGAGCCGCGAGCTGCGTGATGTGCAGCTGGTCATCGAGCATGCGCGAGCCCATGACGCCGCCTTCGATCTTTTTGGTCAGGCGCTGCTCGGCGACCTCGAGTGCCACATGGGTGCCCACGGCGAGCTTACGTCCGTTCTCGTCGCACGGATATGCGGCGAGAATGTCGATGTAACCCACGGAGGGCGCGGCATGGTCGGCGCCGCGCTCCTTGCGCATCAGAACCTCGCCCGAGCGCTCGTGACGCTCTACATATATATGGAAGGTGTTCGTGTCGATGTCGTTGGCGCGCACGGTGCAGGGCAGGTCGAGTACGACCTTGCTGATCCAGGGGCCAAAGTCGCCCAAGGTGGTGACGGTTGCGTAGGTACACAATTTGAGTTCCATGAGCTGCCTCCCTTGCGCCGCTAGTGGGAAACAAAAGCGGCAATACAATCTAAACATGTTTAGTGTAATCTAGAATTGAAGAATAACCAGATGAACTCGGTAAACGGCAAAATTGAACACGCCATGAACTACTAAACATATGTTTATTAGCTTCTAGCAGGGCTTCTGTTGATGAGTTAACAGGTCATAGAGGTGTTAATCAAAATAAAAGCCCACGTAAAGAGCCATATATCAATAGACAGTCAAAGAGACCATCTCCCACCATTGGAATACGTTCACCCCCGATTTCCTACCGTTCGCCGGACTCTGCACGGTAAAATTGCCACAAATGAGGCGCTCCGTGTAAACTAAAGCTCGTAAACGTTCAGTAAACACTTTGTTTACGACAGCGTATCCAAGGGTCCGGCAACCGTAAGGGGTTATAGTCGCCGGGCCAAAGGCGTGCCTAAGCCCAAGGGGGCTGGCACACGAAGATATGGGGAGGGGTCCCATGGCAGTAGATAACAAGCAGATTGCCACCGATGTCCTCGAGCTCGTGGGCGGTGCGGAGAATGTCACCGTCGCCACCAACTGCATGACGCGCCTGCGTCTGACGCTCAAGGATAACAACAAGGTTGACGTGGAGAAGATCAAGAAGGTCAAGGGTGTTCTGGGTTGCCAGTTCGCCGGCAGCCAGCTCCAGGTCATCATCGGCCAGAACGTGCCCAAGGTGCTCGCCGAGTTCGTCGCCATCTCCGGCGTCAAGCAGGGTGAGGCCGTCAACGAGAACCTCGATGCTCCCAAGGAGAAGTTCGAGCTCAAGAACCTGCCCAATATCATCCTCGACTATCTGTCGGGCTCCATGACCCAGCTCATCCCGCTGCTCATGGCCGGCGGTCTGTTCCGTACCATCGCGGCCGTCCTCGGCCCCACCATGCTCGGTGTGCTCTCGGCCGACGACCCGACCTATACGTTCCTCTACACCACGCTGTACGAGGCCACGTTCACCTTTATCCCCATCTACCTGGGTTATGCCGCGGCTAAGAAGCTCGGCGCCAGCCCCGTGCTCGGCATGCTGCTCGGTGGCGCCCTCATGGCTCCGTCCGTAGTGACGGCTGCCACGCAGGAGGGTGGCGGCATCATCTCCGTCTACGGCATCCAGATCGCTGCTGCTAACTATCAGCAGTCCGTCCTGCCGATCATCCTTTCGGTGCCTGTCCTCTACTTCGTCGAGAAGTTCTTTAAGAAGGTCATGCCCGACGTGCTCTCCACGGTCTTCACGCCGTTTTGCACCATGATCGTTACCATCCCCATCGCCTTCATCGTCCTCGCCCCCATCGGCAACGAGATCGGTACGCTGATCGCTAACGCGCTCTTCGGCCTTGCTGATCTTGGCGGCATCGGTATTCTGATCGTCATGGCCGTCCTCGGCGCCTTCTGGCAGCTCTTCGTGGTCTGCGGCATGCACATGCCCGTCATCCTGCTCGCCCAGGTTCAGATCATCGCTGCCGGTTACGATCCCTTCGTCTTCGTTTCCACCAACTGCGCTATGGCCGCTGTCTGGGGCTGCGCCTTCGGTGCCTTCCTCAAGATGAAGAACCCCGACGAGAAGTCTCTCGCCATCGGTTACGTCATCTCCGCCATCGCCGGCGGCGTCACCGAGCCCGCGCTCTTCGGCATCCTCATGCGCTTCCGTCGCACCATGTTTGGCATGTTCATCGGCGGTGCCATCGGCGCTGTGTTCTCCGGCCTCATGGGGGTTACCTACTACCTCGCAGGCGGTGCCTCCAACTTCCTGGTCTTCACCAACTACCTGCAGGGTGGCCAGATGAACACCGTCTGGGCTATCGTCGGTATGGCAATCTCCTTTGTCATCGCCGCTGCCGTCGTCTTTGTCTCCGGCTTCTCCAAGGAGGAGCTCGCCGAGATGGAGGCCTAAGGCCAAGCCATTCGGTCGCATAAGACCTCACCTACACGACAGGGCCCCGTCAGGCGTAAGCCCGGCGGGGCCCTTCTTGCAAGGTAGACTGATGGGGCGGACGGGATTCGCCCGCGATGGTTTGCCAAGCGGCGGGGGCTTTCGCGCGGGGTTACCGCGAAAGCCCTCGGCGGTTCGCAAATCCTTTATCAAACGAAAGGACATGCAGATGAGTTTGGGAAAGCTGACCGTCAACGGTCGCCAGGATGGCTTTTTGTGCGAGGGCAAACCGTTCTTCTGGTTTGCCGATACGTGCTGGAGCGCATTTACGAGCATCGCCGAGAACGACTGGGATTACTACCTGACCCGCCGTGCCGAGCAGGGCATGAACGCACTGCAGATCAACACGCTGCCGCAGTGGGATCGCTGCTGCCCCGACCTGGGCATTTGGCCCTATGCCAGCGAGGACGGCGTGCACTTTGATTGGTCCCGTCCCAACCAGGCGTACTGGGATCGTGCCGCCGCCATGTGCCGTGCTGCCGTCGAGCACGGCATTCGTCCGGCGCTCGTGCTCATGTGGTGCAATTACGTGCCCGGTACCTGGGGCGCCAAGATCGCCGAGCGTTGCGGCGCCGAGGTTATGCCGCGTGAGGAGGTTCGCGCCCACGTTGCCCGCGTCGTCGAGAACCTGGGCGAGTTCGACCCCGTCTACGTGGTGACGGGCGATACCGACTTTGCCGGCGACGAGGCGATCGCCTATTACGAGGACGCCCTCGACGAGGTCGTCAAGCGCGCGCCCGAGGCACTGCGCACCATGCATATCAACCGCGGTAACCGCACCATTCCGGCGCAGTATCTGGACCGTCTGGACTTTTATATGTTCCAGCCCGGCCACAACTACGAGGGCCAGCCCGAGGCATGGCGTCTGCCGCAGGACTTTATCGCCAACTATCCCAAAAAGCCGATGGTCAACTCCGAGCCTTGCTACGAGCAGATGGGTGCGTCGCGCAACGTCTACTGGCGTTTTACCGCGCAGGATTGCCGCGCGAGCGTATGGTCGTCGATTCTTGCCGGCGCCAGTGCCGGCGTAACTTACGGCGCACACGGCGTTTGGAACTGGCAGACATCGCGCAGCCAAGGTTCGGTGCTGGGCGAGGGCTTTGACATGCCGTTCCGCTGGCAAGAGTGCCTGCAGTTTGCGGGTGTGTGGGACTTTGGCGCGATCGAGCACGTGCTTGCCGCCCTGGGCGCTACGGCTGCCGACGATGCACTTGCCGTGGTTCCGGCGCAGGAGCTCCTCGACGACGCGCGCGAGGCCATCCGTGTGGCGCGCGTTGGCGATCGCGTCGTCACGTACCTGCCGCGCACCACGGCGCTCAAGTTTAAGCTCGACGGCGCGCGTGGCTGGACGGCGACGGTCCTCGACATGGAGGACAAGCGCATCGCAAAGCTGCCCGTCCGTGACAACGGTGACGGCACCGTGCGCGTGGCGCAGCATCCCTTTGAGCACGACGCGCTGGTGATCCTGGCCCCCGGGCGCTAACGGCTCTTCTCCAACATTTACAACCCAGTCCCTTTCATTAGGCTGCGACGGAATGGTTCCTGCATGACGGCTTTAAGCTGCCAAGGGGAGCCATTCCGTCGCACTCTTTGTTTACTCATTAGGTACTCATTGGGTGTTCCTATAGTTTTGTCAACCTTCGACGCTACTCCCGGTAGGGCACCCGGTCGCGCATCACGGCGTATATCGCCCTGAGCCGCTTCCTCGCGACGGCCTTGAGCGCCCGCCCGTGCCCCATGCCCCGCGCCCTGCAGGCCCGGCAGTACTCGCCGTAGCGCCCCGACGACCTCACCAGGCTGTTGCACGAGAAGATCAGCAGGGACTTGAGCCTCGCGTCGCCCCGCCTGGACGCCCTGACCGACCTCACCGACGTGCCGGAGCTCCTCACCCTCGGGGCTATGCCGCGGTACGAGGCCAGGTGGTCGTGGTCCGGGAACCTCGCGATGTCGACCGACACCGCGAGCTGCGCCGCGGTGCTCGGGCCGATGCCGGGCACGGTGAGCAGGCACGCGTAGGTCTCGTCGCCCTCGAGCAGCGCCGCCGTCTCGGCCTCGAGGGCCCCGGCCTCGTCGAGGGCCTCCGATATCCGGGCGGCCAGGTGTTAGCGCTAATCTAAAATTGACCACTTTCGCAAACGCATCTCGCCGAATGCGCTAACGCGCTTTCGCCGACCCCGCTAACGTACTTTCACCAACTGCGCTAACGGAACTATGCTCCGATCGGGTATCCGACCCGGGAGGAGCGGGATATGGAGCGAAACGTAATGGGAGAGCTGAACGTCTACAGGGGGTCCGGCGCGAAGCCGAACTTCAGCGAGATCGCGAGGAGGCACGGCATGGACCGGCACACGGTCGCCAAGTACTGGCGGGAGGGCGAGTCCGCCGCCGACGGGAGGTCCGCGAGGGGCAGCGCCTTCGACCCGCTCGAGGAGGTGATCCGCGCGAAGGCCCAGCTGCCCGGGATGACCAAGATGGCAGTCTACGCGTTCCTGCGCGAGGGCCGCGGGGAGGGGCTGCCCGGGTACGGCGCCTTCACCGCGTGGTGCCGGGCCCGCGACGTGCCCTTCGGGGGCGCGGGCGGCCGCGAGCCGCACCCGCGGTTCGAGACGCCCCCGGGCAGGCAGCTGCAGTTCGACTGGAAGGAGGGCATGAGGCTCGTCGACTCGGAGGGCGAGGTCTTCGAGTTCAGCGTGTTCACCGCGACGCTCGGCTACTCCCGGAAGCACCGCTTCATACCGGTCAGGAGCCGCACGCTCGACGACCTGCTGCCCTGCCTGCTCGCCACCTTCACCCGCCTCGGCGGCGTCCCGGAGGAGTGCATCACGGACAACATGTCGTGCCTGGTGACCGTCTCGGGCCGCAGGAGGACCAGGCAGGAGAGGGCGTGGCGGTTCGCGCGGGAGGCCGGCTTCGAGCTCAGACTCTGCGCGCCGCGCTCGCCGCAGACCAAGGGCAAGGACGAGTCGGCCAACCGCTTCCTGAACCGCCTGCTCGCCTACGGCGGCGAGTTCACCGGGTGGAGCGGCCTCGCCGAGGCGGTGGCCCGGGTCGAGGCCCAGGCCAACTCGGAGCCGAACCGCACCACCGGCCTGCCGCCCGACGCGCTGTTCATGCGGGAGAAGGAGAGCCTGCGGCCCATCGGGAACCTCCGGCTCCTCGAGTCGATGGTGGGCGACGTGAGCGTCCAGACCGTCCCGCCGACCATGCTCGTCAGGGCCGCCGGCAGGGAGTGGTCCGTGCCCAGGCGCTGCATCGGCCGGCGCGTGAGCGTCATAGCGATGCCCGGCGGCCAGGTCGTTGTGAGGATGGCCGGCGAGGAGGTCGCCGTCCACGACGCCGCGTCCGGGCCGTCGAGGCCCATCAACTACGACCCCGACCACTATGGGCAGGCCCTCGAGGGGAAGCGGGGCCTGGCCGACGCGGACATCGCCGAGGCCGCGCGCGCCAACCTCGCGCTGCTCGACTCGCTCGGAGGGGCGTGATGGGCGCCGTCGCGGAGGGCAGCCCCTCGATCAGGGCGCAGGCGAACCTCTCCGCGCTCGGGCTGCACGAGATGGCGGCGTCCCTGCCCGACTACGTGAGGATGGTCGCCGCGGGCGAGCGGGGCTTCGCCTCCGCCCTCGAGGAGATGACGCGCGTCGAGGTCGCCGCCCGGGAGGTCAGGATCACCAACCAGCGCATACGTTCGTCGGGGTTCCCCTACGTCAAGGGGCTGGCGGACTTCGACTGGGACTTCCAGCCGTCGGTCCCGCGCGCAGAGATCGAGGAGCTCGCGACCCTGAGGTTCGTCGAGCGGGCCGAGAACGTCCTGCTCGTGGGGAGCCCCGGCGTGGGCAAGACGCACCTCGCCGTCGCGCTGGGCATCGAGGCCGTCAGGGCGGGGCGCGAGGTCAGGTTCGTGGACTGCGCCCGGCTCGTCGAGGACCTGGAGGACGCCTCGTCGCGCGGCATCCTCAAGAAGAGGCTCAAGTACTACGCCCACTCGAGGCTGCTGATCATCGACGAGCTCGGCTACCTCGACGTCGGCGGCGCGGGCGCGGACCTGCTGTTCCAGCTGATATCGACGCGCTACGAGCAGCGCTCGACGATCATCACCACCAACGTGGGGATCAGCGGCTGGGGCAGGGTGTTCGGGGACGACGTGGCGGCGAGCGCGATCGCGGACAGGGTGTGCCACCACTGCCACCTGGTCAAGATAACCGGCAGGTCCTACAGGCTGAAGGACCTGCCGAGGGACGGCCCCGTCAAGCCGTGACCGGAATCGGTGAAAATACGTTAGCGCAACCGGTGAAACCGCCTTTGCGCGAACGGCGCGCCTGTTTAGCGAAACTGGTGAAAAATAGATTGACGCTAACACCGCGGAACTGCGCGCCAAGGTCGCGGCCCATCTACGCCGTGAGCGCCGGCCGCGCTCGCACGCCCTCTCCTTCGGGGAGGTGCGGATCGACCTCGGGGCGCGCGACCTCGCCGTGGGCGGCGAGGCCGTGCCGCTCACTCCCACCGAGTACGCCATCTGCCAGTACCTCGCGCGCCACCCCGGGCAGGTCATGAGCCGCGCGCAGATACGCGAGGCGGTGCTCGGCTGGGAGAGCGACGCCGACGACGCGGCCATATCCATGCAGGTCAGCCGCGCCCGGAGGAAACTCTCCGAGGCCGGCGCCGATCCGATCGCGACCGTCTGGGGGATGGGGTACAAGTGGCAGCTCTGAGGACCGGGGCGCGAGGTCGCGGGGGCATGCCGCTCTCCTTCGTCATCGCGCGCTACTTCGCCTACGCGTTCGCGGCGGTCGCCACGGCGTGGCTCGCCTCGCTCATGGTGCTCTCCGCGGCGATCAACGCGGGCTTCGTCTACGAGGCAAGCTGGGGGCCGGCCAATGCGCGCGATGTCGCGGAGGGCCTGGCACGCGACGGCGTCTGCGGGCAGCAGGACGTGCCGACGGCCTACCGCTACCTCATCCTGAACAAGGACGGAAACGTGATGATGACAGACCTCGAGGGCACGCGGCTCGAGGACGCGACGGAAATGGCCAGTACGGCACTCGCCGCGGATCCGGGCACAGTGGAGATCGAGGGCGGGGGCTCGGGCCTCACCTACGCCGCGTTCCCGCTCAAGGGCGGCGGGGCCTGCGCACTCGTCAGCGAGTACCTGCCGCAGTGGGTCTCGCGCGATCTCGCCGGCCTGCTTCCCAACCCGCAGAACCTCATGCTCGTCGGCGCCGCTGTGGGAAGCGCGCTCGCGCTCGCGCTCGTGGCGCGCCGCGCGAGCCGCGTGATCTCGCGCAAGATGGCGCCGCTCGCGGAGGCGGCGGGGCGCGTCGGCGCGGGGGAGCTCGACTTCGCGGTCGGCAGCACCAACGTGCGCGAGGTGAACGACGTCCTCGCCGCGATGGACACCATGCGGGCCTCCCTCGCCGAGTCGCTCGAGGCCCGCTGGGCCGCGGAGCGGGGGCAGCGCGAGCAGATGACGTCGATCGCCCACGACCTCAAGACGCCGCTCACCGTGCTGCGCGCCAACGCCGACTTCGTGGCGGAGGAGCTGGAAGACGAGAAAGACGCCGACCTCGCGGCCGCCGCGCGCGACATAGCCGGCAGTGTCGAAAGGCTCGACGACTACGTGCGCCTGCTCATCGAGGCCTCGCGCGGGTCCGGCGGGGCGGAGAGGGCCCCCATGCGGCCGGCCGAGCTCTGCGAACAGGTCCTCGCCGAGGCCGCCCAGATCGCCCGGGCGCGAGGCGTGACGCTCAACGCGGCCACGGGCCCCGCTGTCGCGGGCGCGCCCGAGGCCCTACTCGACCGAACCGCCCTGGCGCGAGCCGCCGCGAACCTCGTGGCCAACGCCGCCGAGCACGCGCGCTCGCGCGTGGCGGTCTCCTGCGACGTCGCGGGCGGACACCTCGTCATCGAGGTGGCCGACGACGGACCGGGCTTTTCTCCCGCCGCCCTCGAACGCGGCTGCGAGCGCCTCTTCACAGACGACTCGTCCCGCTCCTCGCGCGACGGAGGCCGCCACTACGGGCTCGGCCTCCACGTCGCCTCCGAGGCCGCGAGCGCCCACGGGGGCTCCGTCTCGCTCGCCAACAGCCCCTCGGGCGGCGCGGTGGCCACCATCGCGGTCCCCCTGTGCGGGATCTGACGATTTCCTCGATGTCTACCTCGACTGCGATATGTCGCTCGCCGAGGCCGCGACGAGATGGTGTTGCGTCTGCCCCATTTGGTGCTTCTAGCTCAAATTTGATCTGATGTAAGGCCCGTGCAATCCTGCATGGGCCTTTCTTTTGGCAATTGCTCGACCGATTCGTGGCTTGAAACACAAATTATCGAGTTAAGGAGACATGGGGTCACACAGCGGCTCTCAGAGCGCCCGCCGCACTCCCCCGCCATTACCCTGCGGCGTCCTCGTATAGAGCCCATCCCGCTTGGCGTTTCGTTGCAACAGCCCACTTGTCCACCGATCAAGTGAACTACTGGAATAAATACAGCGACATGCTTGTCCGTTATAGTCGCTATATCTGTGTTAATCGCCGCGATAAATACAGCCTGTACTCGGCTGCATACCAGCTACGCGTATGTAGATTCATATCGCGTTAATAAATCGGCTCAAGCGCGTGCAAAACGCGCAAGTAGCCGCAAAAGGCGAATATCGCGCAGGTAGATTTTTGGCACCCTATTGCTTAATCAAAATTAAGCAATTGCTTAAAACAAAAAAGGTCAGGCACTAGGTACCTGACCTGCAAACTTCTGGTCGGGACGACTGGATTCGAACCAGCGACCCCTTGACCCCCAGTCAAGTGCGCTACCAAGCTGCGCCACGTCCCGAAGCTTTTGTTTGTTGCTCTGCTCTCGCTCGCAACAGGGAGTATATTAACCCGAAACTTTGTCCTTGTGCAAGAACTTTTTTACAAATTTTGAAGCAAGTCCAAAATTGTATCTGCGAGCTGGGGTTTTGTTAGAACGGGAAGTTCTTGCGTACCCGTTGTGCTCACAATCCAGGCCTTGTTGGTATCGGTTCCAAAGCCCGAATCGGCGCGTGAGACATCGTTGGCGATAATGGCATCGCAACCCTTGCGGTCGAGCTTTCGCTGTGCGTACTCCAGGACGTTATCGGTCTCGGCCGCAAAGCCGATCACGTACCGCTCCCCCTTCTGGCGCGAAAGCTCAGCCAAAATATCGACCGTCTCGACCAGTTCGATGCGATCCAAGCGCTCGTTGGCCTTTTTGAGCTTATGGTCCGCAGGGGATACGGGGGTGTAGTCGGCGACAGCGGCCGCACAAATGGCCACATCGGCCGTCTGAAAGGCGCTCAGCGCAGCCTGGAGCATTTCTGCGGCGGTCTGCACGCGCACGCACTCCACGCCGTGGGGAACGTCGAGCGATGTCGGTCCCAGCACGAGCGTGACGGCGGCACCGCGACGTGCGGCCTCCCCCGCCAGGGCGATACCCATCTTGCCCGACGACCGGTTACCGATGAATCGCACCGGGTCGATCGGCTCGTGCGTGGGGCCGGCGGTGATGACGATGCGCTTGCCCGTCAGGTCTTGCGGCACGGGGTTGAGCACCTCACAGACAGCCTCGACGATGTCCTCGGGCTCGCTCATACGCCCCGTGTCCACGTCGCCGCAGGCAAGGTAGCCGCTGCCGGGTCCCACCACATGGACACCGTGCTCGCGCAGCGTGGCCATGTTGGCCTGCGTCGCCGGCGCCTTCCACATGCCGTTGTTCATAGCGGGTGCGATCACGATGGGTCGCGGCGTTGCCAGCAGCGTGGTGGAGATGAGGTCATCGGCGATGCCGTTGGCCATCTTGGCGATAATATTGGC
>UQWQ01000016.1 GCA_900544755.1 uncultured Collinsella sp. | reverse complement strand
GCGTATCGTCGTTCAGGGCGCGAATCTGGCGGGTTACCTCAATGCCATTCATATCCGGCAGGCGCCAGTCGATGATATAGGCCTTAAAGGTATCGCCCATCTCGAGGGACTGCCGTGCGCGCAACACGGCCTCCTTGCCGGAAAGCGTCCATTCGGCACGCATCCCCACCTTGACCAGCATCTTGGTCACGCTGTCGCAGGTGTTGAAATCGTCGTCAACCACCAGCGCCTTCAGCCCTTCCAGCTCGACGATTTTTACCTCCCTACGGCGTTCTGTCTGGGCGCGCAGCGGAACACGGACGATAAATTCAGAGCCTTTTCCCGGCGCGGACTGTACCTCAATGGTGCCGCCCATCATATCTACAATGTTTTTGGTAATGGCCATACCCAACCCAGCGCCCTGTATTCTGCTTACCGTTGAGGAGCGCTCGCGCTCAAAGGGTTCAAATACCTTTTTGGCAAAATCCGGGTCCATACCGATACCGCTGTCCTTGACACGGAACTCATACTGCCCGCATCCGCCGACCTTGCCTGCAAGCTGGCGCACCCGCACCGACACCGTGCCGCCCGCGGGAGTGAACTTGATGGCATTGGACAAAAGGTTCATCAGAATCTGATTGAGCCGGGTCTTGTCGCAATAGATGTCCTCGTCGGTAACATCTATCGCGTCCATATACAATTCCAGTTGCTTTGCGTAAATCTGCCCGCTGACGATGGTTTTAATATCGTGCAGTACATCGGAGAGATTGACCTCGGTTTCGTCCAGCTGAATTTTTCCGCTTTCGATACGGCTCATATCCAAGATGTCATTGATGAGCGAGAGCAGGTGGTTGCCGGAGGCAAGGATCTTGGCAAGGTAGTCCTTCACGCGCTCCCTGTCGTCCAGATTGCTGACCGCCAGCGTAGTAAAGCCGATGATGGCGTTCATGGGTGTGCGGATATCGTGGGACATGCTGGAAAGGAAAGTGCTTTTGGCGCGGTTAGCGTTTTCGGCGGCGGCAACGGCATCCGCAAGTGCTTGATTCACCTGCTTATCGGCGGTGCGGTCAGATAAAACCAGAATGTACTTGGTTTGTCCCTCGACCTCACTGCCCATAGCAACCACATGGAACCAGCGTCGTTCCCCCGTTTGCTGATGGGTATATTCCATATCCCATTCGCGTTGCTCGCCGCCGGCAAGCCCCGCCAGATAGTTTTCGACAGGTTCGACGGTATCCTTCGGGTGCAGCATGGCCAGCGTACCGACATTTTCGCGCACGCTCTCCTGCGTCAGACCCAGCAAGCGTTCCATGTTCGGGCTAATATAATCTGCCTTGTAGGTTTTTGCATCTAGCATCAAAAAGACATCGTCCACGTTCTGGGACAGCTTCCGGAACAGCTCTTCGCGGTACAAGATTTCGGTATTCTTGCGGCGCAGTTTGATGCGACCCCTGCTAATAACCAGCAGAATGGTCATGAGCGAAAGTCCGCCTCCAATGCCCACTACTATTTGTACCGTTCTCAGCCAAAGCTGATTCATAGCGGCATTGACGACATCCACGGGGACAAGCTCCACCAAGGTCCAGTCCTGGATGTCGGCGCTTTCGTACGCCAGATAGTATTTTGTGTCGCCCAGCTCTACCTCGCGGTTTCCGTCGGCACCTTTTGCAAAATCATTGGCAAGATCTTGCACCTGCGCTTCGCTGAGGTTGGAATGCTCGCGCAGGACCGCAAGCAGGTTATAGATGGATTGCTCGCCCTCTGCGATATTTTCGATCACGACCTGCCCATCCGGGTAGACGACATAGGTGCTGGCGGTTCCGCCAAACGCCGAATCGTCCACGGATTTCATCACAGCGTCATTGCGATGGCTGATGGCAATGGCATCGTAGGCAAAGCCGCGGTAGACGCCCTTTGTTTCGGGGCAGATAAACACCAGCGTCGGATCCTGCCCGGGCAAGACCGCGTTTAATACAATGTCGTTCTGATCGGCAAGCTTCTCGTCGAGGTTGCTCTGCAGGCCAAGATAGCCCGTTTCCCCGCGCGGTGTCATATAGTTGCCGTCATACGAAAGAAAGTAGAATTCGGCAAAGCCAAGCTCCTGCTTTGCGGATTCCAGAAACGCCTGAATCCCGTCGTCATCGGGGGTGGTCTCCAGGAAGCCGTTCCACAAATGCAGGTAGGAGATGTTTTGGTCGGCGATCTTTCTCAGCATGTTGTTAGATTTATGCAGAACTTCCTCTAAATGCGAGGTGCTTTCTTCATAAACGGTCTTGGACACAAATGAAAGGTACTGCACGCCAAGGAAAACAAAACACGTAATCGTCAGCACAACGGCGGCAGCGGACAGCCCTTTGCGCGGCACGTGCCATGTTCTTTTGGTTTTACGCTTATCTACTTCCACGTCGCCTACCCCAACGTAATGTAGCTTTCCGGCGCGGCGAGCGCCACGCTGCCGTCGGAAAGTGCCTTGCTCCAGAGGTTTTTGACCGTATCCTCTCCGCGCTCAAACGCGTGGGTTTTGTCCTGCAGCAGCGGCGTCATCTGCTTTTCCGTTGCAAGGCAGGTCACGGTAACGGTGTCATTGTCTTGCAGGGGCTTTCCGTTGCGGGTAACGCCGGTGAGCTTGTAGCTGCCGTCGTTCTTTTTTACCTGCACGGCAATACCGCTGACCACCGGCAGAGAGCCGCGGTTGAACGGGGTAAAGCCGCCCTCGCACCCTTCCACAAAGGCGCGCAGGGTGTCCTTTAGCTCGGCGCCCGTCATGGTGCGTTGGTACGACAAAAGACCGTTGGGCATGATCATGGCCGACGCCGTTGTTTGGGTGTAGTCCGCCTGCAGCACACTGCCGGTAAAGCTGTTGGCGGCCGCCACCAGCACATCGGTGCCGTATATGCCGCGCAGTGTGTTTGCCATAACCGAGAAAGAAGCATTGCCGCCATCTTTGTGGAACACGTTGGAGTAAGTCTTTTTGTTGCTCAGCACAATATCGCCTGTGTCGGGCGCCTGCTCTGCCAAAAGGCTGGCATCAAACGCGCTATAGGCTTGCGCGGCGTCATATTCGCCCATAATCATCTTGGAAACCACGTCCTGCGAGGTGGCAAAGAAATCGTTGGAGGCAATGCGAATATACATATGGTTTTCTTCCACCACGGAGCGCACGTCCTTCGTGGTGTCGGTCAGGCGGTAGTCGACGTCCTGGCTGTAGCTGAGCAGGTCCTGCCCGTCCGCGAGGATCTGCTCCTGTGCGTCCTGCGACATCATAACGTGCAAAACCTGCATTGCCTTTTCGCGGCGCGCGTCGTCCTGCTCCAAATCGTGGTTCAGTGCCACCTGGAAGTAGGGTGTGGTCATCAGCCACTTTTCGCCGTTTTGGCTAAAGAACGGTAAAAAGGTTGCGTCGATGCCCTGCTCCTGGAACATCTTTACGCCGGCAGAGCTGCCAAAGTACATGGCAAGCTACCCGTTGCCGAACATCTCGGTCACGTCGTCGTAATTGAGCTCTAAATCCGCCGCGGTCAGACCCGTGTCCTGAATGAACTGCTCCATGCGCTCGAAGCCACCCGGCCATACGGTGTCGTCCAGCCCGACACGGGTGTTGTTGGCAGGGTCGCTGTAGGCGGTGCGCCACTTGCGCCCCTCCGTGGTCGTAAGCTCGGCGGCGGAAAGCCCCTGCAGCGTTTCCATGCAGGTGTAATCGTACTGATAATCGGCAGTAAAGCCGCGAATGCCCACTTTCTCAAAGGCTTTGCAGGCCGCGACAAAGCTGGCGTAGTCGGTGGGCAGCGGAATGTCGTACTGCTCAAAAAGGTCGCGGTTGACCACGAAACCGTGGGCATCGGCGCATACGGGCAGCCAGTTTACGCTACCGTCCTCATTTTTAAAGTTGTTGAGGTAGGTATTGTAGATGGCGCCTGCCTCGTTGGTGGTGGAAAGGTCCATCAGGCTGTCCTTTAAGGGGGCAGCATCGTGCAGGGAGAAACGGCAGCAGGTAATAATGTCCGGCAAGCCGCCGTTTTGCTGCAAGAACTTATAAAAGTCCAAATCGTTGTTGCCGACGATAAACTCAATGTTTACGTCCGGCAGCTGTGCCTGCACATAGGGGGCGTACTTCTCGTACAGGCTGGTTGTCCACAGGTATACCTGAATGGTTTCTTTATTCTCCTGCGCCTCCTGCGATTTGGTGCCTTTTTCGGCGCAGCCGCTCAGCAGGGATACACCCAGCACCATGGCAGCAAGCAGTGCAAAAGCGATGCACAGTTGTTTCTTCTTCATGCGACCCTTTTCCTCCCGAACCGAAGGCGGCCTGCCCGTATACAGAACTGCTCATACATGCTTTGCAAGTCCATTTCGGGTAGTGCGTCGATTGTTGGCGTAAGCCGTCCTGGTGCGGAACAGCCGAAGGCTGCCCGAGCGGGCGGCATCTTGGTCCGGATCGATTAGATCGCGCCCTAGAATGTTTGCATGATACCACCGCTACGCTGCCATTCTGAGCGCGTCGCAGCACTCATTGCGGCACTTAGGGACGTTCCTTTTAATATGAGCAGGACATTGTCAAGAGGCAAAATCGGGCCTGGCCCCAACGATATGGGGTCAGGCCCTCTCCCTATATCAACCCGTCCGCGGCGACCTCGGCGTGTCTTACCGACGCTCGTCTTTGCAGTTTAATATCCGCCCGTGGCGATCTCTCGCTGGGCAATCCGTTGCTACGGCTGAGGCTTCTACGTCGAACCGACAGTCTGTGCACGCGTGTGGCGCCCTGGGCGCTCGCAGAAAAGGGACCTGAGGTTCGCCTCAACGGCTTCGGATCGAACCGCTTCCGGGGTGACTGGCTTATGTGCGGGGGACCGCCCCCTACGCCTCCTCGGCCATGAGGCCGACCGCCCATACCCAGCAGGCGAGCTCGCGCGCCGTGGCCACGTTCGCCTTGCTGCCGTGGACCCCGCGCGCGAGCAGCGCCTCCCGCCTCTCGACCAGCCTCCGCACGCCCTTGGCGGCATGCCTCCGGGCACCCCGGTCCGGGGCCTGGCCCTTGGCGAGGTCCTTCGGCCGCCCCGAGCACGTCAGGTAGTGCCACGCGGCCTCGACCAGCGTCTTCCTCAGGTGCTTGTTGCCGGCCTTGGTGATCGCGCCCCTGCGGTCGCTCTCCCCGCTGGAGTGCTCGGAGGGTGTCAGGCCGACCCACGCGGCGAACGAGCGGGCGTTCCTGAACCTGGAGAACTCGCCGGCCTCGAACACGAGGTCGGCGGCGGAAGCGGTGTCGACGCCCTTGAGGCAGCGGAGGGAGTCGACCCTCCTCCTCCACCTGGGCTTGCGGGCCTCGCCCTCGACGAGCCTCTCGAGCCTCGCCTTCTCCTCCGCCGCCCGCCTGACCGCGTCGACGTAGTAGGCGAGCACCTCCTCGTCGGCCCTCTCCGCGAACCTTATCGACTCGATCCAGGACCAGTGGGCCCGGGTCCAGTTGCCCTTCCTGCGGCCGGTGGGCGTCCTCTCGTCGAAGACGAGCCCGTGCCTGAGCAGGAACTTGGAGAGCCGCTGCTTCGAGCGCGAGAGGTCGTCCCTCGCGTCCTCGAGCGCCCTGGTCAGGTCGCGGGCGGCCTCGCACTCGTCGTCGGGGACCCACACCTCGACCACGTTGCCGACCGACAGCATGCGGGCGAGGAACTCGGCGTCGTTGCGGTCGTTCTTCCTGCGCCTGTCCGCGCTGGGCTTGATCATCTTCGAGACGGCGCCGACCACGCAGTCGACCCCCAGGCCGGAAAGCCTCTTCTGCAGGTCGAAGCCCGTGACCCCGGACTCGTACACGCACCTGGCCCCGGGGTCCACGGAGCGGACCCACTCCGCGACGGCGCCGGCGTCGTAGCCGAAGGTCGCGGCGCGCACCTCCCCGGTCATGACGTCGAGGGAGACGGCCTTTATCGAGCGGGCGTGGACGTCGAGGCCGACGAAGGTGGTAGTATCGAGCATGGGAGCCCCTTCCATGAATGCGGCGTGGCCGCCGCGGCTGAATTAGACACTCACCATTGTCGGCCTAATCCGCGGTCCTTCATGCAGCAGGGGCTCTCAATGTTTTATGTCCTGCTCATATCGTCTCTGCCGGCAGTTGGGGACACTCCTTGCGCCAGCGTTGCATCGAATGCTCGGGAAAATACGAGCCGGTATTTGGCCGAATAGCGGGTCGCGGTTTCCGGATGGGGTGGGTTGTGGAAAGTGCGACCCGGAATATTGCTCTGAAACGGGATGCCGTTTCCCCGACAAGGCTCAACCGGAAAGCGCATCCCATTCTGAGGCGGCAAAACGGGATGCGCTTTCCGCGCGACAGAATCTGTCCAGCCGTGTTGAGCGACAGCCCCGCTACTCGCCCAGAATCAGCGCCGCGAGCTCGTCTTGGGTGTCCACCACGTAGTCGGCGCCGGCGGATTCCAGCTCTGCGCGGCCGCGGAAGCCCCAGGTGACACCGGCGCTCTTGAGGCCGGCGTTGTGACCGGTCAGAACATCGACATTGGAATCGCCCACATAGAGTGTGGTTGCCGGGTCGGCGCCTAGCTCTTCCATAACATGCAGCGTAACAGGCGCCTCGGGCTTGGGAGGAAACGCATCGACGCGGCCCTGCACCAGCGCAAAGCGCTCGGAACCAAAGTATTTCTCGATAAGCGGAACCGCCGAGACGTGGTCCTTGTTAGTGAGCACGGCAAGCTGCACACCCGCGGCGCGCAGGCAGTCGAGCAGCTCGATCGTGCCGGCGTACGGTGCAGTGTGGTCTTCCTTGTGCTCGCCGTAGTAAGCCCTAAACTCGGCAAGCGTCTGCTCAAACATACGGCCGTCGCCCGCATACTCGGCGGGCATAAAGCGCTCGACCAGCTTGAGCATGCCGTTCCCCACCTTGTAGCGGTACTCGTCCACGGCAAACGTGGGCCAGCCGTGCATCTCGCAGGTGTGGTTGCCGGCGGCCGCCAGGTCCTCGAGCGTGTTGAGGATGGTGCCGTCAAGGTCAAAGATCACGGTGGAAAAAGCTGCTGCCATGAAAGCTCCCGTCATTGGGTTTAAAACGCACCTCATAATACTGGGCTTACGCGTCTGGCGTGGCTGGAATCTGAACATCTCCAGGGATATCAAGCCACATCGCGCCAGCCGTGCAATTCCGCCCTAGTAAACTCTCGGCAGCTGCTCTCCCACGAGCATGTCGAGGATGCGGGTCGAGCCTTTATCCGATATCGTGCGTAAACGCAGCCAGAAACTCTTCGAAAGTGTCGGTCTGCATGAGCCTCATCGTGGTCTCTACCGAGGAGAACACTTCGATAATCAGGTCGAGCACATCTCTAAAGAGCCCCATGTCTTCCTGCGCGGTACCTATAAGCAGCACAAATCGCACGTCGTGGCGTCCCCAAGGAATCGGGGCGTCATTGTGGACCACGGCAATAAACGAGCGCTTGGGATACACCGAGATCGCATGGGGTATGGCAAGGCAGTCAGTAAACGCTGTCGATGAGACGTTCTCGCGCAGATGCACGTTGGCGATAAATTCGGGCGTTACGAGCTCCTGAGCAGCCAAAAGCTCTCCCATTCGGTCGATGCAGCTTGTGGCGTCAACCGCGTCTATGTTGCGTATAAATAGCTCCGGCCGCAGCAGGTGCCCCAAAAGGCCCTGAGCGTAGAGGCGCCGCCGCCGCTCTTGGATGGCACAAAGCCGGTCGCGGATCTTTCGCACGTTCTGTTTAGTGAGGATGGGCCCGATCAAGATCTTGGTGCTACCGCCGCAAACCGGCACGTCGACCGTAGTGACCACCACATCGCTCTCGGGAGGATCGGCCAGGTAGCTATCACAGCTTCTCACGGCAACAACGCTGATGTCGTCTCCAAACTCGGCCTTAAGGTCGTCGACAAGCCTGCGCGCAAAGTCGTGATACTCCTCGATGATGACCGTGCAGGTGATGGCGCCGTCGGGTGCGGAAAACTTCTCAAAATAGGCGCCGATGTGAAAGGCGATAAACGCGATTTCGTTCTCGCCTACCTCGATATCCATGGCCGTCGAGAAGCGATGGGCGATATAGACCGCCATATCGTAGACCGGTGCGTACTCGCTTTTGATCTGCGCAGCGAGCGGGTTGGGGTAGCTTACGTGGTAGACGGCTCGTTGGTAGGCGTTAAACATATGCAGGACGAGCTGCAGGCGCATGGGCTCGTCGATAAAGCGCGGTAGGTTGTAGCGCTTGCCGCACTCGTCGAGAATCCCCAGAACCATGTCTACAAAATCGCGGTCAATGATGCTTGAGAGCTTCTCGCGGTTGAGCTCGTCAAAATCGCAACGTTCGACGGAAAGCGCCAAAAGCAGCAGGATTTGCTGAAAATCGGCGCGTGGGATGGCGCAACCAAACTCCTTCTCAAAGTAGGCGGCGATGCGCTGGGCGCAGCGTACGATCTGCTCGCGCTGCCCGAGTTGTGCCACTAGGCCGTCTGCATCGATGGGGCCGTCCACCTCGCTGAGCTCGTTGTTCGAGGTGAGCCTGATGATGATCACTAACAGGTGCACGAGCAGGTTGGAGAGCGCGTAGTCGTTGATAAATAAATCCGAGCGCTGGCAGATCGCGACCAAGCTCGAGAGGGTTGCCTGCACGTCAAAGTCGGGAAACATGTTTTCGAGCGTTTTGGTTGAGGTGAAATAGCCATAGGAGTTGTGGGTTGCTATGTGGCCGAGAAGCTTGCGCTTGTCGGCCTCTCGCCCCGTGAGTGTCATGCGGTAGTCGTGTGTCTCGACATTGAGGCCGAACTGCCGCACGAGTGCGCGCGCCTGCGGCATCACGGAGCTCTGAAACGTGCTCTCGCTGATAAAGAGCTCATCGGCGATATCAAAGACGGAGAGTCCATCGCATGCGTTGACAAGGCGGGAGATAGTAAAGTCGCGCCTGGAGTCCGCGTTCGCGGGGAGGGTATTGACACCTTCGCAAGGACTAGCGGAAGCGCTGGCGGCAGCCGGCGCCGCCGTGGCAAGGCGATAGCCCTCTTTAGACGATTCGATATGTCGCGTACCGGTCTCGTTGACCTCTGCAACATAGTTGCGGATGCTTCGCTCACTCGCGCCCAAAAGGCCGGCAAGCATCGAGGAAGACACCCATGAGCTGCTGTTTTCGAGCACGTCGATCATGCGGTTGATGCGGTTCTGCTTGGCGCTCGCCATGGCTTTCCTCCAAGAGATGAACGGCAGACAGGGTGTACCGCCCCATGGTATCTCAGGTTAAGAAAGGGTGTCTTTTCCAATTTGCCGCCCAAGCGGAAAATCGCCCGGCTTGCCGCGCGGGCGGAAAATCTGCCGCCTTGCCGCCATGCGGCAAAAAGTCGGTTGGCGGCAAGAGCCCTCCGCCGCGTATAGTGCAGTCACGGTCAAGGGCGGCCGGGTCGACACGGGCGCCCAAGAACACAGCGGGGATCGCAGCGGCATCGGAGCTGCCTCGAGCCCGCTTATTGGGAAAGGAGTACCCCATGGCAGATGAGAACGGCACCGTTCGCATTCTCCTCGCTTGCGGCATCGGTGCCTCGACCGGCTTTATGGCGGCAGGCATGCGCAAGGTCGCAAAGTCCAAGGGTCTTGACTGCACCATCAAGGCAGTCAGTAAGTCTGAGATTATGGACTACGCCGACAAGATCGACGTCCTCCTGCTCGGTCCGCACTTCGCCTCCGAGGTGCCCGAGATCCAGTCTCAAGTGGCATCTCACGGCGTGAAGGTCATGGCCATCGACCCCGACTATTACGCGGCGCTCGACGGCGAGAGCATCCTCGAGGATGCCTACGACCTGCTTGACGAAGACTAGGAGGGGACAACATGCTGCAAAAGGTCATGGAAGCGATCCAGGCGTGGATCACCGAGCATGTCGTCCCCGTGATGAACAAGCTTACCTCAACCTACTGGTTTGGCGTTATCTCCGACGCAGTTCTCTACATCGTCCCCTTCTCCATGGTCTCGGCCATCCCGAGCCTGTGGAACATTATCCGTCGCTTTGTCCCGGCCCTGCCCGACCTGTCGCCGCTCACTACGTTCTCGTTTGGCCTCGTGGGCATGTTCATGGCGTTTATCATCCCGCATAACGTTGCGGTCAAGGAAGATCGCAAAGACCGCAGCATGATTGCCGGTTTTACCGGTATAGGCGCTTTTATGCTGTGCATGAACCCCACCATCACCGATCAGGGCTATGTCTTCCAGATGGCCAAGTTTGGCGCGGGTGGCATGTTCACCGCGATGGTCGTGGGATTTGTCGTTGGCTTTATCTACAAGCGCATGGCGCGCATGACGTTCTTTTCCGAGGACAGCCTCGTGCCCGACTTCGTCAAGAACTGGTTCGATAACATCATTGCGGTGCTGCTGTCGCTTTTTGTGGCTTGGCTCTTTACCAACATGCTCCAGGTCGACGTTTTTAGCGCGGTCGCGATCATCCTTTCGCCCGTTACCGGCTTTGCCCAGACGCTGCCCGGCACCATCGCCATCCCGCTTGTCATGGACACCTTCTACTTCTTTGGCATCTCCGGCTGGGTGTTCTCGCCGATCCAGCAGTCCATCCAAAAGTCTGCTCTTGCCGAGAACATGGCCGCCTATGCCGCAGGCCTCGCTCCCACTAACATTAACGCGTACGGCATTACTCGCTACATCATGATCGGCGGCGAGGGCGCAACGCTTCCGTTGGCCTTCTACATGCTCTTTGCCAAGTCCAAGAAGAACAAGACGCTCGGCCGTGCAACGATTATCCCGTCGCTGTTCAACATTAACGAGCCGCTGGTCTTCTCCACGATCGTCGCCAACCCCTTTATGTTCATCCCCATGGTGCTGCAGTCTATCCTGCTGTCTGCCAACGCCTACCTCTGGATGAGCATGGGCTGGGCGAGCCTGCACGTCGAGAATTTCGATATGAACTTCCTGCCCAATGCGGTCTCGGCGTTCTTTATGTCGGGCGGAGACGTGCGCAATATCGCACTTGTCTGCGTCAACCTGCTGATCGCCGCGATTCTGTGGTTCCCGTTCTTTAAGGCTGCCGATAACTACCAGTGCAAGATCGAGGAAGAGCAGGCTGCCGAGAAGGCTGCAAAGAAAGCGGCCAAGAAGGCTGCCAAGGAAGCCGCCAAGGCCGCTGCCGCAGCTGCTGTCGAGTAAACCTCTACGGGCGACTCAGAGTTCGTCGCCTAGTTGCTACCAGATGTTTCAGTACCGGCCGTGGAGGCGGCCGGTACCCAAGAATAGGAGGCCATGATGGCTGATGAGACAATCAACGTTCCTGCGGTCGCGATGAACGTCATCATCAACGCTGGCGACGGCCGCGCCTGCATCGACAAGGCGATGGATGCCCTGGCGGAGTTCGATTTCGATGCGGCAGACGCGCATCTTGCCGAGGCTGATGCCAAGATCCTTGAGGCGCACAAAGCGCAGACCGAGATGATCCAGCGCCAGGCGGGCGGCGAGGAGGTCGAGTACTCCCTGCTGTTCGTGCACGCCCAGGATACGCTTATGACCATCAGCGCCGAGCTGCACATGGCCAAGAAGATGATGCCCGTAGTGCGCGCGCTGACCGCCCGCTAACGCGTCTCCCGATTGCGGGTCGCGCCCTGCGGCTCGCATCCCCAACCCAACCAAGAGAGATGAGGACATACCATGATCGACCTTTCTACCTATGACTTTGGTGAGACTTTTCCCGAGGGTTTTCTATGGGGCGGCGCTACCGCTGCCAACCAGATCGAGGGCGCATGGGACGAGGGCGGTCGCGGCCCTGCGGTCTCCGACTATGTGATTCTGCTCGACCGCGAGACCTGCGCCCGCGAGGGCATCGTCGAGGGCGGCCCGCTCAACTCCGTTACGCGACAGTCACTCGCAGCTCGCAAGGCAGACGAGATGGCCTATGATTTTCCCAAACGACGCGGCATCGACTTCTACCACACCTACAAGGAGGACATTGCGCTTTTGGGCGAGATGGGCTTCGGCGTCTTTCGCATGAGCATTTCCTGGAGCCGTATCTTCCCCAACGGCGACGACGCCCTGCCCAACGAGGAGGGTCTGGCCTTCTACGATAAAGTCTTTGACGAGTGCCATAAGCACGGGATCGAGCCCATGGTCACCCTCAACCACTTTGATATGCCGCTTCACCTGGCCGAGGAGTACAACGGCTTTGCGAGCCGTCACGTGGTCGACGCCTTTGAGCACTATGCTGAGACGCTTTTCCGCCGCTACAAGGGCAAGGTCAAGTATTGGATGACCTTCAACGAAATCAACCACGTCTACGCCAACCCCTGCACCTGCTGCGGCGTGATTTGGGACGAGAAAGAAGACGGCTCCAACCCCTATGCCGGCCGTTGGCCCGAGAAGTTCCAGGTCGCTCACAACCAGCTCGTGGCTTCCGCCAAGGCGGTTATCAAACTGCGCGAGATTGACCCCGAGGCTCACATCGGCAACATGCTCTGCCGTCTTGAGAACTACGCTGAGACCTCCAAGCCCGAGGATCAGCTCCAGGTGCTTTTTGAGGACCACTTCAACTGGTTCTTCACCGATATCCAGGCCAAGGGCGAGTACCCCTACTACGTGAAGCGTTTCTTACGCGACTACGGCGTCGATATCAAGATGGAGGACGGCGACCTCGAAACCCTCAAGGCCGGCGTGGTTGACTACATCTCCATCAGCTACTACATGACCTACATCATGCGCTACAAGGGCAAAATTTCCCCCGAGCCGAGCGGCAAGCTGGTTACCGAGATCAAGAACCAATACCTCGAGATGACCGAGTGGGGCTGGCCGATCGATCCCGTGGGATTCCGCATCACGCTCAACCACATCTACGATCGCTACCACCTACCGATCTTCATCGCCGAGAATGGTAACGGCATGACCGAGAACCGCGATGAGAACGGCTTCTGCGACGACGACGCGCACATCGAGTATATGAAGGAGCACGTCGAGCAGATGCACCAGGCGATTCTCGACGGTGTCGACGTCTTTGGTTACGCCTGGTGGGGCCCTATCGACCTGATCAGCTCCGGCACCTCCGAGATGACCAAGCGCTACGGCCAGATCTCGGTCGACCAGGACGACCACGGCAACGGCACCGGCAAACGCGGTAAGAAGAAGAGCTTCTTCTACTATAAGAAACTTATCGCTAGCAATGGTGCCGATACCGCAACCGACAACATCGTGGTGGAGTAAGGAGCAGAGATGGTTTCCAAGACGACGGTCGTCAAGAATCCGAGCGGTATCCACGCGCGTCCTGCGTCGCTGTTTGTGCAGGAGGCAAGCAAGTACGAGAGCTCGATCACCGTTGGCAAGGTGGGCGGAGACGCCAAGGACGCCAAGTCTATCTTGATGGTCATGAGCCTGGGGATGATCTGCGGTTGCGAGATTGTGATTGCGGCCGACGGCGCCGACGAGGCGGCCGCCGTCGATGCCCTCGTGGCGCTTGTCGAGAGTGGCTGCGGGGAGTAGGCGGGCAAAAGCCGCGCCGATGCGCTTTGGGCCACCCAAGGTGGGCTGGCTCCAGAAAGATTGGCCCGCCGGTGCGCGCCGGCGGGCCCTTTGCTTAGGGAGGTTAACGATGACGGCAAGAAACGTTGGCGCTAGGGGCGCGGGGCGCGTTGGGGCGCGTTCGGCGCTTACGACCCTGGGGGTCATGTCACTGATTTATGCGGTGGGCGTTCTACTTATGGATGCGACTGTGGGCGAGCTTACGGGCTCTGCGGCGTCCTCTGCATCGATTGCGTCGATGCTCGTTACCTTGCTGCTCATCGTGGCGTTGATCTTCCTTGAGGTGCGAGCGTATCGGGCGGTGGTGGCCTCGGTGCCCTTTGAGCCTGATATGGGTGACAAGGTGCTGCTAGGTCTTTCGCTCTGGTTTGGCGGCGGCATGCCACTCGGCGTCGCCAATCTGGTTCGCGCCGCGGCGTTAGGAGGTGCCGGCGACGTGCGCCAGATTCTCATGCAGCTGGGCGTGAGCGTCGCGCTCATGCTGCTGACGTATCCAAAGTTCAGAGCGTAGACAACAGCAAAGCTTGAAAATGCAAAGCCCCGCGACCGATTTCAGCCCGGTCGCGGGGCTTTTTGATATTTGGGGGAAATGCATTCGTCGATTTACATGCTCTCTGCCGCACGTGTGCCCCGCTCATTTCCAGGGTGAACATTTGGCTCGCTCAATCTTGGGGTGGCAGCGGATCGGGCAGGGCGGGACGACGGCCTGGTGGCGGAGCGAAGCCGCGCCGGCCGGCGCTCGCCCGCTAGCAAATCCTCGGCAGCTGCTCTCCTACGAGCATGTCGAGGATACGGGTCGAGCCCCAGCCGGTGCGCACGCGCACGGCGGGACGGGCGCCCTCGGCAAGCGGCAGCACGCGACCGATGACGGCGGCGTTCTCGCCGTAGCGCGCGGCGCGCATGGCCGTCAGTGCGGCATCGGCCTGCTCGGCCGGCACCACGGCAACCATCTTGCCCTCGTTTGCTACCTGCAGCACATCGTAGCCGAGCATCGCACATGCCGCCTGCACGTCGGGGCGCACGGGCACAGCATCCTCGTCGATCTCCATGGCAACGCCGCTGGCCTGGGCAAACTCGTTGAGCGTGGATGCCAGACCGCCGCGCGTGGGGTCGCGGAAGCAGCGGGTGTCGGGGGCGGCGGCGAGCACGTCGGCAATCAGATGATTGAGCGGTGCGGCGTCGCTTTCGATGGTGCTCGAAAACGCCAGGCCCTCGCGCTGGCTCATGATGGCGATGCCGTGGTCGCCTAGCGTACCCGATACCAGGATGGCGTCGCCGGGCCGGCAGTTGGCACCGCTGAGCGTCACGCCTGCGGGCACCTCGCCCACGCCGGCGGTATTGATGTAGACGCCGTCGGCACCTCCACGCTCGACCACCTTGGTGTCGCCGGTGATAATCTTCACGCCTGCCTCATGTGCCGTTTCGGCCATGGTCTGAACGATCCGGCGGAGCTTGTCCATGGGATAGCCCTCTTCGAGGATAAAGCCGCATGAGAGGTAGCGTACGTTGGCGCCCGAGGTCGCGACGTCGTTGACGGTTCCACATACGGCGAGGCGGCCGATATTGCCGCCGGGGAAGAACTGCGGCGTTACCACAAAGCTGTCGGTCGACATGGCGATTCGCCCGCTTGCGGGCAGCGCAGCGACGCCGGCATCGTTGCCCGCGAGCAGCTCGGGCGACCCAAAGGCATCCAGAAAGACCTCATCGATAATGCGCTTCATCATCTGGCCGCCGGAGCCGTGGCCCAGCAGGACAGTGCTATCGGTGGCATTACGGGACATATCGAAAACTCCAATCGTGGGTGGTGCCGGTACGCGGGGGCGTCCGGGCTAGTCGCGGTATCTAAAGTACGCCGCGCAGCTGCCTTCGGAGCTCACCATGCAGGGGCCGACGGGGTGTTCGGGCGTACATGCGTGGCCGAACAGCGGGCAGTCGCTCGGCGTGATGGCTCCGCGCAGCACGTCGCCGCAGCGGCACCCGCGTGGCTCGACCGTCGCCTCAACGGGCACATCAAAGCGGGCGCCGGCATCAAAGCGCGCGAATTCGGGTCGGATGGAAAGACCCGAAGCCGCAATCGGTCCCAGTCCGCGCCACGTGGTGTCGCACGGCTCAAACACCTGCTCGACCAGCTGGCGCGCCACGGGGTTGCCGTTCGCATTGACGCCGCGGCGGTAGGCATTGTCGATCGTCGGCCTGCTCTCGACAACCATTTGGACCAGCATGCAGATGCCCTGCAGGATATCGACCGGCTCAAATCCCGTGACCACGCCCGGGGTCTTAAACTCGTCGACCAAAAAGCCAAAGGGAGCTAAGCCCGTGATGGTGGCGACGTGCCCCGGCAGGATAAAGCCGTCGATAGTGGTCTCGGGATCGTTGGCGATGGCTCGTAGCGCCGGCGGCGTGGTCTTATGAGCACAGTAGACCGAGAAATTCTGCAGCCCGCGCGCGTCTGCCTCCAGGATGGCGGCGGCGATGGCGGGCGTCGTGGTCTCAAAGCCGACGCCCATAAAGATGACCGGGCGATCGGGGTTATGTTCGGCGATATCGAGTGCATCGAGCGGGGAGTACACAATGCGAATATCGCGCCCCGCCGCCTTTTGCGCGGCGAGCGAGGTAGACGACCCGGGCACGCGCATCATGTCGCCAAAGGTGGTGATGATGGCGCCGTCCATCTTGGCGAGCGCGATTGCATGGTCGATATCGCGGTTGGCGGTAACGCAGACGGGGCAACCCGGACCGCTCAGCAGTTTGAGCCCGGCAGGCATAATGGAGCGAAAGCCATAGCGTCCGATGCTCACGGTATGCGTGCCACAGACTTCCATAAGGTTAATGGCGCGGTCGCCGACAAGCTCATGAATACGATCGATGAGCTCGCGAGCCAGCTTGGGGTCGCGAAATGCCGAAAAGTCGATACCGGAGCGAACCGGCTGCGCCGCCGCCACTAGTATGCCTCGGCCGGGTTAGTGGCGAGCTGGTCCTCTTCGGCCAGCTCGGTCATGGTATTGACGAGCTCGAGTGTCTCTTGGGCTTCCTGCTCGTCGACAATCTGAATGCCAAAGCCGGCGTGCACGAGAATATAGTCGCCTACCTGTGCCGTCGGCACGAGGCGCAGCGAAACGGGGCGCTCGATGCCCATCATGTCGACGGTCGCCTTAAGGTCGTCGTCGCGTTTGACCACTTTACCGGGAACGGCAAGGCACATAATGTTCCCCTTTTATACGTTTTGCGCTGGATAGGCGCCTAATTACCCATCAGTTGATGGTAGCGCTCGCGGGAGTCACGAGCAAACGCGTTACACCTGTGAGACGGCGGCGCGCAGGCTGGCAAAACGCCTATCGCGATGCTGTCTGCGCGAGGCGAGCGCGAGCGATGTCGGCCTGACCGTAGGCGATGCAGCCGTCGTTGACGGGCACAGTATGGGGGACCAAGACGGCAAGACCGGCGTCTTTGAGTTCGTGGGTAAGGAGCTGAAGCAAAAGCCGGTTCATGAACACACCGCCCGAGAGCGCGACGGTATCGAGGTTTTCGCGATTGCAGATCTCGCACGCGATGTGGGTCGTAGCGTGCGTAATGGCGATGTGAAACTCGAGGGCGAGCCTGTCGGCCGGCGTGCCTGCCTCAATTCCATTCAGAAGAGATTCGATGAGCGGTTGGGGGTCCAAGATGGGGGAGTCGTCGGCAGACGTGAATACGCCTGCATGATTGCCGTCGAGACGAACGGTCTTACCGCCGAGCGCGGGCCAGGCGGCGGCTTCGAGTTCGATGGCGGGCTCGCCCTCGTAGGTTGCCTTGTCGCAGATGCCCAGAATTGCCGCCGCGGCATCAAAGAGACGCCCCATGCTGCTGGTACGCGGGCTGTTGATGCCGCGCTCGATCATGGTGGCTGTCACGCTGCGCGTTTGCTCGTCGAGGGCGCCCAATAGCCCCGCGGCACCCGGGTGCTCGAGCAGGCCGAGCTCGCTCAGCAGGGCAAAGGCATTGCGGCGGGCGTCGCGCACGGAGGCCGCCCCGCCGGGGAGCGCCCAGGTGCGCAGGTGCGCGGCGCGTTCAAAATCGGCAAGGCCGGCAACAAGAAACTCGCCGCCCCAAATGGTCCCATCGGTGCCGGCGCCGGTGCCGTCAAAGGCGATGCCAAGGACACGCGCGTCGGTTGTAAGCTGGCCCGCGGCGATGGCCTCGGCCATCACGCTCGCGATATGCGCATGATGGTGCTGCACCTCGACGAGTGGCAGATTGCATTTTCGCGCCTGCTCGCGTGCCCACTGGCCCGATAGGTAGCTGGGGTGTAAATCGCAGGCCAAGGCGGCGGGCGCCAAGTCAAAGAGATCTTCCAAGCGCGTGCGCGCGGCGTTCCAGGCATCGAAGGTCTCGCCGTTTTCGACATCGCCGATATGCTGCGACACAAAACAGGCCACATGGCCGTCGGCGTCCTCGCGCGTGAGCGCGATCGTAGCTTTTTGCTGCGGCCCGCAGGCGAGCACGCAGGGTGCAGTGCCGTCGAGCGCCGGCAGCGCTAACGGCTGCGGCGCATATCCGCGTGCGCGACGCACAGGCATGGCGGCGCCATCGACCACGCGTACCACGGAGTCGTCGTAGCGCGAGAGAATCGCGCGGTCGTTGCCGAGCAGCGCGTCGGCAATGCCGGCGGCAACAAGATGTTCCCATGCAAGGGCATCGTCGGTCTCGATAGGTTCCTCGCTCAGGTTTCCGCTGGTCATGACCAGCGCGTGCATGTCGTGCGACGCGGCAGCTGCAAGCAGCAGATGCTGAAGCGGTGTATAGGGGAGCATGACGCCGAGCTCGGGTAGATCGTGTGCGACGGATGGCGCGAGTGTAAGGCCGTCGGGGGAATCTCCCTCGCCAACAGCACGGCGGCGCAGCAGCACGATGGGGCGGATGCTACCGGTTAGCAAGCTGCGCTCGGCATCATCGACATGGCACAGGCGTTCAGTATCGGCAAGGCTGCGCACCATAACGGCAAGCGGTTTGTTACTGCGGCGCTTGCGACGGCGCAGCTCGACCACCGCCTGCTCATTGGCAGCGTTGCAGGCCAGATGGAATCCGCCCAGGCCCTTGATGGCGACAATACCGCCGCTGGCCAGCAGCTCGACACAGCGGTCAATAATGGCATCGCTGGTTTCGCGCGTGCTGCCGACGGCCGGCATCGCCCCCAGACCCTCGAGCTCCATGTCGCCCGCCGCCTCGCGCCAGGTAATATGCGGCCCGCAATCAAAGCAGGCATCGGGCTGCGCGTGAAAACGCCGGTCGAGTGGGTCGGCATACTCCGCGGCGCACTTGGGACACATGGGAAAACAATCCATCGAGGTGGCCGCTCGATCGTAAGGCAGCGAGCGGATGATGGTAAAGCGCGGCCCGCAGTTAGTGCAGTTGATAAAGGGGTAGTGATAGCGTCGGTCGGCGGGATCGAACAACTCGCGCAGGCAATCGTCACAGGTAGCGATATCGGGCGAGACGAGCGTGGTATGAGCGGTCTGATCCTGCGATGCCACAATGCGAAAGCCCCGCTCATCGGCAGCGCTCCAGCCGCCAGGCCCCAAATCCGCAACATCGACTCGCTCAACGCGAGCCGCCGCGGGCGCATGCTCAGAAAGCGCGGCAACAAAAGCATCGAGCGCATCGGCCGGAGCGTGCGCCTCGATATGCACGCCGTCGCCCGCATTGAGCACCCATCCGCAAATGCCATGCGCCATGGCCTCGCGATACACAAACGGTCGCATGCCAACGCCCTGCACAATGCCCGTCACATGAATATACACATGCCGCATGCGACACCCCTCATCAAAACCGACCAAAAAAGGACAGGTTTGTTTTGGTGGGTAAAACTTCTAAACCTGCCAAAACAAACCTGTCCCTATTTGGCAGGTGCGCTGCGGGAAATCCCGCTACAGCCCCAGGCTCTGCTTGGTGGCGGCGCACGTGAGCTCGCCGTGCTTAACGCCGCGCAGGCCCAGCAGGCGGTCGGCTAGTTCGTAGACGCGCTCGCCGCGACCCTTGAGCGCCAGAATCTCCAAGCAGTTGTGGTGATCCAGATGCACGTGCATGGTCGATACGATCTCGTCGGTGTAGTCGTGCTGCACTTCGTCCAGACGGCGCGTCAGATCGCCGGTATGGTGGTCGTAGATCATGGTGAGCGACCCGATAACATGCTCATTGGGCGTGCGCATCTGCTCCTTGGCGATCGAGGCGCGAATCAGGTCGCGCACGGCCTCGGAGCGGTTGGCCACGTCGCCGCGGCGCGCGATCTGTTCGTCGAAACGGCGCAGCAGGTCGTCCGGTGCGGTAACCGAAAAACGGACCAGCTCGGAGCCGGAGCCACTACAGTGGCAGCCCGCGTCGCCGTCCGCCCCGTGCGGATGCTCGTGCTCGTACCCGCAGCCGTGCTCGTGTTCGGCCACCTTACACCAGCTTCACGGAGCCGACGGAGTTGTGGTCGGCCTCGATGGCTTCCTCGTAGCCCTCGAGCGCGTCATGCGCCTCGTGCAACGCGGCCATGGCTGCCTCGAGCTTGGCGCCGATGCGCTCCATGTCAAAATTTTCGGTCGCATGCAGCAACTGATGGCTCCACTCGTGAGCGAGCTCGATGGTGTCGTCGACCTGCTTGACGCTCATGGCAAGCTGGCTCATGTTCATTCCGACGTCATGCATGGGAAATCTCCTTATGCTCGGGGCAATCCAGTGGCTCAGATTCTACTACGCCCGCGCGGGGCGCTACCGCATAAGAAAACGGGTGCGAGTCTGTGTGACCCGCACCCGTTCACTGGGGGCTGTTTGTATTTACCATACTATCCGTGGTCGCACGCGGTGCATCCAGAAGTCCGGCGAGCGGTGCAAAAGCGCTCATGGACGGCGGCAGGACGCCAAAATGTAACCAGCGTATTACAGGTGCTTCTCCAGCAATGCCTGCAGCCTTGCCTTGGGCAGCGCGCCGACCGAGCGGTCGACCTCCTCACCGTTCTTAAAGACAATCAGCGTGGGGATGCTCATGACGCCAAACTTCATGGCCAGGTCCTGATTGTCATCGACGTTGCACTTGGCAACGGCAAGCTTGCCGGCCAGCTCGTCGGCTACCTCGTCCACGACGGGCGAGAGCGATCGGCAGGGGCCGCACCACGGGGCCCAAAAATCAACCAGTACGGGCAGGCTATCGTTGACGACAGCGCCGAAGTTCTCGGGGGCAATCTGCTTAATGTCAGCCATGGTGACCTCCATAATACGACGCGGCTCGGCCGCGTAAAACTCAGTACGACCGTGCTTATACCCAGCGGCCCGCAAAGCAACCACTCGCGGGCGGCTCTTTTATATAATGGTGGGCACGCAAACGATTGGAGAGCGCATGCCCACGTCACAAAGCCAGAAAAAAGAAGCCATCGCTCAGGCGACCGAGCAGGAGCTCGCGTCGCTTGCAGGTCGCGGTGTGCGTATCGCGGGCAACGCGTGCTCGCCGATTGTGCTGGTCAAAGGCGATTTGGATGAAGCCGAGTGCTCGGGCGGCGAGCTGGCTGCCGGCGCGGATGGCGCCGCGTTGCGCAAGGCGCTCGGCGCCATCGGATATGCCCCCGAGGATTTTTGCGTGCTGGCAAGCGTCGCCGGCGCGGGCGACGGAGCGGTCGCGGCGGGCGAGGCCCTGACGTGCGATCTGTTCCGCGAGGCGCTGGAGACCTTAGACCCCGAGGCGGTGCTGCTGCTGGACAACAGTGCGGCCGATGTCATGCGCGAGACTTATGCCGATATGCTTGTGGCAATTGATGACTTTGACACCGCCATGCTCAAGCCCGGCCTGGTCGCCCATGTGCAGGGGCGCCGCGTGCTGGCGCTCGACGGTTTTGAGGCGGCGCTCACCGACAAGGCCGCCAAGCAGCGCATGTGGGCCTACATTAAGCAGCTGACCCCGGCGGCTGCACCGCTGTAGCGAGGTTGGCGGCAGCCCCTACATCACGGCGCGCAGCTCAAACCGGTCGCCGTTAATGCGGAACTGGCAGTTGCCGTTCATGCGCTCGACGGCAAGCATAATGCTCTTGGTGCCAAAGCCGTGCCCAGTGTGCTGAGCCACGGGCATGCCGTCGACCATGTGCGGCGCACGGCCAAACGTGTTGGAAACCAGCAATAGAAGCTGACCGTCTTCGTAGCGAAGGTCCAGGTCGACAAACCGCTTGCCTTCGGGGGCGGCGCTCGCCGCGGCGATGGCATTGTCCAGGGCGTTCGATACCACACTGAACAGATCGACATCGCCCACGTGGACGGTTTCGGGCACGGCGGCGCGCAGGTCGGCGGTGATGCCGTGCGCGTTGATGTCCGCGGAAAGCGACGAGAGCGCAATGTTGACCGTTTCGTTGGCGCAGTAGCGGCGCACGGCGGTGCGGTCGTTGGTCTCGCAGAGCGCGTCGATGCGCTCGAGCGCCTCATCGGTGTGACCCTCTTCGATCAGGGCCGCTAGACCGCGCAGGTAGTGGCGCATGTCGTGACGGAGAACCGAGAGCTCGCGTCCGGACTGGCGCCAGGCTTCGAGCTCTTTGATGGCCGCGCTGTCGCGGGTCGCGAGCATCCAGCGCTCGCGCTCGGCGATTTCCTTTGCCTCGTATTCGCGAAGGTAGACGGCAAGAAACATAAGGTAGAACGCGCAGAGGGCGAACGCCAAAAACTCAACGGTTACCACCGAGCCCGAGTGGAAGAGCGTGGTATAGACGTTGGTGGCGTAGTCGAAGATGTAGTAGACGAGCGGCAGGATGAGCAGAATCTCCAGCTCGGTGGGGCTTTTGACCGCCAGGCGCGGACCGATGTCTCTGGCCCAATGCAGCAAGATCGCAAAGACGCCGAGCGTCGTGATGATGCGCGCCGCGTAGTATGCGATTTGCGAATCGGTGGCGGCGAATGCGGCGATGCCCATCCAGTTGCTAAACTGGCAGCTCAGGTAGGCACTGGTAACGCCCAGGATGGCGAGCAGCGGACTCAGGCGATAGCGTACGCACAGGTAGACGACAAGCGGCAGATGCACGACGAGTGGATAGGCCTGTCGGGCGAAAAGCTCGCCGCCGACGGCATTGGCGAGGCCGAATGCGCATCCGGTTACGGCGCCGACCCCCACCAGTTCGAGCGAATGGCGGCCGTTGATCTCGACGCCGCACAGCGCCGCCGAGGCAAAGATGCCAAAGAGCAACGTCGTCGCATGGTGGATTGCCCAAAGTACCAGTTCTGCCGAGGAAAGCATCAGCGTCTCCCGCCCTCGAACCGCACCGCAAAGTAGGCGTCTTGGAATCCCTGCTTGCAGCTGCGCGCGAGCGGTATGCACGCACCCGAGCGCATGACGATTTCCGTGCGATTGAAGTGGTCGATGTTGCGCAGATTGACCTGGTAGCTGCGGTGGCACTTAAAGAAGGTCGCGTTTTGGGCCAGTCGGTCCTCGATGCTGCGGAACGGCTCGAGCGCCTCGATATCGCGGCCATCGCGCAGGTGGAAGATCACGTGCTTGTTGCGAGCCTCGGCATATTCGATATCGGATAGGCGCAGGGCATGGTAGCCAAAGGACGTTTTGATGACGAGCTCGTCGGTCGCTGCCGGACGCAGGCTCGACAGCTCGTCGAGCAGTTGCGCCAAGCGCTCGTAGGTCACGGGTTTGAGCAGGTAGTCGAAGGCGCGGACCTCGTAGGACTCAAGCGCGAATTCGGGCGATGAGGTCAGAAACACCAAGCGTACGGCGGTATCGGATTGGCGCAGCTCGCGGGCGGTGTCCATGCCGTTGACGAGCGGCATGATCATGTCGAGCATGATAATGTCGGCGCGCGATGCGGCATGGCGTGCCAGCAGGTCCTCGCCGCGCGTAACGAGCGCAACATCGACCGCCGTACCCGTCTCGGCAGACCAGCGGTTGACCATGCGGTGCAGGTTATCTAGAAAGGCGACGTCGTCGTCGCAGGCGATGATTTTGAGCATATTGGGCCCCCTTAGTACCTCGATTTTGCCACATCGTGCACGCGCCGCCCGCGGGGGTGCGTTCCATTTGCGCCCCATGGTACGCAACTCGCGCCGAGCAGCAGGGTGTCAAAACATGCGGTTGCACAATACCAGGTGGATATATATGTCAATTTGAGCTGACGGCTGACGAGGGAGCATGCCGGCCGCCAGCGCCAAGCGATATCGGACATCGCGAAAGCATAGGGGTAAGGGGAGCTGTGATGAGGGAGAAGAAGATGGGGATGCGCGCTGTGTTGACTCGTCTGCTGAGCATCGCCACCGTGGCATGCGCACTCGTGGCGACGCCAGCGGTGGCCAGCGCCGAGACTCAGATCATGCCAGACGGGGTGAAGGCGGAGGTGCTGCCGCTTACGCAGGCCAACAACGAATCCATCCAAATCTCCGAGCCGGGCAGTTACGTACTTAAGACGGCTGAGGGTAAGGTCACGCCATCTTCGGGTTGCACCATCGACGCGCCGGATGCGTCTCGGATTAATCCTGTGAGGATCTACATCGATGGCACGGTCTACGTGAACGATAAGATTAACTGGCGGGTTGAGCAAACTTGATGGCTGTTCAACATCAAACAGGGAAGCAATATGCCCTCAATGTTGCACGAAGCGCCAGCTGCAACATAAACGGCGGCGATTCGCGAGCGGACGGATCGTCGCGCGTTTCGCGGCAGCGAGCAGTCGCTTGGTATCCAACTGGCAAATGACGAGCTCGCGAAACTGCTCGAGGTCCCTCTCGCCGAGCCCCTCTTCAATCTGAGGGGCAGGTATCGCGATCAATTCAACAAGCCGCTGTACGTGGGGCAGCAATATATCATCGGGTCGCGATACACCTTTTCGATGTAGCGTCGCGAAGGGCGCCCTTCGCCGTTGCGGCGCACGAGTGGATTCAGGAGAACCATCATCATGGTCCAAGGAGCCTTCCCTTCAAAGCTGTCATCTTCGATATGGACGGCGTCATCGTCGATACTGAGGCGTATTACCAGATCGAGCAGCGCGAGTTCTTCGAGGAATTCGGCATCGAGGTGACCGACGAGGAGCTGTTGGCGACCGTGGGCGTCTCGTTCCAGTCGTTCCAGCGCTCCCTCGTCGACTGGTTGGGCCGCATCGGGCGCGTGGTGACGCCGGACGAGGCCCTGCGCATCTATCGGGATTGGAAGAACGGGCGCGAGGTCGATTACGCCGCACTGATGAATCCCGGCGTGCACGAGGTCTTGGCGGGTCTCAAAGAGCGCGGCGAGCGCCACACGCACGCCGCGCGCTCGTTTTCGGCAAACGCTTTCCTTCTCGGAAGGGAAAAGCCGGGTATGGAACCCGTCCCATCGCCGCTGGTACCATAGCTAGGCGAGAGGAAGTCAAAGCCGATGGACGTGCAGCTGGCGCGATTTGCGCTCCACATCATGGAGCACGAGGGCATCAAGCCCGCTGAGCTTGCCGAGGCGTTCGGCGTGAGCGTTCGTACCGTGCGCAACCATGTGCAGGCGGTCAATCGCAGCCTTGAGGGCGTCGCGTCTATCGACCTTGCGCGCGGGCGGGGCTATACCGTTTCCGTCGCCGACGAGCAGGCGCTTGATGCGATATTCGAGCAGGCGCGCAAGCAGCGGCGTGCGTCGTTGCCCCAGACGGCCGAGGCCCGCGTCTCCTATCTCCTCAACGATTTGCTCTCGCGCAGTGATTACATCGCCATCGACACACTGGCGAGCGTCCTTTATGTATCCCGGACGAGCATATCGAACGATTTGAAACAGGTCGAGGAGCGCTTGGCGCAGTTTGGCCTCGCCATCGACAGGCGCAGCCATCATGGCATCAAGGTCATCGGATCCGAGATGGCCAAGCGTCTGTGCCTCGCGAGCCTCGCCATGGAGGGCTCGGATGAGCTGAAGGGCGCGGCGCGCCTCTCGGTCGACGCCGAGGCGTATCGTGCGCTGTTCGACGTGGTTTCCGATTGCGTCGACGACGTGACGACCGAGGAACGCTTCGCCATCAACTCGGTCGCCTACCGCAACCTCATCACGCATATCGTCATCGCTTTGTTGCGGATACGCGAAGGTTGCTATGTGCCCATGGAGGGCGAGCAGCTCACCGAGATTCGGAAGTCCCCGAGTTTCCCGATTGCCCGGCGCATCTCCGATGCCATCGGCGCACGCACCGGCGTCGTTTTGCCCGACGAGGAGGTCGCCTATATCGCCATCCATCTGGCGGGCAAGCGCCTGCTCGGGGATTTCGATGCCGGGGATGATCAGGAGGCGGGGCTTGTCATCTCGGATGAGGTGTGGGATGCCGTGACGGGCATGCTCGACGCGGTGTGGCGCACGTTCCGATTCGACTTGAGGCACGATTTGGAGCTGCGCATGAATCTCGCGCGCCATCTCGTGCCGCTCGAGGTGCGCTTGCATCACCATCTGCATCTCGACAATCCCATCTTGGGGGACATCAAGTCGCGTTTTTCGCTTGCCTATTCCATGGCCGTCGAGGCGGGCTCCTCGTTGGCGGCGCATTATGAAGCTGAGCTTTCCGAGGAAGAGATTGGCTACATCGCTCTCTCCTTCGCCTTGGCGCTCGAGCGCCAAAAGACCGATGCCCCCAAGAAACGCATTCTGGTGGTCTGTGCCTCGGGCGCGGGCAGCGCCCGGCTGCTGGAGCACCGCTATCGTCAGGAGTTCGGTTCGTACGTCGAGCATATCGAGACATGCGATGCCGCCCACGTGCGCTTCGTTGACTTCTCGCGCATCGACTATGTGTTCACGACGGTTCCGCTTGCCGAGGAGGTGCCGGTCCCGGTACGCCAAGTGGGCTATTTTCTGGACGCGGCGGAGGTGAGCGACGTGCGTGAAATCCTGCTTTCCGATTCGCGGCGGTCGGATGCCCGCCCGCTGTTCTGCGAGGAGCTTTTTCTGCCGCATGCGTCGTGCTCGACGCCCGAGGAGGCAATCGAGCTGCTGGTCGGCAAGGCCTCGCGCGTCTACGACCTTTCGCCCGATTTCCTCGATTTGGTGTATCGCCGCGAGCAGGCGGCTCCGACGGCATTCGGCAACCGGGTCGCCATGCCGCACCCGCTCGAAGCGGCGAGCACGCAGAGCTTCGTGGCCCTCGCCCTCACCGACGAACCCATCATCTGGGGAGGTCGCGAGGTGCAGGCGGTGTTCCTCGTCTCAATCGCCCGCGATGCGACCGACGTCTCTGAGGGCTTCTTCTCGGCGATGTCTGAGCTGGTTTTGAGCGAGGCGTTCATCGACCGCCTGCTTTCCGAGCGCTCTTGGCAGACGCTCATCGAGTTGGTCGATCCCATCGAGTCGTGCTCCGCACGATAGCCCATACGTTTTCCATTGAGATATTTGCAAACCGAGAGGGAGGTGAAAACCATGGCAGAGGAGGAACAGAGCACCGAGATGATCTCCTTCGGCATCATCGCTTCGGCGGGTCAGGCGCGCAGCCTCGCCTTCGAGGCGCTGAAGAAGGCCAAGGAGCATGATTTCGAGGCGGCGAAGGCCCTGCTCGAGCAGAGCAAGGAGGCCGCGCTCGAGGCCCATCACGTGCAGACCCAGCTTCTTTCCAAGGAGGCTTCGGGCGACCATACCGTCGTCGACGTGATGCTCGTGCACGCCCAGGACCATCTCATGACCTCGATGCTCGCGCAGGAGCTGGTCGAGGAGATCGTGAATGTGTATCGCGAGCTCGACGCGACGCGCGCCGAGTAATGCGGGCGGGATGGCGAGCTCAAGGCCGCCGTCTTTGTTGATACGACCGTTATGCAAGGAGAATCAAAACAATGAAGGTATTGCTGGTTTGCGCCATGGGGATGTCCACGAGCATTCTCATGAAGAAGCTTGAGAAGTATGCCGCTGAGCAGGGGATCAATTTCAGCATCGCCGCCCAGAGCGTCAACACGTACAAGACGGTCTGCCATGAGTATGACTGCATCCTCATGGGTCCGCAGATTTCCTATCAGAAGGACAACATCGCCGCCGAGTCCGGCATGCCGGTCGCCGTCATTCCGCCGACCGATTACGGCACGGGCAACTGCGCCAATATCATGAAGCTCGTCGAGTCTCTCGTCCAGGGCTAGATACCCGTCTCGATCGAAGAGAAACGGAACACCAATGTCCAAACTTGACAACCTGTATCAATCCCCAGTGATGATGAAGCTGCAGGAATGGGGCGGCAAGCTCCAGGCCAACAAGGCCCTGTCCGCCATCAGCGGTGGCATGATGGCGGCCATGGCGGTCATCCTCGCCGGCGCCATCTTCACCGTCGTCGCCACGCTGCTGGATATCGTAGGCGTGCTCGAGACGACCGACGCCGCCTATATGTGGCTCACCACGCCCTATAACATGACCATGGGCATCCTGGGCGTCGTCGTGGCCTTCGCCGTGGGCTACATCTACTCCAAGAACTTGGAGATGGAGGGCGCGCTGGCGAACGGCATCGTCACCATGATTCTCTTCCTGCTCGTGTGTGCTCCCGTTCAGAGTGTCACCCTGCAGGATGGCTCGACCATGAGAGTGCTCGCTACCACCTACCTTGGCGGCACCGGTCTCTTCACCGCGCTCATCATCCCGCTGGTTTCGGTCAAGATCATCGATTTCTGCCAGAAGCATCACGTGAGCCTCAAGATGCCCGACGCGGTTCCGCAGTTCCTTTCGGACGCTTTCGCGACCCTCGTGCCGCTCGTCATCTGCATCCTGCTCTGGCATGGTCTCAACACACTTGCCCAGATGACCATCGGCGTCGTGCTCCCGGGCGCCATCGCCGGTATCCTGTCCATCCCGCTGACGCCCCTCATGTCGGTGCCCGGCATGTTCGTACTCGCGTTTGTGTGCCAGCTGCTCTGGAGTCTCGGCATCCACGGCGCGATGGTGCTCTCTCCGGTCATCATGGCCCCCATGATCCAGTTCTACACCCAGAACGCCGAGCTCGTCGCCTCCGGCCAGGCTGCCATGTTCGCTCCGATCGCCCTGTATGGCGTCATGTCTTGCTGCGGTGGTAGCGGCAACGTGCTGCCGCTCGCCGTGCTTTGCATGCGTTCCAAGTCCGAGCAGCTTCGCGCTGTGGGCAAGGCCGGTATCGTTCCTGCGGTGTTCAACATCTCCGAGCCCATGGCGTTCGGTACCCCCATCATCTATAACCCCATCATGGCCATCCCGTTTATCCTGAACCCCATGATCATCATGTTCTTTGCCTATATCGGCTACTCGCTCGATTTCTTCCAGCCCGGCCACCTGCTCATCATGACGCAGCTGCCGATCATCATGCAGAGCTTCATGCCCTCCCTTGCGTGGCAGAACCTCTTCATTGCCCCTATGGCCTTCGTCATCGCCTTCTTGGTCTACCTGCCGTTCGTGAAGGTGTATGACCATCAGCTGTGCGAGAAGGAGGCTGCCGAGAAGGCCGCTTCCGAAGCGTAGGGACCATCCTTGGCGCATGTGCGCATGTGCCCCGCTCTCTGCGGGTGACTTGTGATTGGGGCGC
>UQWQ01000015.1 GCA_900544755.1 uncultured Collinsella sp. | reverse complement strand
AGTCGTTGGGGACGTTCTTGTTTGACTAGTCGTTTAAGAACGTCCCCAACGACTATCTCTCCGCCCCCGTGGAATCGGGGTTCGTCTACCGAATGGTTGATGCGGCGGCCCTGCGGCCATGCCACACTCATAGATGGCCTGACCCAACTTGGAAGGAGCCTCTATGAGCCTTGACAACGTAACCCTGCGCGCCGCCACGCTCGACGACCTGGATGGTATCGCCGCCATCTACAACCAGCTGTGGTGCAACACGCTGCGCAACCGCGGCGACGTCGAAGCTGCCGATTTCTGCGCGCGCTTTAACATCGCTATGCAGCTGCAACGCTCACCTATCGCGCTTGTCGCCGAGGCCGAGGGCCGCATTATCGCCGCCTGCTGCATCGGCATCTTCGAGGACGGCAAGCCGCGCACCAACCCCACGTGGGAGTCCTGCTACAACGAGATGCTCGCCCAGGCAACCGAAATGGCAAAGGCTGCCGACGCCAAGCTCGAGGGCTCGCTCTTCGGCGACAGTCGCGAAAAGGCCACGGCGGATCGCTTTGCCGCCACAGGCAACGAGTATGCCCAGGGCCAGCTCAACCTGATCATCATTGTGCCCGAGTGGCAGGGCAAGGGACTCGGCCGCGAGCTCATCGACCTTGCGCGCGCCGAACTCGCCAAAGCCGGGTGCACCAAGTTCTTCCTGATGAGCGACTGCAACTCTGACTGGCAGTTCTACGAGCACCTCAACATGAAACGCATCCTGGAGGATCACAGCCAAGACACCGGCGACGGCTTTATCGTCTACATGTACGGAGGCGACACGCAGGATTAGCCTGAGTGCCACCTCATGGGCTTTCTCCAAAACAGCCCAAACCAATCAGCCACGCCAAAAGGGACATGCCAAAAAGGGACAGGTTTATTTTGGCAGGTTTTATCTGGGCAAACGCCAACCGCCGTGAGGAGAGCTGCTTGCCCTTGCGGCGGCCTTCTCGCCGAAAAACCAAGTGAGTAGACCTTTTGCAGGAGGCCGAGCACACTCCAAAACGCCACAGCTCTGACCTGCGGTTTTATTTAGCGTTTGTCGCGGTGTGCTCGACAGATCCAAAAAAGCCTACTCACTTGCATCTGAGGCGCACCGGATCGGCAAAAAACCGCCGCGAAAGGGGTCCGATCCTCTTCGCGGCAGTTGTTAATACGCCGAACTTGTTATCGCAAAAGCCAATCACGCGCCGAGACCACGCTACAGTCTTTCGACTCATACGTTGAATCCACGCGGGCCACAACATAGCGCGCATCTTTTGCAATGTCGATCTCATCGCATACAGCCCGTAAATGGCGGGCGTACTTATCGTGATACGTTCTGGATGATTTTATTTCGATAGCCTTGGGACTCCCTGAGTTTGTGCAGTCGAGCAAATCGATTTCTCGCTTGCCGTCGTCCCTATAGAAATACAACTCGGGATTCTCGCCCACGTTGAGATGGCTCTTCGCCGTTTCGGAAACGATGAGGTTTTCGAAAACTGCCCCCAGATAAGAGCTCTCCAAAAGTTGCTCCAGTGATCCAATTTTGAGCAAGTAGCAGAGCAGCCCCGTGTCGTAAAAATAAAGCTTGGGCGTTTTAGTCAAACGTTTCCTGGCATTTGCATAATAGGGCTGCAGTGAAAACGTCAGGTAGCTCTGCTCCAGGATAGACAACCAGCTTTTAATGGTCGATACGTTCACACCCGTATCTCGAGAAAGCGAAGATATATTAATGAGAGCACCGGCGCTCTGGGCAATTATGGACAGAAACTTATGAAACTCCGCTTTATTGCGCACGTCAAGCAAGCCCACAACATCGCGCTCAACATAGGTATCAATATAGCTGGGGAAATAAACCGAGGACGGCATTCCGGCGGAACGCAGGCGAGGGTATCCCCCTTCGAGCGCAAACAAATCCACTTCCAACTGCCCCTGCTGGCCCCTCTCCGCTTCTCGAAACGAAAATGGCAGCAATTTTAAGATCCCGACTCGCCCGGCAAGAGACTGGCCGATGCTTTTCATCATCAAAAAGTTTTGCGATCCCGTAAGGATGTATTGACCGGCGTCTCCCCGCTCATCCGAAACAACCTGAATCATCGAGAACAAATCCGGGGCGTATTGCGCCTCATCGATGATGAGTCCGCCCTTTCGGTTGCGGATAAAACTCACCGGATCCTCCAAGGCCGCGCGCCTCGTTTGGGGGTCCTCAAGCGTGACATAGGAATAGTCGGGAAAGGCATGCCTAACCAGCGTAGACTTACCGCTCTGCCTAGGCCCCGTCAACGACACAACAGGAAACCAACCCGCCATGCGAATGAGCAACTCATGCAAATCCCTGTTAATGTACTCGGCCATATCAACGCCCCTTATAACGCTGTTACCATAATCGTATAGTATCATTTGCCATAATCTTGCAGTAGCGTTTTCCATAATCTTGTAGTAGTGTTTTCCACAATCTTTTAGTAGCCCAGTTCAAAAACGTTATTTATAGAGCCGAAATCTCAGACCCTAAATAACAATAGCCACCACAATGGGAACTGTCCCCATTGTGGTGGCTTGCAGGCGAGTTGACTTATTCGACTATCGCGGGCTGGCCGTGCCCGAGTCTAGAGCGTGGCAAGTCGCTTGGATTCGCGGACGGCGAGGGCGATGGAGATAAGACCAGTGATGGCGTCAGCCGCCACCAAGGCAAACCAGACACCCTGAACGCCCATCATGTTGCCAAGCAGGTACATAAGCGGCACGGAGCAGATCACGTAGCGGAGCAGACCGGTGAACGTGGCGATACCCACCTTCTCAACCGCCTGGAAGTACATCGACATGGTCATGGCAAGATAGCCCAGGGCCACGGCCAGGATAACGATGCGCGTGGCGTTGGCGGCAACCTCGACGAGCGCCGGGTCGCTACCAGCAAAAAAGGCGCAGACCGGCGTTGCGGCCACCCATAGCACAGCAGACACCGCAGCAAGCGTCACGACCTGGTACTTAAGCGTGCAGGAGAGCGTTTCCTTGAGGCGCGCCCACGCCTTGGCGCCGGCGTTGAAGGCGGCAATGGGCTGCAGGCCGTACGAGAAGCACTGGGCGACCATCATGGTAATGTAGAGGATGTAGCCGTTGATCACACCAAAGGCCGCGATGTAGAGCGAACCCATGTCGCCGCCGAGCTGGCCAAGCAACGAGTTGGCAACGGTGTTGAAGATGAACGTGGCAGCTTGCACCAAAAAGAACGGGAAACCAATCTTGATGATCTGGCCGCAGATGGCCATGTCGAGTTTGAGGTCGGCGGCGCTGATCTGGAGCTGCGACTTCTTACCGCCGATGAACCAGAAGATACCGATGGCCCAGATACCGATGGAAAGACCGTAGTACACGCCAGCTCCCATAACGCCAAGCTTGAGCACAAACGTGGAAAGCGCAAGCCAGCAGATAGCGACGATGGCAGACACGGTCATGAGGTTGGCCTGGATCTGAACCTTCTCGTCCACACGCATGACGGCGGTGACCATCTGACCAATGACCGTGAGCGGCAGCAGCACGGAGAAGGTGCGCACGCCGGCAACGGTATCGGCCATGATGTCGGGCGTGGCGCCGAAGAATGCGCAGATGGGCTCGGTAAACACAGCCATCACCACAGCAAGCAGCACACTCACAATCGTGGTAAGCCAAAAACCCTGGCTAAACGCCTTGCTGGCGCCCTTAATGTCGCCGGCACCCAAAAGGTTGCCCACCACGGCGGGCACGCCGGTGCCAAACAGGTTGCCAAAGGCCAGGTTAATGTACTCGACCGACATGATGATCGAAACACAGGCCAGGCCGTGTGCACCCAGGCCCCAACCCATCACGAGGCCCTCAAGGACCACCATGATAATCTGGGCGAGCATACCCTGGCCGGTGATGATGGTGTACTTGCGCACCAGGCCGGGAATCGGCTGCGAGGCAAGCTCACGCTCCTCCTCAACAGCGGCGGTCGTTTCTTCTGCCATTGTTCTCCCCTTTCCATGAGAGATTGATGAATGGATGCATGAATGGATGGGCGGCACGCACAGGCTGCGGCACCGCCCAGCGATGCAGCAGCCCCGCTAGGCCTCGTAGACCACCTTGCCGGCAATCATCGTGAGATACGCCGTGGCCTCGAGGACCTCAGCCGGTTCGCAGTCAAAGAGGTTACGGTCGAGCACACAGATATCAGCCTGTTTGCCGCATGCGAGCGTACCGATGCGATCCTCGGCATGCATGGCGTAGGCGCTGCCGTAGGTGTAGGCGCGCAGGGCCTCGGCCATGGTGATGCGCTCCTGCGGGAACCACCCTTCTGGGTTGGAGCCGTCCTCGAGCATGCGGAAGACCGCGCCGTACACCTCCTCCATGGGCTCCAAGCCCACAACGGGGAAGTCACTGCCCAGGTGCACCACGGCACCGCTGGCAAGCAGGCTATGCAGGGGCCACGAAAGCGCAGCACGCTCGGGGCCCACGGCATCGTCCTTGGCAAGGTCAGCCATATCGAGCAGCATGTGCCACGGCTGCATACCAGGGCATATACCCAGCTCGGCATAGCGCGGCAGATCCTCGGGCTGAACCGTCTCGTTGTGCTCCATGGAGTGGCGGCAACCCCGCTTACCATGCAAGCGCTCGCCCTCCTCAAAGCAATCAAGCACAAAACGCACCGAGCGATCGCCGATCGTATGGACGCGCGTGTCAACGCCCCATTCCTGCGCCCTGACAATGGCGGCACGGATGCGCTCTGGATCCTCCGCGGGCTCACCGCAGGTATCGGGCGCGTTGGAATAGGGTTCAAGCATCCAAGCGGTGTGGTCGGAGCACACGCCATCAAGAAACTGCTTAAAGCCGTGCCACTCGACCTGCGTACCCGAGAAGGCGTATTTCTCCTTGATCTGCTCGAGCGTTAAGGACTCGTTTTCGAACAGATCGGTGTACAGGAACACGCGCAGTGGCAAGTCGCCCTTGGCATTAAGACCTGCCAACACCGCATACGGGTTTTCCATGCTCACAAACGTAGGATTGACCATGCCGACCGTAGTGATTCCCAGGGCATTGGCGCGCCGGGCGGTTTTTGCAAACGACGCGTCAACAACCTCGGGCGCTGGGTCGTAGACCTCGTCCATAAAGAAGACGCCGGCGTTGTTGGAAAACACGCCCGTCAGATTGCCCTCGGCATCCTTAAGGATCTTGCCGCCTGCGGGATCGGGCGTCTGCGAAGTTACTCCCACCTTGTTGATGGCGCAGGTATTGGCACTAAAGGTATGCAGGTCAACCTGCTGCAGAAAGACCGGGCGGTCCGAGATGTACTCATCGATCATCGCGGCTGTGGGCATCTCGGGGACATCCCACTGGAACTGGATAATCTGGCAGCCCAGAATCCACTCGTTATCGGGATGGTCGGCCGCAAACGCCACGACACGTTCCATCGCCATCTCAAAACTGGTGCAGTCGATGAGGTTGACGGCAAAATCGGGGTCGGTCATAAACGCGCCCTGGGCAAAATGCGTGTGCGAGTCGATCAGGCCGGGCATGACGAGCTGGTCGCCAAAGTCGCGCACCTCGGTATCGGGACCGATAAACGGTGCCAGGTGAGCATCGTCACCGCAGGCAACAATCTTATCACCGCGCACGGCAACGCCGCCCTTAAACGGCTCGAGCCCATCGCCGGTAAAGACGGCGTTGCTCTTGATAACTACATCAGCCTTGTCCATGTGAGCCTCCTCAGGCATCTTTGGTTGCAACGCGGACGCACCGCCCGCGTGGGCACTCGGTTGGGAGCGTAGCGCTCCCGCATCGGCGCGTGCCTACAAGCCGTGCTCGGACGTCTGTCCCACGTCCGCGGCTTCGCGCTACACCCATTGATACACAGGGGCAAATCCGTGCCAAGGCCAGGGATCGCAAACGGTCAGTTTAAGCAGGTTTACACGCTTTACCTGCAGGTTTATTGTCTGAGATTATTACCGCGTCATTACGCCCAACGGCGTGCCCGCCCACACGGCAAGACCCGCATGCAAGGAAGAATAGGACTAGGAACGCCAAAAGGCATCTATGAGGTCATCTCGGTTGGAGACACCGCTTTTAACGTAGATGCGATGCAAGTGCGCCTTGACAGTGCCAGGGCTGATGACCAACTCGCTGGCGATGTTTTGGGCGTCGTTGCCCTTCAGCACCAGCGTGAGCACCTCCTGCTCGCGCCGCGACAGCTTATGGGCATCGGCATAGATCACAACGCGTGATGCTAGATCGTCCCCAGAGCGTGCGCTCTCGGCCGCCACGTCCTCATCGGCACGCGGATGACGGGCATACACGCGCAGGATATGGCTAAACTGGCAAAAGAGTTGGACCGCGCATGCCATGAGCAGCACGTTTTCGGAGATATTGCGCTCGGACAGATACCACAAAAAGAGGCTGATGACGGGGTTTTGAGAGTCGGGGCGACAGAGCAAAATCATGTAGGTGTCCTCGGCGATTACGCAAAACGCAAGAACGAGTGCCACCTTCCAAAAGAGCTTTGAGCGGTCGAGGTCGAGTTTCTCAACACGCGTGGCCCTGTGCCGGTAATGCCAGGCGGCATAGGCAAGACATCCTACATTGCCCAGGTCACGCGTGAGCCAAAAGAGATACTGCTGCATCTCTCCGGCAGCACCGCTGCGAGGCACCAGCACCAATTGCAAGATTGAAAACGGCACGATAGCAAGTCCGAGCATGCGCGACGTCGGCCTTTTGCGCAAGCGCGCAAACATCCACAGTACCACGCAGGCATAGATGGCAATACCGAGCACGCAGCGCAGCAAGGGGTGCTGCAACGGCTCGCTAAAGGTAACAGCGTAGTCGTATTTGAGCCGATTGTACTCGTCAAAAAAAATGACCGACATATCGAGCATGTAGAGCAAAAAGCCCGCCGCGGCCACCAGGCTGTCGCGACGGCGCGTCATGAGCCAAACCACCAATGCCACGGCACTGGTCACCAGAGCCACACCCATGATAATCGTGGTGTAGATATAGAACGCGAAACTCATGCCCGCCTCCCCTGTCTAGATGCCGTGAGGATGTTGACAGATTCTTTGCCGCAAGATTAGACTCACCGATTAAACGTACTGTATCGTTTAGATAAACAAGCTGTGTCTCACCGATGAAAGGAGATGCCATGGCGCCTATCGCACCGCTCAAAATACTCGTTGCCCCTGCCGCCAAGGCCATCGTCCACCTGTGCGACTCACTTACCTACAATGACGTCCCCTGTGTCGTCGAAGAGCGTTCGGACAGCTGCCCCTATCTGGGCCACGTCCCCTTCTTTGCGCCTAAGCTCGTTTCCGATCCCGAGCACCGCGAACAGTAATCCAAGATGCACCAAGCGCTGCGCAACTCGCGGCGCTTACTGTTTTGGTGCAAAGTAACCTGACCCCCGTGCACCAACGCCGGGATTGTCGACGCTTCGGCCGCGGCGCGATATGAGGCGCGAAACCTCGCCCAATAACAGGCCAATCACTACGCCCGCGAGAATCGGCAACTTTGCCATCTCGGCAGGTGAGCTGTTGAGCGGCACAATCGTAGCAACAATCGAAAGCACGAGCTCCACCACGGGAATCGCAAGCGCCACCGCGAGCACCTTGCCCTCGAAAGGCGCACGGAACACACGCGAGCGATTATCGTGCTTGCGCAGACGCCAAAACGCTGGGAACATGGGGATATAGCTCATGAGCAGAAAGACGACGTTCATCGAGAAGAAGACCCAAAAGACGTCGGAACCCTCACCCAGCGGAATCTGGAGCAGCAGCACCAGGCTGGCAAAACAGCCGTTAATGAGCGCCGAGCCGTTGGGCATGCCGGTCTTTTTGGACACCAACGCAAAGGGACGCGGCATGTTGCCATGGCGCGCGGCATAGCTCGCTACGTTGTTGACGCCAAAGCTCCAGCAGATCATATTGGCGAACAACGTCACCAAAAAGGCCACGCCCACGACCATCGTCAGCGGGTGGGTGCGCCCCACCATAGCGGCGACTGCGTCCACAATGCCCGAATCGAGTGAAAGCTGCTCGGTGGGAACCGCGGCTCCGATGCCAATGCCACAGATGATGTAGATCGCCGCAATGGCCACGCCACCGGCAATAACCGCCTTGGGGATATCACGCGACGGGTTCTTCATCGTGCTGGCAAAGGTCGCGACCACTTCGAAGCCCATAAAGTTGAACAGGATAATCGATAGGTACGTCAACGAATTGGTGTCGCCCAGATCTGGAATGAAGGTCTTAAACGACATGTCGTTGGCAAAGCCGTTATTGCAGGCAAACCAAATGCCGACGATTCCCACCGCAGCGGTAATGAGCACCTTGATGACGGCGCCGCCGTCCATAACCCAATCGGCCTCCGCCACCGGCTGCATTGCCATGACCGTGACGCCCCACACAAAGACAATCTCGATGGCAATTCGGATCCCGAGTGAAAACTCGATACCCCACACCGCATTAATGACACTGGGGAACATGCAGGCGATACTTGCCACCCACAGCGGAAAGTTAACCCAGTAGCACCAAGAGCAACGGGCGCCCCAACGGTCGCCCAGGCCCAAGCGAACCCAATCGTACAGGCCGCCCTCGGAATCAAACGCCGTACCCAGCTCGGCCACCACCAGACCATAGGGAAGCAAAAACGTAATGATAAGGAAGATCCACCAGAAGAACTGCACGTTGCCCATGGCAGATGCCGGAGCCGCCGCCTCGATGGTAAACACGACGCAGATAACCGAAAGGATGACCTCGATCAGGGAGAACTTTTTACCTGCCATGGCGCGCGCCCCCTACAGCAAAAAGGATGGCATCTGTACCGAAGGCGCAGCCCAAGGTAGGGTTGCAGGCCGCGTCACCGGTGCAGGTGCCATCCCAAAGAGAAGAGAGGATGCAATTGTTGGACCAACGCTCGCGGAACAGGCGCGTGTAGATAACGATACGCTGGTACATAGATACTCCGATCAAAACGGCCGCGTTGACGGCCGGAAACTTTCGGCAATTGAAGACGCCTCTGACCTGAGAAATTCAAGCGAACAATTGGCCTAACCCGCAAAAAATCCCAGGCCAGACGCGTACTCAATCAAAGAAAAGGGCACTCCGAAGTGGAGGCAACGGAGTGCCCAAAGAAAAACCCAACCGACCAAGACATCGAATAAACCGACCATCAATGCCCCGAGATGGTCCGATTCACCGACCGTCCGATTGATCGGCTGGGTTCCCGAAGCATCACGGCTCGGAAAGTCAGACGTTTACTCGGCGTGCTCAGGTGCGCCAGATTGGCGCGAACGAGGAGCGTAGCGTACTGACGCTACGTAAGCGACGAGTGAACGCCAAGGTGGCGTGCCTGAGTTACGCCGAGGGCTCCTGCTGGGTAATGCAGTGGATGTTGCCGCCGCCGAAGACGACCTGCTCGGACTGAACGCCGACGCACTTGTAGACGCCCTCGCCCCAGACCTCGTCATAGATCTTCTGGAGCGTGTCAACGGCCAGCTGGTCGTTCTCGTCGCCGTACTGCGGGACGATGACGCCGTGGTTGGTGACCAGGTAGTTCATGTAGGAGGCGATCAGCGGCTCGTCGGGAACGCGCGGCTCGGCGTTCTCGTCGGCGTCGATGGTGTCGCAGGAAGCCTGGTCCATGAACAGCGGGTTCACGGGCATGCAGAGCTTGTAGACCTTCATCTTGCGGCCCTTGGCGTCAACGGCGTTGGAGAGGGTCTCGTAGGCAGCGTGGCACTGCTCGTAGAACGGATACTCGGGATCGTCGGTCCAGATGCAGGCCATGACGCCCGGAGCGATGAACGTGGCGACGTCATCGATGTGGCCGTTGGTCTCCTCGGGGTCGATGCCCTCCTTGACCCAGATGACCTTCTCGACACCCAGGTAATCCTTGAGGTGCTCGTCCATATAGGCGCGAAGCTCCTCGCTCCAGGGCTCAAACTTCTTGTGGAACTTGGGCCAGATGGACTCGGGATCCTCTTCCTCCTCCAGAACCGCAGAGCAGGTGCGGCCCGGGGAAAGCAGGCACTGGTCGGTCACGACAAGGGTGCCCTCGCCGTCGACGGTGATGGAGCCGCCCTCGAGGATCATGTCATCGGGACGATAGCGACGGCAGCCGGAGAGCTCAGCCATCTTAAGGGCGATCTGCTCGTCCTTGTCCCACGGGAAATAGAGGCCATCCACAAGGCCACCGTAAGCGTTGAAGTGCCAGTGGTTGGCGCGCTTCTCGCCCTTGCCGTTGATGACGTAGGTGGCGGCGGTGTCGCGGAACCAGGCGTCGTCGGTGGTCATCTCGATGACGGTGACGTTCTCGTCCTCCTCGAAGACGGCCTTGCAGTTGGCATAGTCGACCTGGTTGGCGCACATGGTAACCGGGGTGAACTCGGCGATGGCGCGGGCGATGGCGGCATACTGCTTCTGAGCCGGCTTGGCGCCGTGGGCCCAGGTGTCGGTGCGGTGGGGCCAACCCATCCACACGCGATCCTGCGGGGCGAACTCAGCGGGCATAAAGAAGCCGTCGGCCTTGGGGGTGGACTCGGACTCGGTGATCGTACGCATAAGATTTCCTCCAAATCGAACGATCGCTTGCCGCGGGCGGGTTGCCCGCAGCCTAAAACCAAGAGATGGTAGGCGCCCGTTCCTCGGCAAAGGTCGGGGCGCCCGACGCCGGTTTTCACGGAATCGCACCGGCAAGCGACGACGTAACCAAGTGCGCGGAGACAAAACGCACGAAGGATACGGAAGAGAGATTGGGGTGGGCGGTGGTTACCGGAGCTATCGCTCACACCCACCCCGGGGAATGGTTAGCAAACCTGTCGCTTGGGCACGTCTCCGAAGAGGCTAGAGTGCCCGGAGTCGGGAGCGACAAGCCCGACGAAGCGCACGTTGGTACGCGAGGAGGGTTGGAGCCCCAGAACCGGGTGCTCTAGTTCTCCTCGGCCTCGGCGGCCTCCTCAGCGAGACGCTGAGCTGCCAGCTCGGGAGTGAGGCCCTTGTACTCGGTCTCGCGGCCCTTGGCGCTGACGACGCGGACAACCTCGCCGATGAGCAGAAGCACGATGAAGATAACGATCATCGGGAGCTTGTCGCCAATTTCAGCGGCAGAGAGCGGCACCAGCGTTGCAACGATGGCCAGGATCAGCTCGATGCAAGGGATGGCCAGCATGACCTTCATCATGGCGCCCTTAAACGGGAACGTGAAGATACGCTCGCGGTTGGGGTCGTTCTTGCGAAGGTTGAGGAACGCCGGGAACATCGGGATGTAGGTCAGCAGCAGGAAGACGACGGAGGTGCCGAAGAGCATCCAGAAGACACCGTTGGAGATGGCGTCGATGGGTACGAGCTGCAGGCACAGCACCAGGGAGGCAACGATGGCGTTGACCAGGTTGGCGCCGTTGGGCATGTCGTCATCCGAGATCATCGAGGCGAAGACCTTGGGCATGTTGCCGTGCTCGGCAGCGTAGCGGGCGACGGAGTTGACGCCGAAGGACCAGGCGGCCATGTTGGCGAACAGGGTGATCAGGAAGGCGATGCAGATGACCTTGAAGATCATGGAGTCGCCCACCATGGTCTGGACTGCGACAATCATGCCATAGTCGGGGTCGATGGAATCGGCCGGCACAGCAGCACCGATGCCAAAGCCAGCGAACAGGTAGATCACGGCGATGGACAGGCCACCGACGATGATAGCCTTGGGGATATCGCGAGCGGGATCGGCCATGTCGTCGGTCATGGTGCAGATGACCTCGAAGCCCATGAAGTTAAAGATGATGATCGACAGGTAGCCGAGAGCGTTGGTGTTGGTGAGCTCGGGCAGGAAGGTGGCAGCGGACATGTCGTTCGCAAAACCGTTCTCCATGGCATACCAAATGCCCAAAGCGCCAACGATAACGGCGACGGCGACCTTGATGATGGCGCCACCGTTAAGGACCCACTCGGAGTCGGCCGCCTTGGAGCGGCCCATGAGGTAGACGATCCACACAAAGGCAAGATCGATACCCATCTTGGCGATCAAGTTGAACTCGACGCCAAAGACCATGCCCAAAATGTCGGGGAACATGGTAGCCAGCGAGGCGATCCACAGCGGGTAGTTGACCCAGTAGTAGTACGAGATGCGGGCGCCCCATTTGTCGCCCAGGCCATCGCGTACCCAGTCGTAAATGCCGCCCTCGCCGTCATAGGTGGTACCGAGCTCGGCGACAACCATGCCGTAGGGAAGCAGGAAGGTCAGGATCAGGAAGATCCACCAGAAGAACTGCTGGTTGCCAATGGCAGCAGCAGGAGCGGCGGCCTCGCAAACGAAGACGACGCAGATGATGGTCGAAATGACCGTCAAGAAGGAAAGCTTTTTCTTTCCGTCGCTCATGATGAGCTCCTTCGCTCAGTCTTGGACAGATCCGAGGCCCTAAGGTATTAAGGCAATTGCTTGGGCCTCGGTGAGCGGGCGACAGGAGACGAGCATCCGCCGCCCGCAAACGTGCTTTTAGAAGCCTTGAGGCTTAGAGCTGCTCGAGAGCCTCGAGAGCGGCGTGGAGCTCAGCCTTGGCGGAGTACTCGACACCCTCGTCGTTGAGCGGGGTGCGCTTGCCCAGGGCGGCAAGGAGAGCACGGATGGAGTGCTTGCGGTTCTCGGCCTCGACCCAGCACAGGGAGCGCTCGGGATCGTCCATGACCTCGTCGACGACCTCCTCGTTGCGGGTGGCCGGCAGGCAGTGCATGAACTTGGAGTTGGGGCCGGCGAAGTTCATCATGTCCATGGTGACCTGATACTTGGGATAGAACACGTCCATGTAGTTCTCGCCCGAGACCTCCTCGTCGTACAGGCCATACCACACGTCGGTGTAGATGAAGTCGGCGCCCTTGATGCACTCGATGTCGTCGGAGATGACGACAGAGCCGCCGGAGACCTTGCAGTTCTCCTCGGCGATGGCCATCATCTGCTTGCCGAACTCGGCGCGCTCCTCGACGGTGCCAACGTGTAGGCCGCCGTCGGGGATCTGGTGGCCCTTAGGTCCAAACTGGACAAACTTCATGCCGACCTTGGAAGCGATGAACATGAGGGAGACGCAGACCTGGGTGGCGTCGCCGATGAAGGCCAGGGTGCAGTCCTCGATCTTCTTGCCCTCGGGGAGGTTCTCGAGCATGGTCATGAGGTCGCCCATCTCCTGCGTGGGATGGTTGAACTCGGACATGCCGTTGATGACGGGCACAGCGGAGCCCTCGGCGAGGCCGACGACGTCCTTGTGACGGTCAACGCGAGCCATCATGATGTCGAGCAGGTCGCCCATGACGCGAGCGGTGTCGCCCAGGGACTCGTGGCCACCGAGCTGAATGGTGCCAGGGCCATAGAACTGAGCATGGCCGCCGAGGTCGCACATGGCGGTCTCGAAGGAAAGACGGGTGCGGGTGGAAACCTGCTGGAAGATCATGCCAAGGCTCTGGTTGCGGAGCAGGTGCGGATAATAACCGTCAACCTTGATGGCCTTCTTCATTGCCAGGCCAAGATCCTCGATAGCCAGGATCTGCTCTTTGGTGAAGTCGTTGGTGTCGATGAAATCCTTAGGCAGCGCCATGTCGATTCCTTTCCGCCGGTCGTGCCGACTATTGCTATGAGGCGCTCGAACATCACGCCTCGTGTTGACAAGACCATCATTCACCCGTATGCAATTTTTACCTAGTTTATTCGGGATTAAAGACCGTTCACGGAGTTACACCCCTCTAAACCAATATAAACCCGCAGGTAGCCAGCTTGCAGGGGGTTTACTACCTAGAACCGCGAACGGTATACGGCTATGCTGTATCTCGGCGCCTAATCCGCAATGGAACGAAGGGTTGAGACGTCTATATCCCACAAGGTATACAGGGCTCGGCCATAGATGAAATGAGATGGGACGGTGGCAGATGAACACCCTGATGTTCTTCTATACCCTAGCGATACTCGTGATCTGTATTGTGACGGCAGTGCTTTCGCTTGCCGCCTATGCCTCGTCTCGTCGACGCTTCTTTATCTATGGCAGCGGCGTTTTTATTTGCTATGCCATCGAGATGACCGAGATCTTCTTTTTTGAATACACGTTGCAAAACCAGAGTTTTCCAGCCAGCGACTATTACTCAATTACCATGCCTGTGTTGCGGACCCTTGTGGCGACCGCTTCACAAGCTTTTATCTGGCTCATTGCCATGGACTTGCTCGACAAACATTCAAAAAAGCAGTTTGTTATTCCCGTCGCAACGTTCTTCCTGAGCGAGCTGCTGATCATTGTCGCTGTCCCCTACGGCCCCATGCATCAATGGCTCTACTACACGATGCGTCAGGTATTCCTTGTATTTGTGGGACTATATATCTTTTGGACGGCGCATAAAAGCACGCAGGTCGAGCTTAAGGCGCGCGTCAACAATCAACGAAAGCACCTCATTATCGGCGCCATTCTGGTCGGGTGCATCGTTGCCGAGGATTTCTACAACATCCTTGTTGTTCCCATGAGCCTGGCACCCTCTTGGCTGCAGCTGTACCTGTCCGAGCGCAACTTTAGCGAGAATATCTTTGCGTGCTACTTTGCGATTCTGCTGATCATCTACTCCTACCACGTGCTTTCAATCCGCATGCAGGAGGCGCCCGAGGAAAAGAACGTCAGCGATCTTGATCGACACATCGAAGAGCAGATGCCCTTCTATCGCAACGCCTACAAGCTCTCCAACCGTGAGACCGAAGTTATGCGTCTGGTCGTACTGGGCAAATCGAACCAAGAGATCGCTGACGAGCTATTCCTTGCCGTGGGCACCGTCAAGACCCACATCCACAACATCCTGGTCAAAACCGAACAGCAAAACCGCACGACGCTCATCCTCCACTTTTGGAAGCGATAACCTGCCAAAAAGGGACAGGTTTATTTTGGCAGGTTTTATCTGGGTAAACGCAAAAAACCGCCGCGAGGAAGTTGCCTTCCCTCACGGCGGTCTTCTAGCAGCCAAAACCAAGTGAGTAGACTTTTTGCAGGAGGCCGAGCACACCCCGAATCGCCACAGCGCTGACCTGCGGTTTTATTGAGCACTTGTCGTGGTGTGCTCGACAGATCCAAAAAAGTCTACTCACTTGCATCTGAGAGGCATCCGATAGACAAAAAACCGCCGCGGAAGGGGGCCGACTCCCTCCGCGGCGGTTGTTTGCGTTGGTTTTGCGACGGTTTTGCCCGCTTGCTACTCGCTGTAGCGGGTGGCGATGGCGGCTCGCACCATGCCGGTGCTCATGAGGTAGGTCACCAGGAAATAGCCGCCATAGGCTGCCAGGAAAATCGCACATGTGAGGCCCACCGTGCCGCCGATGCTCATGTTGCCAAACGTGCTCACCAGCTCGATGACCACCTTGAGCGCCACAAAGGAGTGCGCCAGACCCACTGTCAGCGGGAACAGGAAGAACACCGCTTGCTGCGCCATCACCGAATGGCGAATCTGGCGGTCGTCACAGCCGATCTGCGCCAGCACGCGATAGCTGCGGCTTCCGTCGGCCACATTGGAGAGCTGCTGGATCGACAGAATTGCCGCACATGCAACGACCAGTACAAAGCCAATATAGATGGCTAGATAGCTAATCATGCCGTTCATCTGCGCCGCCTGCGTATAGATCTCGGAGCGTGTCATGAAGATTCCCCACGACCCCGGCTCCTTGCCGTCAACGAGCAGATTGTCGAGCATGGTGTATTTAATGCTCTCGTCTGCCTTGGTCACATCCATCCCCTGCTTGTAGTTAACGAGCAGATTACTGGAATACGGCTGCAGGTTAAGCTGGGACAGCAGCTCGTCGGCTACGACCACGGTACCGGGATTGCTGCCGAGTGCCGAGTTGGCGATGGCAGCCGTGTCCTCGTCCGACTTATCGGCTGCGGGCTTGAGCTCATGTCCGCCCAAGGTGAGGGTATGGCCCCCAGCCATGTACTTGGTGTACAGGTCGCCCAACTCGCCGCCCATATCGCACGTAAGCAAGTACTGGTCGCGGCCAATGTTCACCGGCTCCTCGCCCATCATCTGGCGCAGTTTGTTGTACTGGCTCGCCGGCGTCACAAACAGGCCCATATCATCGGCATTGCTACCCTCGAGCGCCTTGGGGAGCTTTTCGCCCATGGCCTTGCACATCTCGCCCGCCGTCACCGAAGGATCCGAGCCGCCAAGCGTATAGCTCAGATACGAATCAATCTGCACATGCTCGCCGGCAACATCGGCGATATTGACCTTCTTTCCGGCCTCGTTGCCATTATCTGCCGACTTGCCCTTGATACTTTCCGCAACGTTATCGGGATCGATACGGTCACCGTGCCATGCAGAGTACAAATCGACCGTTGCGTCTGCCAGCACCATGCGATCGGCCTCGGAAGGATTGACATACTTCTTGTAGTAGTCGAGCCTATCGGACGCGTAATAGATATACGTCTGCGACATATCCGCCGGCGTATAGCGCTCCAGGTTCTCGTTCATCACGTTGGCGATCGACATGCCGCAGGTCACCGAGGTAATGGCCAGAAACAGGATCATCGCGATAACGCCCATCGAAAAGCACACCGTGTTGACCTTGGCCGCAAGCTGGCGCACGGTAAACATGTTGAGGCCGCGCCAATACACGCTGCGCAGGCTCTGCAGCAGCTTGATGAGCATGCCCGAAAGTCCCCAAAATAGGGCAAAGGTACCCACCGTAACCATGGCCGTGGTGATACCGAACTGGTTCATGGCCTCCTGCAGCTTACCCTCCGTCGCGGTGAGCGGGAACCCGTCGCGCAGCAGACGGTAATAGGCCACGCCCACCAGCACCACGCCCACGACAAAGATGGCAATCGCGATCCAGGGGTTGCGCGTCTTGATGCTCTCGTTGCGACGCTCGGCACCCATAAGCTCGATGAGCCTGGTGCGGCGCACGGCGCGAAGGTTCAGCAGCAGCGTGAGCACAAACATCACGAGCATGCAGGCAAGGGTCAGGTTGAACGCATGCACCGAGAAAAAGAAGTGGAAATTAGCGATCTGCGTCTTAAAGAGCGAGGCCGTAAAGAATGTCATGAGCTGGGAGAGCCCCACGCCCAGCACAATGCCGGCGACAAAAGCGCCGACCGAAACAAATACGGTCTCGAGCGCCATGATCGTGGCGACGCGCCCGCGGCGCATGCCGAGCACCTGGTACAGGCCGAACTCCTTTTTGCGGCGCTTCATGATGAAGTTGTTGGCATACACCATCAAAAAGGCCATGACGCCGGCCAAAAAGTACGTCAGGTAGCCGAGCATGCTGCCCATGAGCTCGGACAGTCCCTCCTCCTTGATGCCGGCAATGTCGACCTGCATCGAGACGGTATTGAAGGCATAGAAGACCGTGACACCCAGGGCGAGCGTCAGCAAGTAGACAAGGTAATCGCGGCCGGCGCGGCGGACGTTGCCCCAAGCGAGTTTACAGAGCATCGGAGCCCTCACCGCCCATCATGGCAACGACCTCCATAATGCGGTCGAAGAACTCTCGGCGGTCGGTGTCGCCGCGGCGCAGCTCGGTGAAAATCTTGCCGTCGCGGATAAACAGCACACGGCTCGTGTAGCTGGCGGCAAAGCTGTCGTGCGTGACCATGAGCACGGTGGCGCGCAGACGGCGATTGAGCGCCTCCAGGCTCTCGAGCAGCAGGCGGGCGCTCTTGGAATCGAGGGCGCCGGTGGGCTCGTCGGCCATGATCATAGTTGGGTCGGTGACGAGTGCGCGAGCCGCGGCAACGCGCTGTTGCTGACCGCCGGACATCTGGTAGGGATACTTGTCGAGCACCTGACTGATAGACAGACGCGCGGCTACATCCTGCACGCGGGTCGAGATCTCTGCCGAGTTTGTGCGGGCGATGGTGAGCGGCAGGGCGATGTTCTCGCGCGCCGTGAGCGTATCGAGCAAGTTGGAGTCCTGGAAGATAAAGCCCAGCTCCTCGCGGCGGAACTGCGAAAGCTTGGCCTGCTTCATGCGCGTCACATCCTGGCCGTTGATGCGAATGGTGCCGCTCGTGGCGCTATCGATGGTCGACACGCAGTTGAGCAGCGTCGACTTGCCCGAGCCCGAGGCGCCCATGATGCCGACGAATTCGCCGCGGTTGACGGTAAAGCTGACATCGTTGAGCGCGCGGGTCACGTTGCCCAGTGTTCCATATACCTTTTCGAGATGCGCGACCTCCAGTACCGGGGTCGCCGTTTGCGTGGTTTGCATACCGAGTCCTTTCTTGCGATTAGTCTACGGCATCTATAGTCGCAAGGAGCCGAGTCGGCTACCATCGATATGGCTTACGCTTGCCTTACCGTTGTGTAAGGTAGTGCAGGGAACGTTTTGATGTTGAGGAAGGGCTCCTGTTGAAGACTGTTCATGTTGCCGCTGGGATCATTCGCAAGGAAGGATCTGACGAGCTGCTTGCCGTGCAGCGCGGCTACGGCAACATGCAGGGACTATGGGAGTTCCCGGGCGGCAAACTTCTGCGCGGCGAGACACCCGAAGACGCCGTGCGCCGCGAGCTTATGGAAGAGCTACAGGTAAAAGTCACCAACCTGCGTGATTTCTACACCGTTGAGTATGACTACCCCGATTTTCATCTCTCCATGGAGTGTTACTACTGCTCGCTCGCCGATGAATCCGATGAGCCCCAGAAACACGACCGCCAGCTTGATATCCGCTGGATTCCACGCACCTCGCTTGCCACGGTGGAATGGATGCCCGCCGACAAGGGGCTCATTGATGCTCTGATTGAGTTAAAGGAAGATCGGCTTGAGGCAAGCTCCGCCGATGACGCCGCGCCCAACACAACCGACAAACCCGCCACCAAACCCAAGCGCGCACCTAAACGCCGCAGCAAAAAGCGTCCCAAGCCCGGTCTGCTCGACGGCATCGATACCTCGGACCTCTCCGCTGACGAGCGCGAACTGGTCCGCCGTCGCGCCGCCATCAAAAAGTCCATGAAGGGCAACAAGCGCGCCAACACCAAGCCCGAGCTGCTCGTACGTCAGCGCCTACGGGCCGCGGGCCTTACGGGCTATCGTTTGGAATGGAAGGTACCCGGCAAGCCCGACATCGCCTTCCCCGGCCGCAAGATCGCCATCTTCGTCAACGGTTGCTTTTGGCACCGCTGCCCCAAGTGCAACCCAAGCCAGCCCAAGCGCAACGTTGAGTTTTGGGAGGCAAAGTTCCGTCGCAACGTCGAGCGCGACCGTGCTGCTGTGGCAGCGCTCACTCAAATGGGCTGGACGCCCATAACCATCTGGGAATGCGAACTCAAAAAAGACCGCATCGACGCCACGATGGAAAAGGTCATCGAGCAGGTGCGCGCCACAGAGCCGCAGCGCTAACAGCGAGCATTCACACGCTCCGCACGTCCGCGCCACATCCACGTCACAAACCTTAGAAAGCCCTTAAGCTCAAAACCTTTCAAGAGTGTTACTCGATACCTCTGACCTGCAGTTTCATCGTAACACTAAACCAGGTTAAGCCTTTCTTTAGCGCTTCCTTATCTGCGCTCGCGGCATAATACTGCCAACGCACGGGACCTAGCAGCACACCCCGTGCGCAATCTTTTGGTGGACATCGAGGAGGCCGCATAAGCATGCATTCTTCCAATGACGCAGCACAGCAGCCATCCCTAAAACATGCAAACCTTTTCTCCTTCCCCCCGACGCAGAGAAACGGCCTCCTCGACTCCCCCACCACAAAAACCAAGCGCTCAGCCGATCAGAGCCTCAACTTACGAGCATCCTTCGAAAAGCTCCAAGCATCCCTAGACAAGGCGTTCCCCGAACAGGCAAGAGCAATCTAAGCCCATCGCGCTTTATACTGATGCCATGCGAAACATGGATCACATAGAATTGCACCGCGGAGGACGCGAGGAAGCGTTTCCCGAGACCGCCGAAGACTGGCCCTATATTGCCGAACGCGCAGAATTCGCTCGCTATCCGGGCAATTCCGTCCCCTGGCACTGGCATTCCGAGGTTGAGCTTTTCTACATGGAGCAGGGAGCGATTGACTATCGAACGCGCGCGGCTCATGAGCACGTACGCTTTGAGGAAGGGTCCGCCGGCTTTATCAACGGCGGCGTTTTGCACAGCACGCTGCAATCACCCAATTCGGCACCAGCCATTCAAATGTTGCATATCTTTCAGCCGTCGATGCTCGGCGATCCCGCGGGACGCCTTCAAAAGCGCTATATCAATCCTTTGCTGCAATGTCGAGACGTCGATGTGCTCAAATGGTCGCCCACCAACCCCGACGATATGCCCTTCATCGATTTGCTAAAGAGTTCCTTTAACCACGACCTTCAACGGCCGCAGAACGAGATGGCGCTTCGGAATAGCTTGTCAGAGCTCTGGATTCAGATTTACGCCAAGGCCGAACCGCTCTTTTCCTCCGATAACGCCTCTTGGATGACCAGCCGCGACGTACAGTTCAAGGCAATCCTGGACTTTATCCGCGCAAACTATGCAGCCGCTGTAGATGTGCCCCAGATGGCATCTGCAGCCGGCGTAAGCGAAAGAGAGTGTTACCGCATTATCGAAGCTTGCGCAGGAACGACCCCGGCGGCATATCTGCGCGCATACCGCGTAAACCGTGCTTGCGAACTTTTGGCACACACCACGCGAACGGTTCAGACAGTCGCGCGCCAATGCGGCTTTGCGACAGCAAGCCATCTTGGCCAGGTATTTAAAGAACAAATGGGATGCACTCCTTCGAGCTATCGAGCAACGAGGCAGAATCTCGATAGTACCAGGCAGAAATCCCGCTAGCCCTTCTTCTGTCACTGCATCAAACTTGCAGGCAAACAACAGAGAGGAGCAATCATATGAAGCACTTTGACCATATCGTATTTGACATTGATGGGACATTGGCAGATACAGAAGAAAGCGTTCTATCATCGCTTGTCCAGATTGTCCAAGAAGAGACCGGCAAAACGCTCCCCCGACACGAGCTTGAATTTGCCCTCGGCATACCCGGCAAGGATGCCCTTGAGAAACTTGGAATCTACTCGCAGGCAACGTTGGATCGCTGGTGCCAAGTTGCCGCCAGCTTTAAAAGCACCATCAGCGTGTTTCCAGGTTTGCTTGAAGTCATCGCAACACTCGCCGATAGCGGCTGCAAACTTGGCATCGTCTCCTCACGTGCACGCGACGAATACACAGACGAAATTGCACCCCTTGGCTTCGATAAGTTTTTTGAACACATCATCCTTGTCGAAGACACAACCGAGCACAAGCCTTCGCCCGCACCCATGCTCGAATATCTCCGACGTACGGGCGCGAATCCTGGCAACGTCGTCTACGTTGGCGACACCGTCTACGACGAACAATGCGCAACTTCAGCAGGGGTCAGTTTTGCCAGAGCGGCATGGGGATCACACCAAGACATCCCAAACGCCACCTACAACCTCAAAACCCCCAACGACCTACTAACCCTAACAACCAAATAACCCACGCGTCCCACCCTTTCAGCCCCAACACCATAAGGGCGATTGAGCAGAACGGCTTGGGCGGGTCCCCGTACTTAGTTTCCAAAATCATTCCGCAGCGCGAAAGCTTCTTATTATTTTCCGCCCTAACGCCACAAGGGCGACGACCTCGAGTAGGTCAGCTTGGGAGGGACGAGGGCTTAGTTCCCCAATCTTTCCGCAGGGGGCAAAAAGCCTCGCCGCACGAAGTGCGCAGCGAGGCTTTTTGCATGCCCGAGGACGATCGGGGAACTAAGCCCTCGTCCCTCCCCGGGATATGTAGCGAGTCGGAGTACCCTTGCTGTTACTCTGCTTTGCCCACGGAGTTGAGGTTGGTCATGCGGATCTTAACCAGCTCAGTGATCTCACGCATGCCCTCCTTGGCCGGCTTCTTGGGATCGAAGCAGGCGGGGTTCTCGGCCATGTAGGCCATGAAGCCCTTGGTGTAGGCCTGACGCAGCTCGGTGGCGTAGTTGACCTTGCAGATGCCGTTCTTCACAGCCTCGGCAACCTGCTCATCGGGCACACCGGAGGTGCCGTGCAGGACCAGCGGCACGTCGACGGCGTCGCGAATGGCCTTGACCACGGACTGCTCGATGTGAGGATCGCTCGTGTACACGCCGTGGCTGGTGCCAACGCCAATAGCGAGGGAGGTGCAGCCAGTGCGCTCGACGAACTCCTTGGCCTCGGCCGGATCGGTGTAGGGGCTCTCGCCCTCAACCGCGGGACCGTCGTCCTCCTTGCCGCCAACCTTACCGAGCTCAGCCTCGACGGGCACGCCCATGGCGCGGCCAGCGTCGGCGACGGACTTGGTCAGGGCAATGTTGTCCTCGAAGGACTCGTGCGAGCCGTCAATCATGACAGAGGTGTAGCCGGTGCGGAAAGCCTGCATGCAGCGGTCATAGCCATCGCCGTGATCGAGGTGCAGGGCGACGGGCACGGAAGCGCGCTCGGCGGCAGCCTTGACCATGCCGTAGAAGTAGTCCAGACCAGCGGTCTTGATGGTGCCCGGGGTGGTCTGCATGATGACGGGGGACTTGGTCTCCTCGGCAGCGGCCAGAACGGCCATAACAAACTCGAGGTTCTCGACGTTGAACGCGCCGACGGCGTAGTGGCCGGCCTGAGCGTCCTTGAGCATCTTTTCGGTGGTAACAAGTGCCATGAGCGTTTGCTCCTCTCCCTCGCCCGCATCTGGACATCGGGCGTACGTGTCCGCAAGGCGTTTTACCTTGCATTTTGCTGCGCCCATTGTATGAAAATCGCATCTGTCGCATGTACGAGATATCGCCGGCACGCAGGCCAAAACGCTCGTTTTTGAAAAGCAAACGGAAGGGATTCAGGCTAAATTCCCCTATCCGACATTACCGTTTTCAAGCGAATCATCTTTCTTTTATAGAAAAGATAAGTAATCGAAAGGCGTTTACTTGCTCAAAAAGAAAATGAACGAAAATAGACTCAACACAATTCCTGCAAATTTAGGCTGAGGATGGAGCAGCTATGGCCCACGCAACAACCCGAGCTTTCGCCGATGAGCGACGCGCCGCCATCATGGAGATGCTTGAACATAACGCCTCGGTGCAGGTGGCAGAAATCGCCCAGACCTTTGGCGTATCCTCCGTCACCGCCCGCGCCGACCTGGACGCGCTAGCCGAGTCCGGCAAGTTGCGCCGCACGCACGGCGGCGCCGTGTCGCTCCACAAACGCCTAACCGTCTCCACGCAGGATCGCCGCATCAACGTCAACGTTGCCGCCAAGCAAGCCATTGCCCAAAGCGCTATCAGGCTTGTTAACGACGGCGACACGGTGCTTGTCGACTCCGGCACCACGGCACTCGAGTTCGTTCGGCTCCTCGACCAGCGCGATGGCATCACCGTCATCACGGCCGACATTACCATTGCCGATTACATCGACGAGAGCATGCCCTCAGTCGATGTCGTCATGCTGGGCGGGGCACTGCGCAAAGGCCATCGCTATCTGTACGGCCCACTTACCATGCAGGCGCTCCAAATGGTCCACGCCGACCTTGCCGTCATGTGCCCTGGCGCTTTCGTTCCCGGCTGCGGCTTTACCACCGACTTTCCCCAGATGGCCGAGACCAAAGCGGCTATGGTCGGTGCTGCTCGTCAAAGTGTCGCCCTCATGGACGCCAGTAAGGTCAACGGACGTGGCATGTACCGCTTTGCCGAGCTGACCGACGTCAACGCCATCGTGATGGACCGTGACCCCGATCACGCCGTCGCCACCTCAATCGCCGAGATCGTCGACAACGCACGTCCAGCCCTCATCATCGCCACCAGCTAAAAGAAAACCACCACAAAGGTGCCTGTCCCCTTTGTGGTGGTTTGAGCGTTAAAAGTGAACGTGTCGCTACTTGGAAAGCTCGTCGGCGAGGGCCTCGATCTGAGCGCGCGAGGCGTCGTTGAGCGAACCCAGGACGGTCACCTTGTTCTGCGCCAGGGTGATGTCCTTCATACCCTCGAGCTCCTTGGTCATAACCTTGGCAGCTGCAGGCGCCCAGGAACCGGCCTCGACAAGCGCCACGGTACGGTTCTGATAGGCATGCTCGGCGAGCGTGTGGATGAAGGTGCTCATGAACGGGAAGATCTCGCCCTGATAGGTGATGGAGGCGAGCACCAGGCGGTCGTAGCGGAACGCGTCCTCAACGGCCTCGGCCATGTCGTCGCGAGCCAAGTCAAAAACGGAGACCTTCTGGCCGCGAGCCTCGAGCGCTGCGGCGAGCTCCTCGACGGCGGCCTTCAGGTGGCCGTAGACGCTCGCGTAGGCAATCGTGATGCCCTCGTCCTCGGGCTGATAGCTCGACCAGGTGTTGTAGGTGTCGAGGTAATAGCCCAGGTTCTCGGTAAGAACGGGACCATGGAGCGGGCAGATGACCTGGATGTCCAAATCGGCGGCCTTCTTGAGCACGGCCTGTACAAACTTGCCGAACTTGCCCACGATGCCAAAGTAGTAACGGCGCGCCTCGCAGGCCCACCCTTCCGGATCCTCGATGTCGTTGGCGCCAAACTTGCCAAAGCCGTCGGCACTAAAGAGCACCTTGTCGGTGGCCTCGTAGGAGAACAGCACCTCGGGCCAGTGAACGTTGGGGGCGCCAACGAAGGTCAGGCTGTGGCCGCCCAGGTCGAGCACGTCGCCCTCTTTGACAACCATCTTGCGCTCGGGGTAGTCCGTGCCAAAGTAGTTGACCATCATGCGGAAGGCGCCCATGCTTGCCACAATCTGCGCCTGGGGATAGCGCTCCATAAAGGCGGCGATGCCGGCGGAGTGATCGGGCTCCATGTGATGGATGACCAGGTAGTCGGGCGTGCGACCGTCGAGCACGGCCTCGAGGTTGCCGAGCCACTCGTCGACAAAACCGCCATCGACCGAATCGGCGACAGCGATCTTCTCGCCCAAGATAACGTAGCTGTTGTATGCCATACCGTTCTCGGACACATCGTACTGGCCCTCGAACAGGTCAATGTCGTGATCGTCAACGCCAATGTAGCGGATATCCTTGGTGATCTCCATCAGGCAAAGCCTCCTAGATAGACAAATGAACCCGTCTATCATAGCACTCACCTTTATAGCCACGGCTATCTGCCAGCATCCTTACCGATTGTTATTGAAGCGCAACGCCAAGCCGTTGACCTGCGAAAACTATGCGCGCGGAGCTGCCGTGGTATGCCGAACGATGAGCTGACCGGGAATGCGAATGGCGACGGGCCTGTCCGACGCCCCCGCCTTGGGAACCGCATGCTCGAATACCTCGCGTCCACGCTGATGCAAATCGAATCGGACAGTCGTGAGCTCGTTATGTGCGACAAAGTCATCGAGCGAATCGTCGACGCCCACCACGCTCACGTCCTCGGGCACGCGCAGGCCGCTATCGCGCAGCGCTGCAATGGCGCCGTTTGCCATCTGGTCGTTTGCCGCGTAAATCGCCGTCATGGCGCGGTCATGCTCGGCCAGGTACCTGCCGGCCTCGTAACCGCTGTTAGCAGACCAGTCGCCCTCGAGCGGTTCTGCCGGCGCGATGTGTTTACGCTCGAGCGCATCCTGCCAACCGGCGCGACGAAATTGCTCGTCGACCGAGAAGGACGGGCCGCCAATATAGCGAATCTGCTCGTGCCCCAGCTCAAACAGATGGTCCATAAGCAACAGCGAGCAGCCGTAATGGTCGGAATCAACTGTGGTCACGCGCGGATGCGCATACATGGTAACGATGACCGTGCCAATGCCCGGCAGTGGATCAAACGTCTCAAAATCGGGAGCCATACGACTCATGCCGATAATGATGCCGTCCACGGGCAGCGCGGCCATACGACGCGTTGCCTCGGCAAGCGAGAATTCCTCGGTCTTGGACATCTCGACCAGCGTGATGGCGCAATTATGCTCGCGAGCAGCGCTGGCGATGCCGTCGATCATTGAGAGGTTGCCAAACTTGGTGACATCGTTGATGCACAGGCCAACCGAATGGTAACGGCCATCGCGCAGCGAGCGACCGGCATAACTCGGACGAAAGCCGAGCTCTTGCATCGCGGCTTGCACGCGCTGGCGCGTCTGCTCGTTAACGTTGGGCAAGCCGTTGGCGACGCGCGAAACCGTCTGCTGCGAAACGCCAGCAGCGCGGGCGACGTCGGCCATGGAGACCGGACGCGTACCTGTATCGTTGGACGGGCGCCTTGCCACAGGATCACCTTCACTCTTGCGAGATCTGAATAGCGTGCATGCCGGCCCGGGCAGAAATACACCCCGCGCCGAGGCCCGCTATCGTCGGACGCATGTTAACGTACTCTACTTTTTCAATCCGCAACTCTTCTGCTTTATAAGTCCATACGGCAGTACCGTTCACGGCTGAATTTCTACCGATTACCAGATTCTCAAAAAGTGATAAGTGTTGTGTTATGAGTACGTTAACATAGCCCGTAACGTGCGGCATCGTAGATGCTGAGTTTATGCCGCTTCAGATTGTTAACGTACTCACTACGACGGAAAACTCGTCAGTATGCGCCAAGGAAAGGACCCTCATGACCACCCCCGACGAAAAGACACTCGCCACGCTCACCAAGCTGTTTGAGGAGGAGTTTGGCCCCATCGGCGATCGCCAGGTGCTCTATGTGCACGCGCCCGGCCGTTCCGAGATCAGCGGCAACCACACCGATCACGAGGGCGGTCACGTTATCGCCGGCTCGCTCGATGTCGCCGTCGACGGCATCGCCGTGGCAACCGATTCCAACAAGGTCCGCGTCGCCGACGAGGGCTACCCCACGTTTGAGATTACCCTCGACACGCTGAATGTTCAGGAGTCCGAGAAGGGCACGTCCGCAAGCCTCGTGCGCGGCATGGCCCACGAGGTCGCTGCTCTGGGCGTTGAGCCCCAGGGCTTCGACTTTGCCTTTACCTGCTCCGTCCCCTCGGGTGGCGGCCTTTCTAGCTCCGCCGCTGTCGAGGCGGCTTACGGCCGCGCCATGGAGACGCTCTGGGGCGCGCCCGCCATTGATCCCGTCGCGCTCGCCCAGATGAGTCAGCGCACCGAGAACAACTACTACGGCAAGCCCTGCGGTCTGATGGACCAGGCCGCTGTGTGCCTGGGCGGCCTTGCCTACATGGACTTTGAGGACCAGGCCCAGCCTAAGACCCAGAAGCTCGAGCTCAACTTTGAGGATCACGGCTATGCGCTCGTGCTCGTTAAGGTTGGCGCCGACCATGTGGCGGCTACCGACGACTACGCCGCCGTTCCGCGCGAGATGCAGGACGTCGCCGCCGAGTTTGGCAAGGCACGCCTGTGCGAGGTAAACATTGCCGACTTTGACGCCAAGCTCCCCGAGCTGCGCGCCAAGCTGGGCGACCGCGCCTGCCTGCGCGCCGTTCACTACTGGTACGAGAACGGCCTGGTCGACAAGCGCTGGGCAGCCCTGAACGCTGGCGACATTGACCAGTTCCTGGTCCTGACGCGCGAGTCCGGCGCCAGCTCTGCCATGTACCTGCAGAATGTCGTTGCCAAGCTGGGATCTGAACAGCCTTCCATGTATGCCTTGGCGCTGGCCGAGCACGTGCTCGACGGCCGCGGCGCCGTTCGCATTCACGGTGGCGGCTTTGGTGGCACCATCCAGGCCTTCGTGCCGCTCGATCTGGTCGACACCTTCATTGCCAAGATGAACGGCTGGCTGGGCGAGGGCTCTGCCCGTCACTACGCCATCTCTGACAAGGGGGCTTACGCGGCATGGCTGTAATGACTGACGTGCGAGAGGCCGCGCAGAACCTGATCGAGTACGCCATCCACCGATCGATGATCGGCCAGGACGACCGGATCTGGGCATACAACACCATTTTGGAGTGCATCGGCGCCACGGGTCCCGCACTCGATATGGCCTGGGCGCTCCAGGTTGAGAAACTCTCGCTCTTGCACCCCAATACCCTGCCCGACTTTGATCTTGAAGGCACGCTTGCCGCGCTTTCCGAGGCCGCCGTTACCAACGGTGCCGCCGAGGACACGGCGTCAGGCCGCGACCGCATCGCCATGCGCATCATGGGTGCGCTCATGCCGAGGCCTTCGGTTGTAAACGAGGAGTTCAACGGACGCATGGGCGTCAACGAGCCCCGCGCCGCAACCGACTGGTTCTACGGCCTGTGCTGCGACGCCGGCTACGTGCGCCGTGCCGCCATCGCGCGCAACATCAAATGGAGCACCCCCACCAACTGGGGCGATCTTGAGATCACCATCAACCTCTCCAAGCCTGAGAAGGACCCACGCGATATCGCCGCGGCTGGTGCCGCAAAGAACACGGGCGAGAAGTATCCCGCCTGCCAGCTCTGCATCGAAAACGAGGGCTATCCCGGACGCTCCGCCGCAGCCGACGGCGGCGCTCACCCCGCTCGCCAAAACCTGCGCATTATCCCCATCCAGCTCAACGGCGAGCGCTGGGGTTTCCAGTACAGCCCGTACGCGTACTTTAACGAGCATTGCATTGCCATGAGCTCCGAGCATCGTCCGATGCACGTCGACCGCAAGGGCTTGACCTGCCTGCTCGACTTTGTGGACCTGTTCCCGCATTACTTCATCGGCTCCAACGCCGACCTGTCTATCGTGGGCGGCTCGATTCTGTCGCACGACCACTTCCAGGGCGGCGCGCACGAGTTCCCCATGATGCATGCCGCCGAGGTCTCGCAGTTTAGCGTGCCCGGTTTTGACCAGGTCACCGGCACTGTGCTGCAGTGGCCGCTCTCGGTGCTGCGCCTGCGCTCGCATGACCGCGCTCAGCTGCTCGACGCTGCCGAGAAGATTATCCTCGCCTGGCGCGAGTGGACCGACGAGTCTGTGGGCGTTATCGCGCACACGGCCGACGGCGTAGCGCACAACACCGTGACGCCCGTCATCCGCCGCGTCGACTCCCGCGGCAATGCCGGCGGCGAGATCTACGAGGCCTACCTGGCGCTTCGTTGCAACATCACGACCGACGAGCACCCGCTGGGCGTGTTCCACCCGCATGCCGAGTTTCACCATATTAAGAAGGAGAACATCGGCCTGATCGAGGTCATGGGCCTGGCCATTTTGCCGCCGCGTCTGGTTCCCGAGCTCGGCGCTGTCCGCGAGCACCTGCTGGCGGCCAAAGCCGATACCAGCTACGACCTTGCCGGCGCGCTCGAGGGCGACGACCTCTGCCGTAGCCATGCCGCGTGGGCCGAGGATGTCTATGCCCGCCGCGCCGACGAGCTTACGGCGGATAGCGCCATCGGCATCCTGCACGAGGAAGTCGGCGTAGTGTTTGGCCACGTGCTCGACAACGCCGGCGTCTTTAAGTGGGACGAAGCCGGCCGCGCCGCCCAGCAGCGCTTTATCGACTCACTGTAATGATCCCTTGGGGACGGAGGAAAACGGACTATTTCGTCT